>CAZDYU010000003.1:0-95952 GCA_964509755.1 uncultured Occallatibacter sp. | reverse complement strand
CGATGCTCTTCAAGCCGAAGCCCGCACCCTTCAAGCTGAAGCCGATGCTCTTCAAGCCGAAGCCCGCACCCTTCAAGCTGAAGCCGATGCTCTTCAACCTGAGGCTCGTACTTCCAGTTCGAGGCCAGAGGGCGACCTGCGCGAGCAGCAAGGGCGGTTCAGGCGCGATGACTGGCAGGGCGCGACGCATCTACTGCCCACTTATCTCTACGACGAAACCACGCCGCGTTTTTTGACCACGCCAAAGTCCTCGGCGTACATCAAGATTGCCGAGGGCTGCGACCACCCTTGCAGCTTTTGCGTCATCCCGAATCTGCGGGGAAAATTCCGGTCGCGGCGCTTCGAGTCGGTGGTCGCCGAGGCGCGGCAGCTTGTGGCGCGCGGGGTTTGCGAGATCACGCTGATTGGCCAGGACACCACCTGCTACGGCGAAGACCTGGGCCTGAAGGACGGCCTGGCGACGCTGCTGGACGCACTGGCCGGCATCGAGGGCTTGCGCTGGCTGAGATTTCTCTATGCTTATCCGAACCGCATTACCGGCAAGCTGCTCGACACCATAGCGCGCCACGACAATATCTGCAAATATCTCGACCTGCCCTTGCAGCACGCGTCGCCGGATGTGTTGAAGCGGATGAAGCGCGGCGCGGGTGCGGAGATATTTCTGAAGACACTGGAGAAAGTTCGCGCGGCTGTCCCTGGGATTGCTCTGCGAACTTCGTTTATTGTCGGATTTCCCGGCGAATCGCTCCGCGATTTTGATCTTTTGGTCGAGTTCATCAACCAAGCAAGATTCGACTGGCTGGGCGTCTTTACTTACTCCGACGAAGAAGGCTCAGGCGCATACTCTCTGGATGCGAAGATTCCCAAGCGGACGATTGAAGCCCGCAAGCGCAAGCTGATGAAACTGCAGCAGGCGATCAGCAAGCGCGCCAAACAGCAGTGGGTGGGGCGTGAGTTGGTTTTGCTGGCCGAGGGCGAGAGCGAAGAGACGCCGCTGCTGTGGGAGGGCCGCACGCAGTTTCACGCGCCGGAGATCGACGGCAAGGTCTACATCAACGACTTCAGCGACCTTGGCGCCAATGTTGAAGCGCTGGAGGCTGGGCGCTTCTACAAGGCTCAAATTACCGAGGCGCATGAGTACGATGTGGTGGCGCGCGTCATCAGTGGGCCGCTGTAAACCGAATTTGCGTTATCATCAAAGCATGGAGACGATTCACATCCCGGAGGCTGAGGCGGCCCGCAACTTCGCGGCCGTCATGTCCCACATCCGCGCCGGCGCCGATGTGGCGATCGAGGACCACGGCGAGACTGTCGCTGTTGTTAGTCGGCCAACGAGGCGTCCGGATCTTCTGCTCTCTGAGATCATTGCACGGGCCGAAGCGCGCGGCTCGACAGTGACACTTGACGGGAACTTCGGGCGCGATCTTGAAGACGCAATCAACAGCCATAACGAACCGCTGAATCCGCCCGAATGGGATCGATCCTCGATTCCAGCATCGTGATCGCCGCCGAGCGGCGCGGCGATATGCCCTTACAGCTCTTTGCTCAAGTTGCGTCTGCCGTTGGATTGCAACAGTTGGCAATTTCTTCCATCGCCCTCACCGAGATCGTCCACGCTGTCTATCGCGCGACGGAACCTCGAATTCGCTTTCGCCGGGAAGCATACATTCAAGAACTGCTGACCGATTTGGAAGTCGTCCCCTACACCAAATCCACTGCATTCCTCGCCGGCAGAATCGATGGGGAACAGCGGGCCATCGGGGTTACCATTCCCTCTTTGGATCTCCTCATCGGCGCGACTGCCCTGGAGATCGGGTACGCGGTGGCCACCGCCAATCTTCGCCATTTTCAACTAATCCCCGGTCTCGACGTCGTCGCGCTCTGAGCGTCCAGGCAATAGAATCAAATTTCATGGCCACCAGGAAAAAATCCGGCAAGCACCTCCACTGCCCCACCTGCGGGATGATCGTCCGCGCCAAGGAAGAGGACTTTCCATTTTGCAGCGACCGCTGCCGCAAGATCGATCTGGGCAAGTGGGCGATGGGCGTTTACAAGATCAGTTCGCCGGTTCTGGACCCAGAGGTTCTGGAAGACCTGGGCGGGTTGGGCGGCGGCATCCGTGGCGGCGGAGACTCCTATGACAACTGATGCTTCAAAGCAATCGAAGACGCTGTGGGCCTGGACCGTCGCCACATTTTTTGGCGCTGGCTTCGGCAAACCCGGACCGGGCACGTGGGGTTCGGTGGCCGCGGTGCTGCTATGGGCGGCGTTCGCGTGGGGCGTTTCCTCGACCGCACATGCGCTGCTGGCTTTTCTGCTGGCCGGAATTGCGCTGACGCTGCTGCTGGGCATTCCAGCCTCGACCATTGTCGCGCGCCAGTCCGGGCGCAAGGATCCGCAGTTTGTCGTTGTCGATGAGGTTGCCGGGCAGTGGATCGCGCTGCTAGGCAGCCAAGCCAACTGGCGTCACGCGCTGATCGCGCTGATTCTCTTCCGGCTTTTCGACATTACGAAGCCATTGCCAGTGCGCCGGCTGGAAGATCTTCCCGAAGGCTGGGGCATTGTGCTCGATGATGTGGGCGCGGGGTTGTATGCTTTGGGTGTAGCATCGCTGTTGCATCTTTGGATCTGAGCCATGCCTCATGCCCTGCCCCAATCCGCTGGCGCACTGCTGGTACCGCGCATTGACGACGTGGTGCCAGCCGCCGCTCTGCCTGGAGGCGAAGTCGAGTTGACGGGCGCAAATCTTGGGCCGCTTGACTCGGCGCTGCCCGCCGTTCTTGTGGACGGCCAGCCGGCCCACGTGCTGATGAGCCGCTCCACGCGCCTGGCCTTGCGGGTTCCCGAGCCGGCCGGCACCAGCATGATTGAAGTGCGCAACCCGGCCGGCGTCAGCAATGCCGCTCCGCTGCGCGTGGCGCGCCTGCTCTCTGACGGGCTGCACCCGGTGACCAATCCGGCCGTCAGCCGCTCCGGCATGATTTACGCGACAATTTCCGGCCAGCGCGGCAAGCAGACGCCCGTCTCGGTGGTGCGCATCAGCCCCGATGGCCGCGGAACGCCCTTTGTCACCGAGATTCTCAACGCCACTGGCCTGGCCTTCAACCCCGACGGCGACCTCTTTGTGACCTCGCGCGCCGAGGGCAACGTTTACCGCATCGACGAGGTGGGCGAGCCCGCGCTCTACGCCGAGGGCATGGGCGTGGCTACGGGCGCGGCTTTTGACGCCGAGGGCAATCTCTTTGTGGGCGACCGCAGCGGCACCATCTTCAAGATCAACCCCGAGCGCCAGATCTTTGTCCACGCGACGCTGGAGCCCAGCCCCGCCGCCTATCATCTGGCCGTGGACGCAGCCGGAACGCTCTACGTCAGCGGGCCTACGCTCAGCTCCAATGATGCAATCTGGGCCATCAAGCCCAACGGCGACGCCCGCGCTTGGTATCGCGGCCTGGGCCGTCCGCAGGGTCTGGCTCTGGATCGCGACGGCAACATCTTTGTGGCCGCCTGCCTGCACGGCCAGCGCGGCGTGGTGCGCGTCACGCCGCGGGGCGAGGCAACGCTGGTGCTCTCTGGAGTCAACATAGTAGGCCTGGCTTTTTCGCCGCTCGGCACCGTGATTCTGGCCACGAACGACGCCGTTTTTGATGTTGATTTAGGAGTAGAAGGACTGAATCTGTTTTGACAGTTGACAGTTGACAGTTGACAGTTCTCAGTTGACAGTTCCGGTACACTAACGATGACAATCGCTTTGTAGAATCGTATGCGGATCATAGGATAGGCGAATGGCTTCGGTCCCGATAAGATTTCCAAAACAAGTTGATGGTGCTCCAGCCTCTCGCTGAGTTTTCGCCTTGGAGCGGCTGGGCGGAGACTGCGTTCACATGCTGGGGTGTAATTTAAATGGTTGCGCCCACCGCGTTTGCGTAACGAGCCATGAAAGACAGACTCATCAGTTTGCGCCGTTCGATCATTTTTCCTGGACATACGGGTCACCTGCCCGCCCAATATACCTCGAAGTCCTGGCCATTGCTTAATGAACGCCGACCGGTTCAAGATTCGCGGTAATATGCATGACGCGCCCCGTTATATCAACTGCCTGCTTCCACTCCAGGTAACCCTTCTTCTTGACCGACACCTGATGCGTCCCCGGACGTATCAGCGTGGTCACTGGCGAGACCCCGGAGCTTTCTCCGTCGATGACGATCTCCGCGCCAGCCGGATCGGAACTGAATGTGAGAGCCACATCCGGCAGCGCGGCCAGGTCCGCGGCGGACAAGGATGCCGGTGGCAGCAAAACACCCGCCCCGTTGATCTTCAATTGAACATCGCCTCTGATGTAGGCGGTGATCGTCGCGCCCTTGCGTACTGTCTTGTCCTTGCCATTAATAAATAAAAATGCCGGAGACAACAGAATCGCGCCTGTCCACACAGCGCCTGTGCGGCTGCCGCCTTCTCCGCCCACCTGCGCCGATAACTTGGCCTCCTCGCCGTTGACCATCCGCACGTAATCCAGTGAAAACTCCAACGCGCCGGATTCGCCGAGCATCTCCGTCGTCTTCACTCGCGTCACGGCTCCAAATGCAGGAGATCCCTTGGCAATGACCACGGTTTCTCCCAACTTCACATCATCCGTCACCTCGAATGCAATCTGCTTTCCCACCCAGGCGTCGGATGACGAAACCGTCTCCAATACGCGCAATACCACCGGTGTCCCATCCCCCAGCACGGCGGATGCGGCGGCAGGCGCATTCAAAGATTCCTGCACAGGATCTTGGGGACTCGCGGAAACCTCAGGCTGGCTTGCAGTTTGCTGGGCGGCAAGCAGTGGACATATCAGAAAAACAACTGCGCCAATGTGCTTGATCTTCATTTCCGCACTCTCTCATTTCCCGGATTAAAAAACATTCCCGGCCCTAACAACCAGAACATGATTCCGTCTCTGTACGCAGTGATGCGCCCAACCTGCTCGCCGGGCGCACCATTTTGGTTGTCTTGATCACCCGTTCCACCGGTTCAAGTTTTTCCTACTTGTCGCTCAGATCAACCGTTCGCGTCGATTGCTCAATGGAAACCAGCTTTCCGCCCTTGAACTTCAGCAACGCCGGTAATCCGCTGCGCGCGCTCTGAATCTGCGCTCCACGAAAGGCTTTCACTTCGATGATCGTGCCAACATCCTGGCGCGGAAACCATGTCTCCGTTTTCACGTCGTTTTCAGTACCCTTCACCACGTTGATAGGCGTTCCTGTCACGTCAAAGGCCTGCTCCTTTGTCATGCCCAGAATCAGTTTGTGATTCGCTATCGCTTCGCGCACGTCCGCCGGCCACTCTGGATGCTCGTCCTGCAGCGGCACCTTGGAAAACGCCAGATTGAATGCCTTGGTGAAATCATCCAAACTCCGGATGTTGATGAAGTCCAGGATTACCTCATGGTTTGGAGACACGCCCTCCAGATCCAGGGACACGGTCTCGCCATTGAAGCTGGGCTTTCCGTATCGCACCGAACTATTGGGGAAAAATCCCCAGTAAACGCTCTCGCGCTTGCGGGTCGGCAGAGCAAGCTTGCGCTCCGCGCTATAATCCGTGGGACTGACCTCGAGCAGGCTCTCCGGTCCAACGCCCCAGTTGCCAACCACATACTTGCAGGGAAGATCCACGCGTAGATAGAGCGTACCTGAAGTCATCTGCTTGATGGCCGCGCGATCTTCCTTTGACAACTCTGCCCAAAGTGCTTGCGTCGAAAACATGAAAAGCAAGAACATAACTGCGGCGCACAAATCAAACCATCTCTTAGTCATTGCGAATCACTTCCTCCATTCATATCTTGATCCACAGCTTGCTACAAATGATAGCATTCAACTGTGGCAGGTGGCCCGCTCATAAACCTCGAAGAATCGCTATGAGCCGTGAGAAGTTGTGCCCTGTTCATCGCGGTCATTTCGCCACTACGATACACTGACGATGACAAGCCATAAATCATTAACTGACAACTGAGAACTGACAACTGCTTTATGAAATCCGAAATCATCGCCATTGGCTCCGAGATGCTCACGCCCTTCCGGCAGGACACGAACTCTCTCTATCTCACCGAAAAGCTCAACGAGTTGGGAGTGACCGTCGCTTTCAAGACGATTGTCGGCGACCGCCGCAAGGATCTGGTCAGCGCCATCGGCATCGCTCTCGGCCGCGTGGACATTGTGGTGCTGATGGGCGGCCTGGGGCCCACAGAAGACGATCTGACCCGCGAGGCTGTCTCGGACGCGCTCTCGCTTCCGCTGCGTCGCGACACCGCGCAGATCGCCGCATTGGCCGCGCGCGCCGCTACATGGCGCATCCCGATGCCGCAGAACAACCTGAAGCAGGCAGATCTCCTCGAAGGTGCAACGCTGCTGCCCAATCCCAACGGCAGCGCGCCGGGCCAGTGGCTTGACACCACCTACGGTGGCTATCGCAAGGTGCTGATTCTGGTTCCCGGCCCGCCCAACGAATGCCGTCCGCTCTTCGACGCCGAGTGCATTCCGCGTCTGCGCGAGATCCTTCCAATTCGCCACATCGCCAAGCGGACAATCAGAGCGGCCATGATTCCCGAATCGCAGGCCGACAAGCTGCTGGCGCCGATCTACACAGCGTACGTCGACGTCGAGACCACGATACTGGCTCACGCTGGAGACATTCAGCTCACGCTGCTCTGCACCAAGGCTGACGCCGCAGCCGCCCAGGCTCGCGTGGATGAGCTGGCCGGCCGCATGGAAGAGGCACTGGAAGATTGGCTCTACGCGTCTGGCGGCGCGGCGGCCGATTCTCTGGAGCAGATTGTTCTGTATTATCTGGGGCTGCGCGGCGCAACGCTGGCCGTGGCCGAGAGCTGCACCGGCGGCATGATCTCGCAACGCATCACCAGCGTTCCCGGCAGCTCACGGTCGTTTCTGGGCGGCGCGGTCGTCTACTCCAATGAGCTCAAGACAGCCTTTGCGGGCGTGCCTCCAGAGCTGATCTCTGAATCCGGTGCGGTCTCCAAGGACGTTGCCGAAGCCCTGGCTTACGGCATTCGCCGCTATACCGGCGCAACGCTGGGGCTGGGAGTTACCGGCATCGCCGGGCCTGGCGGAGGCTCTGAAGACAAGCCGGTTGGCCTGGTTTATATCGCGCTCAGCGACGCCAAGCGAACCGAGTCTATCGAAAAGACCTTCCGCGGCGATCGAACAAGAATCCGAGAATGGACTACGCAACAGGCCCTTGACTTGGTGCGGCGCAAACTCCTGTAGGACGAAACTGCCTAAATACAGCTTACAATGCGCGCTTTCTGCGTAAATCAGAGAGCCAGTTTAGCGAAACTATGGAGAATATGTTAAGCTAGCTCAAGCTGGATGGATTTGAGGAGAAGAAACCATGCTGCAAGTTGGAGCCTTCGAGGCAAAAAACACCTTTGGATCCCTGCTCGACCGCGTCGAGGCGGGCGAGGAGATTGAGATTACCCGCCATGGCCGTCCCGTGGCGCGGATCGTGCCCCGTCCAGCGATCACGGCTGAGCAGCGAGAAATTGCGCGCGCGGCCATGAAGCGCATCCGGCAGCGGGCCAAAGAAATGAAGCTTGGTCCATTTGACTGGGAGGAATGGAAGACCTATCGCGATGAGGGGCGGCGATGAGTCTGGTTCTGGACGCTTCGGCGACCTTGGCGTGGCTCTTACCGGAGGAGCTTACCACCGAAATCGCTACTGCCTTTGATTTGATTGCGGACGATTGTGCCTGGGTTCCAAGTTTGTGGCGGATCGAAGTTGCGAATAGCCTTGCCATCAACCTCCGTCGAAGGAGAATCACGCCGTTGAAGCGCAGGGATTCGCTGATTGATTTGCAACTTCTGCCCATTTTCTGCGATCAGGAGACGAATGACCATTTGTGGGGCCGAACGTTGGAATTGGCCGACCGTCATCAACTGACTGTCTATGACGCAATCTACCTGGAACTCGCTCTGCGCCGCTCGCTCCCCCTGGCCACCCTCGACGATGAGTTGCGTAAGGCAGCTCAACAGGAAGGTGTTGCGGTGTTGGGGAAGTGACCGCTATCGGATCGTCCTTCGCCGAGGCAACAGAGTACCCGCAAGACGAAATATCAGCTCGTTTATCCCTTGATTTCAACCCGGTCAAAAACAGCGGTATACAAAGATAAGCAGGCTGCCAAACAGCTTGGTGAGTGTCCCATCGGCCGTCTTCCAGCGCTATCGCCGTGGCAACAAAATCATCGGACAGACAGCCGATTGGGTCTAATTTCAATTATCTTTGGCTAGCTTTTTGCTTCTTCAAGCACATGCGGTCTTCCTGATAGCGCTTCAGAAAATAGTCGATGGTTTCCACGCGCAGGCGAATTGAATGAGCCGGGCAATTCTCATCCATATCGCGGAAGGAAAAGAAGGGCGTTCCGGAGCGCTCTACGATCTGCTCGACGGCGCTGTAGATAGGCGCATCGTGGCCGCACTTGAAACTGGAAAACTCGATAGCCACAAGATTCGGATGGCGCGCGGTGAACTTGGCGGCCCAGAGTTTGTGATTGGAACTGGCGGAAAACGCCGTCTTCCAAACGTCTGAAATATCGAGCGCATGGCCAGTGACGCCCGCGCGAACTTCTTCACCAAAAAGCCGCTCCAGGATATCGCGGTCCATTGGCAGCGTGCTCTGCGAAAAGATTGGATAGCCGAGCTTTTGAAACTGCTCCATGATCTCGTGATTGATGCCGGGGTCATGGTGGTAAGGCCGCCCGAGCATCACGATGCCCAACCGGTCTTCGGCTTCGAGCCTGTCAAGCGCCTCGCGCGCCTGGCTGCGCAAGCCGAATTCAAATCGCTCCTGCTCGCGAAAGGCAACCTCGACGGCGCGGTCGTTCTCCTCTTTGCTCAAGCCCAGCAGCGGCTTCCATGCCTCAAACATCTGGCGCGCAAAGAGCTTGCGGTGCGAAAGATTGACCAGCGGATGAATGTACTGAATGCCGCGCTCGGCGATGATGTCACTCTCTTTGGTAAAGGCGGCCTCGACCGTCTCCGGCGTCACCGAAGCCGTGGGGCAGCCGTTATTGGCGCGGGTATTTACTAGCGGCGAGGCCAGCACATCGAACATCGGGAAGAAGACGGCATCGAGCTTTTTGCGCTCATGCTGCTTGAAGAGCAGATTGTGAAAATGCGCAATGGCAATCTTCGATGGAAAGCAGGGATCGATGGAGCCGCGGCTGGAGCCGGCGCGATACATCTCGCCGGTAGTTACATCGGAGTAAACAAGGTTCTCCGCGCGCACGCCCAGGCTTTCCAGATAGGCGCTGAAGAGCGGCGCGTACGCATAGAAGCTCAACACGCGGGGAATGCCGATGCGCAGTTGCGAACGCCGCCCGGCAAGCGTGAGCCGATCACGCGCGGCTGCACTCCACGCGCGGCTCCATGCGCGCTTGGGCAGCGCGACGGCCACGTTCTCAGGATGCCGCGAACGCCAGACTTCATGCGCCGCCTCTTCCACCAGATTGCAATTTGCCGCGCGCGCGGCGCTGATGCGGGCTTGAATGCCGCGCATGGTTTTCACGTCTTCCACCGCGCCCTTTTCGCAGCCGGCTAGAATGATGCGGCGGCTCTCGCGTTCCACGCCATCGATTTCTACATCGATGAAAGTCCTCATGCAGGCGTTTTTGCAGAAGTGGCAGCGCGTCTCTTCATCGCAAGTCGTAGTGAATTGAATGCGCCGAGCCGCATCCATCCCGATGAAGCTGGTCGCGCGTCCCAGGCGCCACAAACGTATCGCTTCCAGCCCCGCGCCAATCGCGCCCGCTTCTCCGCAGTGCGGATGAATTTGAATATCGGGGTCGATGCCGGTTCCGCGAAATCCGGCGCGCAGAAAATCGACCTCCGCCTTTACCGCGGCCAGATTGTTCTGCGTACCTCCTTGCAGAACAAAGCGCGAGCCCAAAGCAGTGAGATTGGGTGCCTTGGCCACATGCAGAAATACATTGCGCGGCAGCACCGTGGCAAGGCCGGCGAGGATCTCTTCCGGCAGCCATCCCTGGCGCTGAAAATTCACGATATCCGATTGCAAAAAAACCGCGCACCCGTAACCGAAGGTAGGCATAGAGCGCGCCGCAAATGCCGTCTCGGCGTAGCGCTCCACCGGAATGCCGAAGCCCTCCGCCGTGGACTGTAGAAAGTAGCCGTTGCCAGCCGAGCACTGCGCATTGAGCCGGAAATCGCGCACGCGCCCATCGCGCAGCAGGATCAGCTTGATGTCCTGTCCGCCCACATCGACGATGACTTGCGGATCGGCAAAATAGCGCAACGCGGACTCGGTGTGCGCCACGGTTTCAACCAGCGCTGCATCGGCGCCCAGCACCTGCCGCAAAATATCCTTCGCGTAGCCCGTGGTCGCAGCGCCAAGCACATGCAGGCTCGCGCCGCACTCTTCTTCCACGCGCCGTCGCAGCTCGTCCAGCACCGCAATTGCATCGGCAATCGGGTTACCCTCCGAGAGCCGATAGGCTTTGGCCAGCACCTTGCCCGCTGCCGACAGCAGCACGGCTTTAGTCGAAGTGGAGCCGCCATCGATGCCGAGAAATGCCTCCACGCGTTCACCACGCGCAAAGACCGCGGGCGTGAATTGCACCGTCCGATAGCGGTCCTTGAAACTTTGCAACTCTTCTTGCGAAGCACAAAGTCCAGGTTTTGCGAATGCGCTCTTGCGCTGCTCGCGCCCTGCATCCAGAAAGCGTTCCAGCGCGGCGCGCCCCAGATAGCGGCCGTTTTCTTCCGCTTCATCCAGACCAAACTCGACTGCGCCCAGCGCCGCAAAATATAACGCATCGGGCGGAGTTTCAATCAGCTCCTCGACTGTCTTTCCCGGCGGCAATTCAATGCCGCGCTCCTTCCAGAGCAGAGGGATATTGTGCTGCCAGGCCTCGCGCATTCCGCGCAGAAACGCATTCGGCCCGCCCAGCAGCAGCACATGCGGAAGCAGCGTATGTCCGCGCGTCAGCACCGTCAAATTCTGCAGCACGATGGCGTCGTAGAGCGAGGCCATCAGCTCCTCGGCCGGCAGTCCCTGCTTTTGCAATCCATTGATGTCGGTCTCGGCAAAGACGCCGCACTTTCCCGCAACCGGATGAATGCGCACACCGCGATAAGCCAGCTCCGGCAGTTCGTTCGCGGCAATCTTCAGTTTGGCCTGAATCTTGTCGATCACCGCGCCCGTGCCGCCCGCGCACTTGTCGTTCATCGAGGCGATCTTCCTGCGCCGCCCGCTCTCAATCTCGGTCTTGAAGAGAATGATCTTTGCGTCCTGCCCGCCCAGTTCAATCACCGATTGCGCTTCGGGGTGCAGCTTTTCGACGGCCAACGCCACGGCGTTCACCTCTTGCACAAAGCGAGCGCCGATCGGCTCAGCCAGCGGGTGCCCGCCAGAGCCGGTAATAAAGACGCGGCAGTTGCCCGGCGCAATGCCGATCTCGCTCTCCATGCGCAGCAGAAACTCACTCAGCATTCCGGCCTGGCGCGTGTCGTGGCGGCGATAATCGCGCCACAAAACGCGTGCGCCGCTGCCGTCCATCACCACCGCCTTGACGGTTGTGGAGCCGACATCCAATCCCACCAGGAATTGAATCGGCAGGCCGCGCAGTTGAGCTTTGTCCGGCATAGTCTCAGCGCTCTCCCGGCAAGCGGGCCATTCGCGCACGTCCGTCAATCAGATCGCTCAAATGCAACGCAAAGTTCGCAGCCGTCCCCGCAATTCCCTTGCGCCGCGGAATCGGATAGAAGGGGCTGCGCAGCTCGCGATGGCTAGCCGCATACGCTTTGATCTCATCCAGTGATTTCGCAGTCGCGGCCAGTGCCGCATCGAACTCCGCGCGAGCCTTCACGCGCGCCTCGCCAAGCGCCATTTGCACGCGGCTATGCGCATTGATCTCGCCCTCGCCCGAAGTCTCCACCGGCAGAAAAATCATCTCTGGAAAGCGATTGACCACGGCCGACTGCACGCCATCCGATTGCGATGACGGCATGCAGCCAAAGGGCTTCAGCGCCAGCACCATGTGGCAAAGCCCCTCGGTCGAGTAGTAGACATTCTTGCCCACTTCCAGATGCCCTTCGCCGCCGCGGGCCAGCGAGTGATAAAACGGATGCGCAATCAGCGCCAGCTTGCGCTGAGAGAGCAGATGCGGCGTAATGCCGCCCAGCAGGCGCGACGTCCGCGCATACAAATAGCCCCATAAATACTCGCTCAAACGCAGCAGCGACCACTTGCGCCCATACCTCCAGCGATTCGCCAACTGCTTGCCAAGCTGCCACCAGCGCGCATCTGGATACGCATTCTCCAGGCCTTTGCGAGCTTCCATGCTGACGCGCGATTGATGCAGCAGATAGCTGATCCATCCGCCGATCGAATCCACATGCACCTGCGCGCCCTCGCTCTCCAGGAACCGAAACATGTTGAAGTTGCCGTCGCCCTCGGTGAGCTGCGCCCAAAACTCGCCGACGATTTTGACGACGGGCTTGACGCGCAAGTGATCCACTTCTATCTGCTCTAGCCGCGCGCGAGCCCGCCGCAATTCATCCACAAATTCATTACTGTAAAGATGATTAAGAATCTTGCCCGTTCCGTTCACAAAGCCAAGCAATTTTGGCCGGCCGCGCAGCAGTGCGGCAATCGGCTTGGGCGCTCGCTCCAGAATCTCGAACTTCCGCCGCGTCTGAAGAAACCGGCTTAACTGATCAACCACATCTTCAATCGCACGGTCGGTGCTGCCCGCGACGACCTCCAGCGGGCGGATGCGATAACTCATATCGTTGATCACATCGCCAAAGTTGAGCATATTCAGCGCGCCAAGATTGAAGTCCAGCGTAAACTTCAGCCCTGGGTTATCTTTGGCCGCCTTGATGGCCTGATCGGCCTGGTAGAGCACAATGCGGAAGCGCTCATAGCCCGCGTTGCCCAGCGCCAACCGGTACTCGGACTCATACATTCCGAAGCGGCAGGGCCCGCATGATCCGGCCGTAAAAAAAATGTACTGCTCTTCAATCTCATGGCGCGACTGGCCCTGCTCTTCCAGCGAGCGAAGATATTTAATCAGATTCCCAATCGTGAAGTAAGTCGGATTGCATTGTCCGTTATTGCCAAACTCGCGGCCAAAGCTGAACGACTCCACATCGGGCGTCGGCAGCATCTGGCAGCGATAACCGCTGGCCCGCAGAATCGCCTCGATGAAGCGTTCGTGCTTCCAGGTAAATCCGCCAAAGAGCACCGTTACGCGGTCTCGATCTTCAGCCGCAAAGGGCCGCTCCAGTGGGCGATGATAGTGCCTGCTCTTCTGCTGCCCGCCCGCAATCTCCACCAGCCGCTCGCGCTCCGCCAGGACGCACGGCGGCGTCTCTTCCTCAGAAGCAAGAGCCGTGCCCGTCGAGTTGAAGTCGTCTGCCATCGGGAAAGAGCCTCACAGCGGCGATTGGACTCTGATTGCCGCGTTCAGAAAATGCGTTTCGATCTGCGCTTCAAGTTTAAAGCAGCCTTACGTCCGTTGGGCCTGCCTAAGAGTGAACTGCCAGACGGTCTGCCGCCAGTGATTTAGATCACAATCGGACGGACCCTGAGTTGAGAAAATCGGCAAAGTCGCGTCCGACGTATTTGGATAAGGGCGGCTATCCGCAAAGGAACAGCGCCATGCCGGCAGTCGATTGCTGGACGATCGAGAATTACACCTACCGCGCCTCTCCGCATCCGGCGCGCGATTACGCCTGCGCGGTTTCAATGCACAACCACTCCAATCACTCCATCGAGAATATGGCCTTTCTCAATCAGGTGGTCAAGCTGCGTTTCATGCGGCCATTGCGCGGAATTCTGCAAGCAGCCTTCGGCCTCGCCGAGATTGAAAATCTGAATTACGCGGACATCTTCTACCGCTCTCCGCTCTCCGTCGAGGATGCCTTGCAGACCGAGAATGCCAGTGCCGCGGCCTTCGGTTTCGCAGGCGTTCATCTCGGCATCACCGATCACGACGAAGTTGCGGGCAGCATCGAACTCCAACGGGCGCATCCCGATCAAGCCGCGCGCAATCCCCTCGGCGAAGAGATCTCCATTTACTTTGACGACTATCTCTTTCACCTGGGCGTCACCGGAATGCCCGCGGCCGGAATCGACGAGCTTCACGCCAGCTTGCAGGCCGCGGCCCGCGAGCGTCGCCTCGACGACCTTTTCGAGATCCTTCGCGCCAGCAACGCTCTCGTCGTCTTCAATCATCCGCTGGTTCCCTGGGGCAAGAATGTGGGCCGCAAGATTCCCGCCGAGGCGCTGCTGCAACGCTACGGCTGGGCGATCCACGCCCTGGAATACAACGGCATGAGGAGCCGCGAAGAGAACGACCTCGTGCTGCAATTGGCGCAAGAGACAGGGAAGCCCGCGATCGGTGGCGGCGATAGCCATCTGCTGCTGGCAAGTTCCGTGCTCTCCGTGACTCAGGCTCGCAGCTACGCCGAGTTCGCCGCCGAGGTCAAAGACGGCCATGCCGTGCCGCTGCTGCTGCCCACATTTTTTGCGCCACTCGGCTGGAAGCTCTTCCTGCGCGTGCTTTACTTCATCGCACATTACCGCGGCATCGGCCACTTTCGCGGCCAGCCGGTCAGCGAATTGCTGCGCGGCAGGACTGTGCTTTTGGACCCCATCGGCCTAGCCGCGCGGGGCTTTTTGAGCGCCACCGCCGCTCTCGGCCTGGTGCGGTGAACCATTACCTGTTGACCCAAGCTTCTTTTTTGGGATCTGGATTACCACAACCCTCCTGCGAGCGAGTAGCGAGCGTCTGTCGCACCGCAGGTACACGTTCCCTGCGTCCATGCCTTAAACTCAAAGCTGGACTCCTCGATGATGAAGCTCTTCGGCGGCAAGAAAGACAACCAGGAAAATCAGGCCTCAGGCGAGACTCCCAAGTCCAGCCTATTCAGCCGCATGAAGCAAGCGGTCTCGCGGACAAGAGAGTCGCTCTCGGCCAAGATCGAAGACCTGGTCGCGCTGACGCGCACTGTGGACGAGTCCACGCTGGAAGGCCTTGAAACCGCGCTGCTTACCAGCGACCTCGGCATCCAAACCACAACCGCGATTCTGGACGCCCTGCGCAACCGGGCGCGGCATCAGGCGATTGTAGGCGGCGACGAGTTGCGCTCCCTGCTCAAGGCCCAGATTCGGGCCATACTTGAAGCGCCCATCGCCAACAAAGCAAATCCTTTGTCAGCAACCGACGGCCCGCGCGTCACCTTCCTAGTCGGCGTCAACGGCACCGGCAAAACCACTTCAGCCGGCAAGCTCGCTGCCTGGTATAGCGCTCAGAACAAATCGGTTCTGCTCTGCGCCGCTGATACCTTTCGCGCCGCGGCCATCGAGCAGTTGGAAGTCTGGGCCACGCGCTCCGGCGTCCAGATGATCAAAACTCGCCAGGGCGGCGATCCAGCGGCCGTCCTCTACGACGCCGCATCCGCTGCCAAAACCCACCATATCAACGAGTTGATTGTTGACACCGCAGGCCGTCTGCACACCAAAACCGGCCTCATGGACGAGCTGGACAAGATGCGCCGCACCGCTGCCAAGCTGATTCCCGGCGCGCCGCATGAGGTGTTGCTGGTGATGGATGCGACCACGGGCCAGAACGGCGTCCAGCAGGCGCGGCAATTTACTCAATCGGCAGGCGTTACCGGCATCATCCTCACCAAGCTCGACGGCACGGCCAAGGGCGGCATCGCCGTCGCCATTGCGGAGGAGCTTAACCTGCCAGTTCTCTTTGCCGGCGTGGGTGAGCAGATGGCCGACCTGATCGAGTTTTCTCCAGCCGAGTTCGTCGATTCGCTGTTGGAGTAACTCCTACAGTCTTTTCTTGTCCCGATTGGAATTTGAAATACAATAGAAGAAGCGCCTGAGATGAGATGCCAAGCAACTCAAATTGGAGTCAAAAATCCAAGAGCTCAGACGCTATTTTTTGTCGGCTAACACTGGGAGACCGATTCTATCCTTTAGCTGGTTACGACTAGGAAAATTGAGAACTAATACAGTGTCGCAGAGGAATCTACATGAGAATTGACCATTTAGAAATCACGAACTTCAAGCGTTTCGCATCGCGCGAGTTCAACTTTCATCCCAAGTTCAATCTCATTGTTGGCGAAAATGCTACCGGAAAAAGTTCTGTTCTTGATGCGCTTTCTGTTGCAGTCGATTGTTGGTTTCTTGGACTGCGCTGCGCCCAAACTGCTGGAGGTATCGGACTTAAGCAGGTCCACGTCGAACCACATCAATTTGAAGATAACGTTTCATTTGAAAAGCAGTTCTTGCCAACGCCCCGGATAGAAGCCAGTGGGCAAGTGATGGGACAGAATCTTACTTGGAGCCGGGAGCTAAATAGCGAAAAAGGGCACACGACGACCATCGGGGCCAAGAAGTTGATCGATGTGGCCAAAGAAGCCGATCGCAAGACGCGTGTGAACGAAATTGTTACGCTTCCGATGATTTGCTGCTACGGTGTTGAACGACTCTGGTTTGAATCCCCACACAGAAAGTCTGAAAAGAAGAAGTCGTCGCAGGAATTGCCCTCTCGTTTTGATGGATACCGTGATTGCACGAGTTTCGAAATTCAGGAAACAGATCTTCTCGAGTGGATTCGCAAACAACAATCCGTAGGTTATGCGCGTAAGGCCGGGACGATAGCTCTTGAGGTAATGAAGCAGGCGATTGCGAGTTGTGTTGAGTTCGCATCAGACTTTTACTACGATGAGTTAATTCCAGATCTTATTCTCGGTTCGGAACTGTCCGATTTTCGAATGTTTCGTAATTTGAGTGAGGGTCAGCGCCTTTTGCTGACGCAGATCGGCGATTTGGCCAGACGGGTAATCACGCTGAATCCGCATCTAGGCAGAGATGTATTGCAGCAAACTCCCGGCATTGTGATGATCGATGAGTTGGACCTGCATCTGCACCCAAAGTGGCAACGCGGAATTATTGAAGATCTTCGCCGAATCTTCCCGAAGATACAATTTATTGTCACTACCCATTCCCCGTTTCTTATTCAAAGCCTTCGATCAGGGGAGGAACTCGTTATGCTTGATGGGCAGCCTACCGCAGAGCTGGGAAATAAGCCACTTGAACAGATTGCAAGCGGAATCATGGGCGTATCAAATCCGCAAGTGAGTGTCCGGTATGAAAGCATGAAAGAGGCGGCGCAAGATTATTTGAAAACTTTGGATGAAGCGCAAACAGCACCGAAAGACAAGCTAGAAAATTATATGGAGAAGCTTTCAGAAGATATTGCGCCATACGCAGATAACCCGGCATTTCAGGCGTTCCTGGAAATGAAACGCGCTGCAAAGATCGGCGAATAGTATGCGTCCCGTTCAGCGTGGTACTTCTCCATTTCCCACTGACCTCGACAGTTATGAGGACGCAAAGCCTTACCTGGCGGCTCGTATAGGCCTCTATTGCAGTTATTGCGAAAGGCCCGTCCATACCATGCTTGCAGTCGAGCACATTCAACCCAAGAACCTACCAGCATATCGCAGCCTCATTGGTCGTTGGGACAATTTTCTCTTGGCATGTGTAAACTGTAATGCTATCAAGAAAGACAAAGATATTATTCTTGCAGATGTGCTTCTTCCCGATCGTGATAATACATTTGCGGCATTTAGTTATTTGGCGGACGGAAGCGTGACTCCTGGGCCTCATTTACCAGTCGCGATCAAGGAAATGGCGTCTAGGGTCTTGGCAGTGACAGGCCTCGACAAGAGAATTTGTTTGACTCAAGATGAAAACGGAAAGCCAGTGCCACTCGACAGAATCTCTCAACGAAGGGAAGCATGGAAAATCGCAGAGATTAGCCGAACTGACATTCTGGAAAATCCTACGAACGTTGCACTGCGTCGAACTGTGATAAATCTTGCCATCGCTACCGGTTTTTTTAGCATCTGGATGACTGTGTTTGATCCGGATCGCGAAATCCGAAACCGCCTAATTGACGCCTTCGCGGGCACCCGCGGAAGTGGATGCTTTGATGAAAAAACAACGCAAATTATGTCTCCCGCGCCAAATCCAGACCGGCTGAATCACGGTGGAAAGATTTAACAAAGAAACAGAGATTCAGGGCGAAATGGATAGCTTTCCGTCAAATGATGCTTATGAATCAACAGGTTGACCAAGACCAAATTTGGATGCAGCGCGCGCTGGAATTGGCACGCCGGGGCATTGGCGTCACTTCGCCCAATCCTGCCGTGGGCTGCGTGATTTTGGACGCGGCGGGGCAGTTGGCGGGCGAGGGCTGGCATGAGTACGACCTGCTGGATCACGCCGAAGTCGCCGCGCTCAAAGCCGCCGGTGACCGTGCGCGCGGCGGTACAGCCTACGTCACCCTTGAGCCCTGTAACCACACCGGCCGCACCGGCCCCTGCACTGAAGCCCTGATTTCCTCGGGCATAAAACGCGTTGTCGCCGCCACCATCGATCCCAATCCCACCGTCGCCGGCCACGGCCTGGAAGCATTGCGGGCAGCGGGAGTGGAAACAGCAGTGGGAGTCTGCCAGGCCGAAGCCCGCCGTCTCAACGAGGGCTTTGCCCACTGGTGCCAGCATGGCCGCCCGCTGGTATTGATGAAGGTGGCCATGACGCTTGATGGCCGCATCGCGCCTCCGGCCGGCCAGCAGGAGCCTCACCAGCCCTATTGGATCACCAGCGAAGCCGCCCGCGCCGCCGTGCAGCCGCTGCGCTGGCAGGTGGACGCCGCGCTTACTGGCGTGGATACAGTGCTGGCCGACGACCCACACCTCACCGACCGCAGCGGACAGCGCCGCCGCCGCCCGCTGCTGCGTGTCGTGCTGGATTCGGCGTTGCGCATGCCCCTCGACTCCAAACTAGTGGCTACAGCGCAAAACGATGTCGTCGTCTTCACTGTCTCAACCGACCAGGCCCGCATTGGTGAGCTAACCAGCCGCGGAGTCCGCGTCGAGGTTCTAATTGCTGAAGCAGGCCGCGTACCGCTGGTCAAGGTGCTGGAAAAGCTCGGCGCGGAGGGCATTCTTACTTTACTTACGGAGACCGGCACACGGCTGAATACAGCGCTGCTCGCCGCCGGATTGGTGGATCGCGTGCATTTCTTTATCTCGCCGCAGATCATGGGCTCCGATGCTGTTCCCGCCTTTCGAGGCATGGCCAGCGCTATCCAAATGGCTGAAGTCGAAGTCGAGCGCTACGGCAACGATCTCGGGCTCTGTTCGCTGCTCCGCGATCCGTGGCCGGAGATGCCGAGATAAGGGAATAGGTCCGAGGTCTTCTACCTAGGATGGGGGTGAAGGCACCCAGCGCGGCGAACCGGCGAGATTTGTATAATAGGCGAAGGTATGGCGAACGATAATTGAACGGACTAGATCAATTAAATGAATGACTTAAGTGGTAAAGCGAAAGAAAAGAGAACCTAAAAAGGGCATTTATTTGCATTTTTTCTATTCAAACTATTGATAATAAGCATGTTGAGTAAATAGATTTTGCCGTTTAGAGAAGGTATGACGAATTGATTACCCTTTTTCTCCGGTTTTTCTGGGCTTACGATGGAGCCGGGCCGGAGGGAATGCAGGTTCTCACCCTCGATCACCCCGATGCCGCAGAATGCCGGGACGCATGTCCTTCGACTACGCGCGCTCAAGATGAAAGAGGCGAGGGTGAGGTGCCCGGCGATGGCGGCAAGTTGGAGGACATAAGTCATGGGGCCTCTGGAGCGGCGGAGTTTTGGCCGCTTTTCTTGATTGTGCCTGAAGAGGCGGTAATTATCTGCAATCACCTGTGGTGGGGTGGATGGCGCTTGCGCGCCACAGAATCCTTGACATGGGTAGACGCTGGCGGGTTGGGCACAGATCTCAATCTTGGCGAATGATCGAAGCAGGGAGAATCGAAGCCTGGGATATCTGCCGAATCAGCAAGCTGGTGAGTCCGCAAGCCTGCGAGTCAGCTAGCGAGTTAGCAAGCCAGCGATTGCGCACTAGCCTTCATGGTTTCACGCTTCGGAGGTGCGAGACTCGGATCGCCGGACCGTCCGCTCGCCGCAAAAAACCGCGAGGAATGAAGCACAGATTTGCTGATTTGGGGAGGGGAAAACCAGTTACTGAATCGTTAACATATAAGGTTACTTTCGTCGTGTAGACAAAAGTTTGAGTGGGGCTCACACTAACTCAAATATAGGCCGATAGATAACTTAGAGGTTCGCACAGACTGAGCGATTGTTAGTATCCAAGAATCGTTTGGGTACTAGCAATCGTCAGTTTTTAAGGGAGAATCACATCATCTAAATTTCGACTGAATCAATTGGTAATCTGTCATGAACAGGCGCGGGCGGGGACGTCCGCGCGACAGCCAGTCAGGCTGGCGCTACACTCCTGCAATTACGGAATCACTCGGTCACGATACTTGTTGACGTTGCAATAAGTGGCCGCGGATGCGAAGGCCCTTTGGCTTGCGCCAAAGGGCCTTCAGTCAACAACCATCCAGCCTACGCTGCAACAGTCCGCGCAGGCTTGGAGCCCCACAGCCCGTAATAGGCGATGAAGAGGTAGCAGAGGACGGGCAGGATGAGCGCGTGCTGAATCCCGATGAGGTCGGCGAGTTTGCCGAGCAGGACGGGGACGATAGCTCCGCCGACGACCGCTGCCATGATGAGTGACGATCCCCTGTGGGTCATCGGCCCCAGACCCTTGATGCCCAGCGTAAAGATATTGGGGAACATGATGGAGTTGAAGAAGCCGCAGAGCACGATGCTGTAAATGGCGACTTGACCGCCGGTGAACATGGAGACGAGCACCATGGCGGTGGCCAGGAAGCCGAAGATTCCCAGCAGCTTGCCGGAGGGGATTTTGGTCAGAATCCAGGAGCCGAGCAGACGGCCAACCAGCGCGCCGCCCCAGTAGAGCGAGACCAGAAAGGAGGCGGTCTTGGCGCTGTCCATGCCCAAGGTTTTGAAGTAATCGACGGCGATGGAGCCGAGGCCGACTTCCACGCCCACATAAAGGAAGATGCCGACGGCGGCCAATACGGTGTGCCGGTAACCCCAGATGCTGCGGCCGACGATGGATTCGCCCTCCGGGCCGGAGCCTTTGGGCTGCGCAATGTGCGGCAGATGAAGAAAGAGAACGATGACGCCCAAGACCAGCAGCCCGGCGGCGATCAAAAGATAAGGCACGCGCACCGTATCGGCCACCGCGGCCGGTGTGGCAATCTTGGCCGGATCGGTGAGGATGTAAGCGCCGGCGACGAGGGGCGCGATCGTGGTGCCGACCGAGTTGAAGGCCTGCGCCAAGGTCAGCCGCACCGGGGCGCTGTTCTCGGGGCCGAGGATGGAAACGTAAGGATTGGCCGCGGTCTGCAGAGCGGTGACTCCGGCTCCGACAACGAAGCTGGCGGCCAGAAAGAGCGGGAAGCTGGGCACTTTGGCGGCGGGAACAAACATCAGGCAGCCCACCACCTGGATGAAGAGAGCCACCACCATGGTCTTTTTGTAGCCGATGGATTCGATCATCTTCCCGGTGGGCCAGGAGAAGACCAGATAGGCCAGAAAGAAGGCCGACTCAGCCAGCATCGTCCATCCATAGGGAAGATGGAAGATGTTGCGCAGGTCTGGCACCAGAGCCATGTTCAGGGTGGTGATGAATCCGAAGATAAAGAACAGGAAGGCCACCGTAATAAATGGGCCCGTATAGTTGGGCGCGCTGGGCGCCGCCTGGGTGGTGGATTGCGTTGCCATAAATGCCAATTCCCCGCTTCCTCAAAAAATTCGGCTGGTTGGGCCTGAAAAACTGTCGTTGATGCTGCCAATAACACTATACGGCAGACCCGGCATTGGGGAAGCGGGGGGCAAATCCCCGCAGAAAAGGCTGCGGATTCGTTTATTCTCATTGCAAGGCAAGGAGACGGCTATGGCGAGTGGAACACTGAGCACGGCGAAACTGAAGAAGGTTCTGGCGGCATTGGAAGGCAACTGGGCAGCGGAGATGGAGGGTTATCACACCTATATGGCGCTGGCCGACCGCGACTCGGACCCGGTGCGCTCTCAGGTGCTGCGCCATCTGGCCGGAGCGGAGTGGGAGCACGCATCGCTCTGGCATGGGCGCATTGTGGAACTGGGCGGCGCCGAGCCGGTCTATCGCGGCAAGCCGGGCGGCGAGGCCGATTCGCTGGCCAACCGCGCCGGCGGCATTCGCATGGCGCTGCGACGGCTGGAGATTGAAGAGAGCCGGCAGATTGCCAGCTACGGCGAGCAATTGAAGTCGCTGGGCGATGAGGAGTCGATTGCGATTCTCGAGCATGTGATCGAGGACGAGAAGGATCATTACAAGGAACTTGGGTCGCTGCTGCGCGGCCACTATCCCGCCCCCAGCGGCTCGCACAAGATCGACGCGCAGGCGGTTCTGAATGAGATGCTGGCCAAGCGCTCACAAGGCCGCAAGCAGCCGGGCAGTTGGATTGGCGACGCGATTTATGGCGTCAATGACGGTCTGGGCGCGATCTTCGGCATTGTCAGCGGCGTCAGCGGCGCAACCTCAGGCGACAGTAAATATGTGCTGCTGGCGGGGCTTTCAGGGCTGATCGCGAGCGCGCTTAGCATGGGCTCCGGCGCGTATCTGGCCGCCAAAAGCGAGCGCGAGATTTACATGGCCGAGGTGCAGCGCGAGCGCGAGGCGATCCAGATGAATGGACCGGAGGCGCGCGAGCTTCTCAGCCTCTATTACCAGGTCAAAGGGCTGCCCGAAGAGGACTCGCAAAACATGGTGAACCACATTGCCAGCGACCCCGAGCAACTGCTGCGCGCGTTGGCCAGCGAGCGGCTGGGCACCAGCGAAGAGGCGCTGGCGAATCCGCTGGTTTCGGCCGGGTCAGGCGCGCTTTCAACAGCCGTGGGCGCGGCGATTCCGATCATTCCGTTTTTCTTTCTGAGCGGAATCGAGGCGGTGATTGCGGCTGCGGTGATTTCCCTTGCGGCGCATTTTGCCGTGGGCGCGGCCAAGTCGCTGATTACGGTTCGGTCGTGGTGGTCTTCCGGTCTGGAGATGACGGCTGTGGGCGCGGTGGAAGGCGCGGTGACTTACGGCATCGGCATTCTGCTGGGCAAAGGCGGCATGTAGGCGCGCGCGTCAAATTGGCGATTGAAGCGGATCAGGGCGATCCACTGGCCCTGATCCTCCTGCTGCCAGACAAGCACGCCGTGAAGCTGCGCGGCGATGGCCTCGGGCGGCAGATCGTGATGCAGGCCGAAGTAGCGCTCGTCGATGGCTTCGCCCTTGGGGCCCAGACTGAGGGGCAGCGAGGGAGGATCGTATTTGGTGCTGAAGACCAGCGCTGCCGAGTATTTTTCCGGCTCCTGAGCTGCGCGGGCGATCTGGGCGGCCGTGAAATCCTCAATGCGATCGACGGCGAAGGGCTGGGTCAAGTAGCCCAACTCGGGGCGGAGCAGCTCGTCGCTCACTGGCCAGGCGGTAAGCACGGTTGCGCCATTGCAGCATTTTTCCAGTTGTGCAATGCCGGCCTGATGCAAGCGAATGACGCGCGCGTAAGCCAGGTTGTCTTCCGGTGCAAAGCGATAGGGCGGATTGACGAAGAGCCCGAGAGTAAATGCCAGCGCGCTGAGGCCGGTAAGAGCCTGCCAGTTGGGCGCGCGGCGATAGAGCGTGGTAACGGCCAGCAGCAGCACCAGCGGGTACATGGGCAGCAGATAGCGGGTAAGCAAAGCGCCGCCCAGAACGCTGAAGAAGAGCGCGTTGACCAGCAGCAGAGCGAAGATGCGAACCAGCGCGCCGGGTGTGATCGGGGAAGGGAATTCGTCGGGGGTGGTGACATCGGCGCCGGAGATTTCTGCGCGTTTTAGATCACTGATCACGGATCTCTGATCTCTATCCATTCGCGGCTCCAGCAGCAGCGCAGTCAGGGCAATTCCCACGGGCACAAAGAGGTTCATGTGCGCGGTGAGATGCAGGAGACGGTAGCCGAAGGCGGCAGCAATGCGGAAGGGCGAGAGGTTGGCCTGGGCGTTGTAACGGAGAAATTCTGGATTGCCGAAGAGGAAGCCGGTTTTGATTTTGTGGTAGCCGTACCAGGCGGCCAGCGGCAGCGCGCAGGCGGCGAACCAGGCGGATTCGCGCCAGAGCCGAAGGCGGGCATTGCCGGGAGCGCGGCGGCTCTCAATCAAGCTTACAACCGCCAGCGTCAGTGGAATGGCAATGGCGGTTTCTTTGCTGAGCGCGGCCAGGGCGAACCATGAAGCAGCGAGCCAGGGCCGGGCGGCTTGGCGTGTCAGCGCATCGCGGGCCGGCAGCGCGTAGACCAGACCCCAGAGCGTGCAGGCTGCGGCGAAGATGTCGGCGTGGGCCAGTGTGCTCTGCGCAAACCAGACGGGGTAAAGAGCGGTCAGCAGGACGGTCCAGAAGGCGACGGCGGGGATGCCGGTGAGGCGCATGGCCAGCCGCCAGACGGCCGTCAGCGCAAAGGCCGCGGCGACGACGACGGCCTCGCGCGTGACCTCGGGAAGAAAGCCGGAGAGCTTCCACCACAACGCTAAATAGATGCTGGGCAGCGGTGGATGGGCGTTGGTCATGGTGCTGATGGGAATCAGTGAGCCGGTGCGGAAGAAGTCCCATGCCGCCGGGATGTAGTACCCGGCCTCGTCCCAGTAATAAGGCAGGCGCAACAGCGTGAAATGGCTGGCGTAGATGGCGGCAAAGATGACTGGAAAGATGATCCAGGATGGAAGCGGAGCGTTAAGCGGCGGCTTGATGAGGGTCTTCCAGCGCAAACGATCGCTCCTTTACGACAGTGGTCAGTTGTCAGTGGTCAGTTGTCAGTTTGCCGGGTTGAGGTCCGAGGCATCCCATCCATTCCGCTGAAAAGAGCGGAATGGATGGGGCACCCAGGGTTGGTTCCTTAATCCCTAATCCCTAATTGATCGGCCCTTGCGGAAAGGCGTGGCTCTGCGGCTCCAGATTCAAGGCGCCAAAGGCATGTTCGTACTGGGCAAGATTCTGCACCAGCATGTTGCTCAGAGCCTTGGCCTGCTGCGGACTGAGAAAGACCGCGGTGTGGTTGCGGATGGTGACTTGGTCGGGGGCCTCGCTGGCGGCCAGGCCAAAGACCAGTTGGAAGTCCCAAACGCTGACGCGCACCTGCACGCTGTTGGCGTAGGTCTCGCGGAATTCGGGGGTTTGCACAAGATCCATTTTTGTCTGCTGCGCGGTTGGGCTCATGGTCTCTCCAGATTACTCCGGCCGGGCCGCGGAGCAGGCAAGCGGGAGGAATGCTGGCCGCGCATGCGGGGGCTGAACGGGATTCAGTGTGGTGCGAAAGGGGGGACTCGAACCCCCATGGATTGCTCCGCCAGATCCTAAGTCTGGTGCGTCTGCCAATTCCGCCACTTTCGCGTTGGTGGTGCTTCAATTCATTTTAGCCCGAAGCGCGGCTGGGCACATAGAGTGCTACCGGCGATGAAAAAAAGGCAGTACAATCAGCATCGCCAGGCTGTTGACGGCGGCCAGCGCCAGCGCGGCCAAGGCATAGAGCCGGGTGTCGTAGATCCCGATTTTGGGACTTGGGACACCACGAATCTCCTGCGAGCGAGGAGCGAGCGTCTGCCCACCGCAAGTGGTTGCAGATCATTAACACCTCTTCAGGCACAATCAAGAAAAGCGGCCAGACAGCAACCCAATATGTCCTCTTCAGATACCGACAAAAGCCGGAGAAACCAGAAGATCATTCTCCATACCTTCGCTTATCAGCGGGTTTTATTTATTCAACATGCTTATTATCAACAGTTTGAATAGGAAAAATACGAAAAAGTGCCCTTTTTAGATTCCCTTTTCCTTCGCTTTCAACCTTAAGTCATTCATTTAATTGATCTAATTCGTTCAATTATTGTTCGCTATACCTTCGCCTTAACCCCAAAATCCACCGTTTTCCCGCCTCAAACCACTTCCCGCACATCAACTTAATCCAGCCGCCAGACTACCCATCAACAGAAGGTAAGGAAGAATCATCGCACCGTTGAGCAGGTTATCGATAGCCACCATAAGAATGAGCGCGGTGACCGCCAGACGAAGATTTGGCCGGTTGGGAGCAGCCCCTCCGAAATGAGGCCAGTTCGCGCGCAGCACCGGCAGGAACAGTATTGCCCCATAGGCAATCAGGCCAACCAATCCGTACATTCCAAAGACCAGCAGCCACAGGCTCCAAGGCCTGAAAGTGCCATTCTGCCACCAGTTCCAACTCCCAAATCCGAGGAGAGGCCTCTGCAGCGCTACGGCAATGTGGCCCTCATCGCGAGCAATGCGCCAAGTAAGCGAGTGGCGGCCGATGGTTGTCAGAAAATTCGCGATAGAGCGCGTTACCCCATCCCGCTGCGCCAGCGCGCGCAAGGAGACGAGGTTCGTCATCCGAAAAAGCACCAATGTCAGAATGCTTACGACCAAGATGACGATCAACGCTCGTGGCAGAGAGCGCCGCTTCAAGAGCGCCATGGGGAGCAGTAACAGAAGCAAAAGAATACTGCCCGCGGATTGGCAGAGCAGCGTAACGACGGCCAACCCAACTGCGACCCAGCCAGGGGGCAAGCCAAGAATGCGGCCCGTCCTGGGATGAAGAGCGAGGAAGACGGCAAGCAGAGTAGCCGCCGCCATCCAAATTCCGAGTTGATTTCCGTCCTCCAGAAAGCCGATGGGACGAAAGCCGAAATAACGCGCCGCGCCCACCCATCGGTAGGGCTGATAACCATAAACAAACGCGTAGAACTGTGGTCCGGCGCAAATCTCAAACAGACAGATGGGCAGGTAACAGATTCCGCCGATTACACATGCTTTGGCAGCAAGGAGCAGCGAGTCGTCGCCGGTAAAGTAGAGGCGGCCCATGAACCAGGGCACACCCCAGGAGATGGTCAGGTAGGCAGTAGCAAAGAAAGCCTCATTCAACGTCATCCAATGCGCGGTTGCAGATAGAAGCGGCACGCAGCACCAAGCCAGCATGGGAAGATCGCAGAGGCCCAGCCTGAAGCTTTTCCAATCCGCGAAATGAAAAAGAAGAATCCCGGCCAGTGCGGCCAATCCGGTGGCCGTAGCCTTGGTGAGAAAATAGTTTGCCGGCAGGCATACGCCAAGAATCCAGTATGGAAAAACGTCGGCTGTGGTTTGGTAATTCGCGCCTGGAAGGATCGCCCAGCCGCCGAAAAAATTCGCTAGAATTGCAATGCGGACCGGATAGCGGTGGAAGAGAAACGCACCGAATGGTATCCAGGCGAGAAGGATGACAAAGGGAGAGATGTGCATCGCATTCACGGGCGGCCTCCTTACGGCAAATTCGGATCATTTACAGTCCTGTGAAGCTGGTGCGAGATCGCCGCTACCGAGGGGGCGTATCGGTTTGAGTATATTGCTTTCGGGCCGCGGCATCCGCAAAAGCGCTTTGTCGGAGCAGGATGCCAAGTCAAGACCAGAGCAGCTTTGGCGAGGATAGCAATTGCCGCCAGGTGAAATTCATTTCACAAAAGGAACTCCATGAAGGATAGCTTTCCGCTTCGCAAACTGCCGCCAGCCGGAGTCATCGAAGTCTGGATTGTCGATCTGGACCAACCGCTGCATCCGGGATTGAATCTCGACGAAATCTTGTCGGACGAAGAGCAGAAGCGAGCAGAGCGCTATCTTTCTGTGCGAGATGCGTCACGATTCAAGCTTTGCCGGGCCATGTTGCGGCTGGGGCTGAGCGGGTATCTGGAGACGGTTCCGCGGAAGATTGAACTGACAACCAACCGCCACGGCAAGCCAAGGATTGCCGAATGTCCCGCGCTGAATTTCAATGTATCTCATTCAGTCGGGCTGGGAGCGATAGCGTTTACGACTGCTGGAGAAGTTGGCATCGATGTGGAGGCGGTAGAGCGCGATGTTGAGGCTTTGGAGATTGCCACGGCGAACTTCACTCGGGAGGAAGCGGCATTGGTCGCGGCGGCAGATACGGCGCAAGAGCGAGCGCGAATTTTTCTGCGTCTCTGGACGCGAAAGGAGGCCGTGTTGAAGGCGGCCGGTTGCGGACTGACAGGTGGATTGGAGGGGTTTGATGTCTCAAATGGGCCTTTGGATAAAGTGAAGTTGTGTTTCGAGACGGACGCCTCCGCACAGCGGTACTGGCGAATTCTGGATCTGAATCTGATGGAAGGCTATAGTGGAGCTGTTGCAGCTCCGAGCGGAGATTGGTCGATTCACCAATCTTCCGTTGGCTGCGAAGAGGCAATCAGAGGCTTCGCTGGAGAAATTTCGGGATCGTTCCAGGATGCCGGCACAGGCATTGATCTTTCCGTCTTGAGGGAAAGTTAGCAACGTCTGTGCCGACTTCGGGCGGAAAATAGTGCGGCATGTTGACACAAGTCTGGCAGGAAGACCGGCAATTCATTAACAGAATGCAATCACCAAAAATGGATTATTGACAGAACTTAGTCGGCGAAGATATGATAACGATCTCATTTTTGAGGTGATCGAATCTATATGGCAGCCGATTCATAATGAATTGATAAGGGAGCAGTCGAGCCCATGAATTGCAAGGTAGAGATGTAAGTTATTCAATTTCTATTAATTACATTGATACGAAGGTGAAGACATTTTCCTGACGGTGCAAAAAACACTAGAGGTTACCAAAGTTTCAAAGCAAAATAATTGCTATTTCTATACTTTCTTGGTTAACTGCAATTATAGCGGCGGCGCATTCAGGCGGCTGTGATGGCCGACACAGATGTTAACAGGCTTTTCAGGCAACCCGCCGAGCGCCAGCTAGCTGGAAAGGGGCGAAGTATCTATCCCAATCTTAAGCTGCGAATGTATACGACCAGAATGCGTCAGAATCAGCTGGCCAAGCTGGTGGGTATCAATGAGGCTTATCTAAGCCGCATTATCAACGGGGTTCGAGTGCCCCGGCAGCAGAAGCGGCAAGAAATTGCCAGGGCCCTGGGATGCGATGCTGATTGGCTCTTTGAAACGGTTAACACAGAAACCGGCACTATTCGGACAAGCATGGGGATTGGCGAAGACCTTCTCCACCAATAACTGACCGACTGGCGTCACTTTTTGTTGCTTTGGCGTCAAGAGCTACTCGCTCTTGCGTATCTGTTTCTTTTCATAACGGACAATTTCAATCCACTTAAGAGCTCCGATGGGGGTTATATGGGCGAAGCCTGCTTGAGAGTTGAAACGAAGATTGAAGAGTTGCCGCTAGCGGAGAATCCCAATCATGCCTGGTACGCGGTGCAGACCGGTTATCGCTGTGAGCAGCGCGTAGCCTCGGGTCTTACCGTGAAGGGATTCAGCACTTATCTTCCCTTGCTTCGGGAGGTTCATCAATGGAAAGATCGCCGGAAGGTTATTGATGTGCCAGCGTTCAGCGGTTATGTGTTCGTTCATTATGAGCCGAATTTGCGCAATCGCGTCAAGGTACTTGAGACGAACGGCATAGTGCGTCTTTTGGGGGGAAACCATGCACCCAGCCCGATCTCCGATGTAGAGATCGAGGCGGTGCGCCAGACACTTTTCAGCAGTTTGCCCTGCGAACGCTGCGATGCACTAACACCGGGCACACTGGTGCGGGTGATGCGTGGGCCTCTGGCTGGCGTACAGGGGCGTTTGGCGCGAGTTAAAAACAATCTGCGATTAGTGGTTACGATCTCATTGTTTTCGCAAGCAATATCGGCCGAACTGAACTTGAGCGATGTGGAAGCAGTCCACGATCGAGCCAGATCAGACCACGCCGCCCGGAACAATTAACTTTGCCAGAAGTGCGATCGCCGTAGAACTTTCTTGGTTGCACAAACCAGGAGATGGCGAGAGTAGGGCGCAAAGATCCAGGAGATGCCGGCCTGTCCTTTCAGGGCGAGCGCATCCACTGCAGCCGCGAACCTAGGCACATTCACCCTTTCCAGGGAAGGTAGCCGCTCGATGGCTTTCCCTTTATCTCCACCGGACAAGAGAATGCCGCGGCCTTGTTTTCTGACGAAAGCAGGCATCGTCGTACTCTTTCTCAACGCAAATCGTGTTGGGCAATCCGTAACGGAGCGAAGCATGAAGGAGCGATTCTCATGGCGAAATTCAATAACCCCCGCGTTGCCATTCTGGGTGTGGCGATTGACAACTTGACGATGAGCGAAGTGCTGGATGCCGTAGAGGCTCAAATTGCCGAGGGAGGCTTCCATCAAATCGCGACTGCAAACGTTGATTTTCTGATGAAGTCAATCCACGACGAGGAACTCTACGAGACGCTTGCCAACAGCGATCTAGTGCTGGCTGACGGCGCGCCTCTGGTGTGGGCCTCGCGCCTGTTGGGTGCAAGATTGAAGGAGCGAGTTGCCGGGGCGGATCTAGTGCCGCAACTGGCGAAATTATCGGCTTTGCGGAAGTATAAACTTTTTCTTCTGGGAGCAGAGGAAGACAGCTCTGCCGGCGCGGCAGAGTGGATGGAAAAGAATTATCCCGGCGTTTGCATTGCAGGACGCTATTGCCCAAAACATCAGCCATTGGAAGAGATGAATCATGAGGATATCTTGTCAAGGATCGAGGCGGTCCAGCCGGATATTCTTCTGGTGGCCTTTGGGAACCCCAAGCAGGAGAAGTGGCTATCCATGCATCGGCACCGGCTAGAGGTGCCTGTCTGCATCGGAGTCGGCGGCTCATTCGACTTTCTGAGCGGTAAAGCAACTCGCGCTCCGTTGTGGATGCAGCGCAGCGGGCTGGAGTGGTTCTACCGCATGAGCCAGGAGCCATCAAGGCTGGCGAATCGTTATATCGGCAATGCGGTGGGATTGCTACGCTATCTCCCGGTGCAACTTGCGGCGATGGCGATGCAGGGGAAAGGGCGCCAACATGCAAATGTTTCGCAAGAGATGATAGGAACGACCCTGGTGTTGCGCATTGACGGCGACTTCACCGGCACAATGTTGTCACGATTTGAATCCGACGTTCACAGCGCGGTTCTTGCCGGCTTTCACGTGGTGCTGGATATGAGCAAGACGGCATACATTGGCGCGGATGCGCTTGCCTCGCTTATTTACGTGATGAATGTAGCCCGCAGTTGGAAGCGCGAACTCTGGCTGGCTGGGCTGGATCGCTTTCTGGTTCATGTTGTGGGCGCCTCACAATTGCGGCTTTTCTTTCGCATGGCTCCAAAGGTTGCCGAAGCATTGCGACGCATCCAGCCGGAGATGGTTCCGGTTCCGCACTTTGGGAATGACTGGGCGTACTGCCGAATTGGCGGCCAGTCGATACCGATTCACGTCCAGGAAATCCCCGCGGTGTTCCGTCAGGTGCAGCAATTGCTCGACCGGAGAATTGCCGTTGCGCCAATAGCAATCAAGTTGCAAAGCAGACATGAGATGGGGAGCATGATCCCAGAACAGATTCCCGCGGAAGGGGTATGAAATCGACGCTCGCGCCAAGATCGATTGCCAGGAAGATCGACTTACGATCAGCGCGATGAAGTTCAAGACGCTGGCCTTGGCGCAAGGGCAGCCCCTGACCGGCAAGTAATTCGGAGATCAAACCTATGCTCTTATTGCAAATTGTTAATATCATCGGAATTGTGCTGGCGCTGGTGGCGCTGCCATTGCTAGTGGAACTCCTGGTGCTGACCTCCGCCTCCTTGCTGCCATGCGCGCGAAAGCGTGAGCAAGACGGCGAAAAAGAAGAAAATTTTCCGCTGATGGTATTGGTTCCGGCTCACAATGAGGAGAAATTGATTGGACGCTGCATTCGCAGCATCGCGTCAACGGCTGGTCATGGCGTAGATATTGTGGTGATCGCACATAACTGCACGGACGCGACAGCCGCGGAAGCCGAGGCTGCCGGAGCGCGGGTTCTGGTGCTGAACGATCCCGATCAGAAAGGCAAGGGTTGTGCGCTGAGTTATGGCTTCAATGCGTCTTTGGCCGAAGCCGCTCAGGCAGTGCTCGTCATCGATGCGGACTCCGTGATCAGCTATGGCCTGATTGCAGCCGTGCGGCAGAAGTTTCTGGCGGGAGCGCAGGCTTTGCAATGCCGTTATGAAGTCTATAACTCCGAGGAGAATGATAGAACAAGGCTGATGAAGTTGGCTTTTCAAGGCTTCAATGTGATTCGTCCGCGGGGCCGTGAGCGCCTCGGTCTTTCGTCGGGAATTTTGGGCAATGGCTTTGCTGTTCGCCGGGAGGTGTTGAAACGGATTCCATACGGATACTATTCGGTTGTTGAAGACCTGGAATATCATCTTGCATTGGTTCGAGCGGGTATTCGCGTGGAGTTTGTCGATACGGCCGTGGTCAAGGGCGAGATGCCGTGTTCGGATCATGGCGCGCGCACTCAGCGCGCTCGATGGGAGGGCGGCCGCCGGCGGATGATGAAACAATGGGCTCCGAGACTGATGGGAGAGTTACTGCGCGGTCGAGTGCGGCTGCTGGAACCACTTCTCGATCTGCTGGCCATGCCGATTGCCACGGAAGTGTGTCTGTTGCTGATTGCCGTCTTCTTTCCTGTTACGTGGCTCAGGCTGTATGCGTTGGGCGGTTTTCTCATACTTGCATCGCATGTAGCGGCGGCGGCCGCGTGCGGTACCGGCTTGCGGGGCACAATGAAAGTCCTGGCGGCGGTTCCCGCATATATCTTCTGGAAGTTGTGGATATTTCGCGATATTAATCGTGGTTCCCGTATGGATTCTACATGGGTGCGCACCGCTCGCGAAACTCCAGGAGACAGCCTATGATCCGGCGAAAGATGCGGCCCATGGCTTTGAGTTTTTACTCTATGCATGCTTTGTTACTGACCGCCTGCAGCTCGAAGCGCAAAGCCACGCATATACGAAAGGAGTCATCAATGACTTTTCTAAATAGGCGTCATGCATTCGCACTATGCGGTATTGCCGTTCTGGTGTTAGGCACGGTTTATGTGCAGCCCTTTGTGATCGCGCAACCAGTCGATCAACCGTCAGCGAACGATGCTCTTCGCACCACGCAAACAACAGGAGATTCCAATTCGGAGAACCCGCCGGATCCAAAGCTGAAACTGAGTCCGCTCCAGGCATTGCGTAAGTTTGAGCCATCCGTAGATGAGGAATATACGCTGGGAGCGGGAGATGAAATTTCCATCCGGTATCCCGGCCGGCCCGATTTGGACAGCAAGGATGTTATTGGTCCAGACGGGCGCGTAACGCTACCACTTTCTGGACCGATCAAGCTTACCGACCTGACGCGCGAGGCAGCGGGAGAAAAAATAGCCGAGGCGATGCTGCCTTACTACACAAAGATGACAGCGACTGTCCAGGTGGAGAAATACGGCTCGAATCATGTCACTCTGCTGGGAGACGTGAAGAATCCGGGCATGGTGAGCTTTGAACAAACGCCGACTTTGCTGGAAGTGCTTTCCAGAGGCGGGATTCAAACCCGCGCGGATGGAAGTATGCCTGAGCAATGCGTAATCTACCGTGGAGATCAGGTGTATTGGGTTGAACTGCAGGAACTGCTGACATCGGGCAGCCCGCTGGCGGATCTTCGTCTGCGCCGCAACGATGTCGTGTTTGTGCCCGCCTTGTCGACAAGAACCGTCACGATCATGGGGCAGGTGCAGCATCCGGGACCGATTGGCTTGAAGCACGATTCGACACTGTCTTCGGTTCTGGGTGAAGCAGGCGGGATTAGCGATGCGGCCGGTGGAAATCCGGAGATACAGGTTGTTCACCACTCCAAGGGAGACAAGACTCAGTTTGTCCGTTTCAACGATCTTCTCAAGCCAAATGGCGGCATGGAAGTCACTCTTTATCCAGGCGACATTGTTTACGTACCCAAGAGTGGATTGTCCAAAATGGGCTTTGTAATGCAACAACTGGCTCCATTCATGACCATGGCGAGTTTTGCCGCTCTAGCCGCACACTGATTTGGAAAGGTTGACCATGAACAATTCAACACCTGACAACTTACTTTCCGGCAACTCCAAGAATATGCCGTCAATGCCGTTGCGCCGGAGCGAGAGTTCTTCTGAAGGGGTGCGTCGATCTATCAATGCAGTGGCCAGTCTTCGCCGCCACTGGTATATTGCCGCGTTGGTACTTGTATCCGTTGCCGGCTGTGGAGCTTTTGTTCTCTTGAAGAGGGCCAAACCGGATTATCAGTCGGTCAGTGTTGTCTATCTATCGCCGAAATTTCCAAAGATATTGGTCGGCGACGCCGAGGTTGAACTTCCATACGACTCCTATGTTCAGGATCAGATCCAGACGGTGACGCGGCACGACATCATCGCGGACTCCATATCGAAGCTTCCATACGCTGTGCGATACAGCAGAGGTTTGACGCCGTCCTATCAAGGCCCGGCGCTGCCCTATGAGATTGAAGTCTTGCAAAGATCGCTCGAAGTCAAGAGAGTCGGTTCAACTTATGAGATGTCTATCGGGATGCATGACAGCTCACCGAAAGATATAGCGGAAATAGTGAATACAGTTACCGATACCTACGTGGAGCGCATGAAGAACGAGGAGTTTTATGGGCTGGATGATCGTCTGAACACTTTGCGACAGGAGAAGATCAGGCTTCAGAAAGAGATGGACGATAGTATGGCGGAGCAGGCGCAGTTGATGCAAAAACTTGGCATAGCCACGCTTTCGTCCGGCAGCGGCGGAAGCAACGTCTATGATTCTACTTTGCAGAAACTGAGCAGCGAGCAAGTTAGCGCGCGTATGCAGCGAGAAGCGGCGGAAGCGCAACTGGCCGCCGTAGCGAAAGGAAACGGTCCTGGAGGATCGACCGCGATGGAAGCCGATGAAGATCAGGCAATCGCATCCGACCCAGGGCTATCGGGAGTGAGAACTTCACTGAACAACCGAAGAGCGGCATTGATAGAAGAAATGAACGGTATGCGTCCGGATCATCCGATCTATCAAAAAGACAAGGATGAATTGAATTCGATCGACGGGCAGATGAATGACCTGCGACGCGAAGCTGGCGAGCATCTGCAGGACAGGCTGCGCCAGGAAGTAGCGCGCACTCGCATGATCGAACTCCAGTTAGCCCAGGAGATGGCGCAAGGGACGAATTCGGCTACCTCGGCGGCGCCGAAATTTCAAAGAGCAGCGGCGCTTGGGCCGGAGATCGACAGCTTGCAAAAGGCATACAGCGCGGTCGATGACCGCATCCGCGATCTTGAACTTGAAAGCAGTTCTCCTGGATCAATCCATGTATCCTCGAAGGCTCTTACACCGCTTAACCCTGAGCCGACCAAACTGAAGATATACCTGCTAGGTCTGGTCCTGTTCAGTCTTGTGTCCGCGATTGCCTCTCCGATTGCGATAGACCTACTGGACAAAAGAATATTTACCGCAATTGATGTTGAACAGGTGATGGGCTTCTATCCGCTCGGTGTGTTGCTTGACAATCGCGAGTTCGCTCGAGAGATTGCGAGCGAATATTCTTTACGCTTGGCCGCGGGAATCGATCATGCTGTTAGAAGTTCTGGGTCGCGAGTTTTCCTTTTTACATCGCCGTCGCATGGCAGTGGAACCAGCACAGTTGTGAGAGAGGTAAGCGAGAAGCTGCGCAGTCTCGATCTGAGAACACACACGATCATGACAACAGCCTCCGAAGGGATGGAGTTCACTTCCGGTAGCATTTCATGGCGTTCTCAACTGCTACTGCGAAAGCGGAACAAGACGGATGAAATACGGCTAGCCTCGATCGCCCCGATCACAGCGGGTCAGGGACGCCGAGAATACGGCAAGGGACATGAAGGCCCAACCCTTAATCCAGCGATGCAGGGCTTGTATCACGCAAACCAGCAATACGATGTGATTCTGATTGATGCAAGTCCTCTGCCAATCTCCGCGAATACCGAGTATCTTGCAAGGATTTCCGATGTAACAGTTCTTGTAGTTAAATCCAGCGCGACGACCAAGCAAGAGTTGGATCGCGCGGCGAGACTCCTCGAGCGTCTAGAGGTAGCCGGAGTAGCGGTAGTACTGAACAAGATCAGTATGGATCGAGCCGATTGCGAGATGCAGAAGGAACTCTTCCGTTATGAACAATCATACAAACAGCGTCGATCAACGCCCGTAAAGGAGTCAGAGCGGCGAGAACGGGCCAGCGCATGAGAGAAAGAATTAGTACCGGTGCGCTTCACTTCAAGTCATTCCGGCAGGTGAGCAACGAGGCGGCGATGTTCCCTGGGGCAAGTTATGCGGCCACTTGAATTTTTTCTCGTCTTCGAGATCGCCGCCGCAGCGGTTTGCCTGCTCATGGGCCGCGGATCGCGAGCAGTCCGCCTATTTATGGCCGCGGCCCTGCTGCTTACGGATACACTAGCCGTTGTCGAGGGCGCACACTGGCAGATGGCGCCCGTATATTTGGCTGCCGGAGTTTTATTTATAGCCGCATGGAAGTCAGTCGGAAGTCAAAGCCGATCACAGAGGTTCGTGGCGTGCTCGACAGTGCTGCTCGCATTTATAGGTGTCTTGTTTTCACTTCTCTTGCCGATGTTTAATCTGCCCGAACCTACAGGTAACTATCCGGTTGGGACAGCGGTCCTGTACTTTAAAGACTCGACGCGTATTGAGGATGCTGGGCCAGCCGGTAATTCCGCGCGGGAATTGATGGTCCAGATTTGGTACCCTTCACAACCATCGCATCATCGCTTTGCCCGCTACCGGGAAAAGCGGGAGACCAACGCCCTTAGTTCCTATCAAAGCGAGATCCTTACCCATGCCCGACTGGATGCACCGATGGCGCACACGGGTGCGCCGTTTCCCGTCATACTTTTTAACCATAGCTGGGGAGGCAGGCGAACAAACTATACATTTCTTACCGAGGAACTGGCCAGTCACGGCTATGTCGTAGTCAGCATAGATCACACATATAATGCGAGCTTAGTGGCATTTCCGGATGGGCGGGAAATACATGGGAATGCTTCAAATGCCATCAATGACCCTGGGAGCAGCTCTGTGTCGCAGGTTAGGGCAATTTGGGACAAGGAACTTGCAAAGTCGGTAGCGGACCAGCGATTCATCCTTGATCGCATCGAAGCTATGAATCGTGCCGGCGGCTCACTTTGGTTCGGAGGCTTAAATACCAAAATGACTGGAGCCATCGGACACTCGTTTGGCGGCGCGGCTGCCACAGCGGTGTGCGCCGAGGATCAAAGAGTCCACGCTGCTGTCAACCTCGATGGTTGGTTTTTCGGTGCTATTCGCGCTAGAGGCCCGAACCAGCCGCTGCTCGTGATGGATGCTTTCACCGAGCAGCCGGGCGACGAATATGATCCCCATGATAAGGTAAGCTCGACACTTGAAACGACTGACTTTGCTGAACTCAGGACGTCGCTGCAGAACTTTGGCGGGTATATGTTGTTAGTAAAGGGAGCTTCCCACGAGGACTTCACCGATCAGTCTTTGATTTCTCCGTTTCGTATTTTGTCACATCGCGGTATGATTCCTGCCAGAGAAATTCAAAAAATTGTTCGAAGCTATGTGGTGGCATTCTTTGATAAGACGCTGCGTGGCGAAGACCCTGAGATTCTTGGCACGCACACCAGCCCTTTTGCCGAAGCTTTGCTGGAAGAATGGTCGGCAAGCAGGAACGGGACTGTGTCATCAATCGGTTCTGGCGGCCAGTGATATACCTAACCGATTTCTGTAAGAACATTTGAGACTAATTCGGCCGCATCTCTCATTCGAATTACGCGACTCCGGCGGGTTGAAGCTATTATGGGCAACTGCACGGCAAAATGGCAGGCAATCTTCTCAATAAACTATCTGAATACTTCAGACTTTTATGGAGGAGGTCTATATGTCCGAAGTATCTGATTGCATCATCCAGTGCGAACCCGGTGTCTTTATAAAGAATCTGAACCGTTTGCCTTACGAATTCTCGCATACACTTGCAGGAAATCCGCTCTTTGAACTCTCCCGGCTGGTGGATCTGGCCGAGAAAGTGGCGACTCGATCTACTCCGCACCTGCCAGGAGGGGATGTGTATTTCAACGATGGCCTGATTGAGCCAGGAGAAAAGCCATTGCGTCCGGACCTGCCGCGAACGGCCGCCGCCGATTTGATTCGCAAGATCGATACTGCGCAGGCTTGGATTATCTTGAAGCACGTAGAGCGCGAACCGGGCTATCGCGAAGTGCTGGAAAACTGCATCCGCGACATTTTGCAACTCTCTGGTCCGGAGCTTCTGCACAAGATCAAATGGTTTGAAGCCATTCTTTTTATTACATCGCCGAATCGCGTAACGGAGTATCACCTGGATAGGGAGGTTTCCTGGATACTTCAACTTCATGGCGACAAGGAGATTCATCTCTTCGACCGTGCTGACAAAGACCTTGTTCCGGATCAGGAACTTGAAGTCTATTGGACTGCCGACAACCGCGCCGCGCGGTATAAACCGGAATATGAATCCAGAGCGATCATTTTTCAAATGCGTCCCGGAACCGGGGTGCATATTCCGATTAATTCTCCGCACTGGCTGCGCAACAAGAACAATATATCCGTAACTTTAAATGTCAATTTCCAGTTTTACGATCGGTACTGGGCGAACTTGTACCGGGCAAATTACTATCTTCGCCGAGCAGGTATCCAGCCACATCCTCCGGGAGAACATCCTTTGTCCGATGCCCTCAAAAGCGTGGCCTTTACTGCTCTGCAGCGAGCGAAACAGAACATGAAGGGGCGTCCACACATCCCGGCGGAAGCGCGTGAGCAAAACAGAAGAATTGCTCAAATGACAGGGCAACGTTGAAACAGGCCAGAAGTCAGGCGAAAAATTCAGAGATTTAAATATGCCAGGGTTGAAGAGATGGTTTGCAGCATGGGACGCTGGGGATAGAAGTGGCCACCGGAAAGGATCTGCATTGCGAAACGAGTGTGGCGAGTATGACGTTTCCAAGCCAATAATCGATCCCAACGTACGCTTGCGTCATTCACTCCGCAGAAGACTGTTATGGGGCAGTCAAGTGGCTCATCCTCGTAGTACCGATAACTTTCGACCACTTCAATATCGGCACGCAGAATTGGCAGAAAAACCTCTTTGAGAGCCTCATTCTCCAATAACTCCGGCGGAATTCCATTGTAAACGCGAATTAATTCCCTCACGAATTCACTATCAGGAAGCGAGTGCAGAAGGGATGTTTCGTTCGGAGTATCCGGCGCGTGACGGCCAGAGAGAAAGAGCCAGGCAGGTCGGGAAACTCCCTCACGTTTCAGCCTGCGCGCCCACTCGAAGGCCAACAGCGCACCCATGCTGTGTCCGAAGACGGCGTAGGGAATATCCAGCCAGGGCCGCAGTTCCCGATTCATCGCATCCAGCAACAGATCCATCTGGGTGTAAAGTGGCTCGGAGAGGCGCGTCTCCCGTCCCGGCAGCAATACAGGACATAAGTGAACAAACGAGGGTAGTTCGGCAGTCCAAGAGTGAAATTCGGTGGCTCCGCCGCCAGCATGGGGAAGACAGAACAACCGTATTCGCTGTTCCACCTCTGCTGGCCGGGACTTTAGCCAGTGTGTAAATCGATTCACGACGGAGTTCCTCCGGGTCTGGTTCTACAGTAAGCACGTTGTAGAATCTAACGCGCGAGGAGTTAGGAAAGTTCACTAATGGAGGCCATGAAGATTCTGCCGCGAGCCTGAAGCGATTTAATTTGATGCGAAAGTCCGGGGCAAAGATGGGCGATTCAATTGCCTGCGCAGCGGATTATCTTTTTTGAAACCACTTTACACATTTTTTCTTGAATCTATGAAAACGCGAGGTTTCCGGAAAATTATGGCGACATCGGATTTTTGGCAAAAAATCACTGAAAACATCGCACCCTCTCAGCAATGGGCGGCAAATCCTGCGGATGTATCCTCGCGCAATTCGCGCGGCATGGTTGCGCTTTGGATGGCCCTGGATGGAATTACGATCCTGGCATCCGCGGCACTTGTTACTCTCTACGAGCGACAAAGGGGGCCGATATCCGTCGCAAAGAATCTCTGGTATGGCGGCATCCACCAAGGCCGTCCAATGGGAGTCCTGCTGGCGGCCCTGTGCGGGTTCGCGGTCTCACTCATGATCACCAGCCAACGGTTTCATCTCTATACACCCAAACGCCTGACCAGTTTTTTGCACGAGCAAAGTCTGAGTATGCAAGCCTGCCTTATCTCAGGACTGCTGCTAACCGGTACGCTTTTCCTGGTTCAAGCAGAAGATATTCCGCGTAGCGTGGTGGTTGTAACGATCGTACTGGTCTTCATTGGACTCAGCCTTCGCCGACTAGGCTACCGCTTTTTGCTTTACCACAATTTTAATCACGGCATCGGCAATCGCAACGTGCTAATTGTAGGAACCGGGCCGGAGGCTCATGCGCTCCGCAATCATCTTGATCGCATTCGGCATCTCGGTTATAACTTCAAGGGGTTCATAGCGTTTCCCGGCGGTTGCCCCCGCATTGGCGAACTCTCCAACGATGTGGTGGGTACGCTGGATACGCTCTTTGAGCATACTCGCAAACTTTTTGTCGATGAAGTGTTCTTCACGGCGCCCTGTGAGCAGCGCGGTGTAGTTAAGGAAATGCTGGAGCAATCACGTGAGCACGGCGTTGATCTGCGCGTGGTTCCGGACATGTACGATGGACTTGTCTGGGATAGCCCCATCGAATACATTGGCCAGTTTCCAACTATTCCTTTGCACCGCGGTCATGTTCCGGAGATTGCACTGTTACTGAAGAGAGTGGTTGACATCGTGCTCTCCGGCTCGATATTGGTGGCCATTTCACCGTTGTTGATAGCTATTGCCGTCGCCGTCAAGCTGGATTCCAGGGGGCCGGTCTTCTATCTCTCGAATCGCATCGGCAAGAAGGGGCGCGTCTTCGGTTGCATGAAGTTCCGCACTATGGTAATCGATGCGGACAAACGCCGCGCCGAGATCATGCACATGAACGAACGCGACGGTGTGCTTTTCAAAATCACCAACGACCCTCGCATCACCAAGCTGGGCCGATTTCTGCGCAAGTACTCATTTGACGAATTGCCTCAATTCTTCAATGTGCTTTTAGGCCACATGAGTATCGTAGGCCCACGCCCGCCTTTGGCCAGCGAGGTGCAAAAGTACAAGCTCAGCCATCTTCGCCGTCTGGATGTCACGCCCGGAATTACCGGTTTGTGGCAAGTGCAGTCGCGCCAGGACCCATCCTTCGACAGCTATATCTCCCTGGATGTGAAGTATATCGAAAACTGGAGCGTCTGGCTCGATATCAAGATCATTCTGCGCACTATCGGAGTTGTACTTGCTGGAACAGGTTCATGAATAACATGCCAATTTTTATCGTTTTCGCTGCTTGGCGAGTCGAATAGGCGCAGCGGCCATTCCAGCCAGAAGGATCAAACTCGGATTTTCGTTTATTTTTCACAACTGGCGGCCTTCGATGATGCATTCCGAGACGTTCACAATACGCTATTTGCCTAAAGGTAGATCTTTGGGTTAGCGGGCAGCCAATACCGAAGTAACCAAACAACGCAAAGCGGAATTTCTCTATGAAAAAATGACAATAAATTGCAACTATTTACCGCAACTATCATCCATAATGCCATGAGATAATTCCTCACACCCGACCGATGGGAGTGATATGGGCGAAGCCTGCCAACGGCCGTAATCTCAAGCGGCTCACGGAATTCAAGGTCACTTTACGGCGGGAAACGATAGGGGCCGATGCATTTCCATACGAGGGCTCTCTTTACAGTTCAGCAAGTAGGCTGAGTGCTGAAACATTATAGTTTTTGTTTTCGAAGTCCCTTTTGCAATTTATCAGTACACGGAAAGGAGAAGGTTCCATGGCCACTGCAATTTATCCGGCAGCAGCGCCGGCATTCTTCTTTAACGAGGCCGAGAACGGCAATATGTTTTCCGCCAACTTCGATCATCACCCTTTTCAGTTTCATCACGCCCTGGATACGATGGAGATCTTTCAGATGCCAGCTCTGCTGAAACTGGCTGAACGCTGCATGCGCAAGCGTGAGCACAAGAGTCACTATGAAAGCGGCGAACCGGTGGTGAACGGCTACTTCGGCAATAAGCCAGCGGATATGACTTTGGTGCAGGCACTAGAGCGGATCGGAGAGGACAACAACTGGATCATCCTCAAGCGCATTCACGAAGAACCGGAGTACCGCGCCACGCTGGAAGTTTTCATATCTGAGCTATCCAAACTGACCGGGGCGGATTTGCGGCGACGCTATCACGACCCTATTCTGACAATATTCATTACTTCTCCCAACCGCGTCACGCCTTATCATCTGGATGGCGAAGCCAATTTCCTGGCGCAAGTGACGGGCGGGAAGCAAGTATATCTCTATGATGCGCATGATCCGAAAATTTTGACTAACGAGGAGATGGAGCGATACTGGACGGGGAATCTGCTGGCGCCCAGATGGCACGATGAGTTGGCGGAAGGGCAGTGGCGATACGAGTTATCTCCAGGTCTGGGCGTTTTTAATCCGGCGACATTTCCGCACTGGGTGAAAAACGCCGGCAATGTATCTGTTTCCGTCAGCATCAACTTCAAACGAGTGCGCAACGATAATATTGGGGCCTATCGGACTAACTACTATGCGCGCAGAATCGGCCTGCATCCGGCCGAGCCAGGGCGTTCGCCGTCCTTTGATCGGCTGAAGAATCTGACATTCGGCAAGTTATACGAAGGAGCACACGCGGCACGAAGCGCACTGCGGTCTCGCTTCGGGATTTAGGCCGCTTCGACTTGCTATTCAGCCTCATCCGATACATTCCAGGAGCGGGAGATTGCTCAGCCTGATTCAGTCAATCGTGCGCGGCATTGCCTTTCGAACGGGAAGGTTCAAAGGTCTGTATTTGCGCATCTGCAAGCCAGGCGCGCACGAGTATACGCGATTTCTGAAGCTGCATGGCGGCTTTCACGCGATCGGCGAGGATTGCAGCATTCTTCCCAGCACGAACTTTACCGATCCAGCTTATGTAAAGCTAGGCAATAACGTACATTTCTCAAACTGCACCTTAGTAGGTCACGACGGCGCGGTTGCGATGCTGAATCGAGCCTACGGAGTAAGACTGGACTCGGTTGGCAAGATCGAAATTCGCGATCATGTTTTTATCGGATACGGCGCAATTGTTTTGCCTGGCGTGACGATCGGGCCCAATGCCATCGTCGCAGCCGGCGCCGTCGTCAACCGGGATGTGGCACCTGGGGAGATTGTCGGAGGTGTACCGGCGAAGCCCATAGGTAGAGTTATTGACCTTGTGGCCAGACTTCAGTCTAAGACAGATTCCTTGCCATGGAGAGATTTGATACAAGCGCGGGGCATTGATTTCGACGTGGAGATGGAGAACGAACTCATTCAAAGGCGGGTCGAATATTTCTACGGGCCAGGCAACGAGAAACGACCGGCAAGTGGAGACGGGACGGCCACCAGAGGCGCGGAGAGACCGGTTGAAGACAGCGTGGGCTAGCATTTGAGTCTGTTCAAGCAGAGGCCTGGAAGTGAAGACTCACGCAGATTTCGCTGTGCTAACGCAAGAATCAATTTACTTCAACATAACCATATCGAGAGAAAACCATGCAAATAGACACGACATTATTAATGCCTGAGATCCGCGAATCGGAAACGCAGCCCGAAGGCCGAGCCAGGGTGGAGAAACATGCCCGAAAAGCGCTGGAATCGACGGCAGTGCGGGCGACGTTTTGGACAGTAGTAGACTATGCGAGTTCGATGGCGCTGCGTCTTGTCAACAGCATGGTACTTACTCGCCTGTTGATGCCGGAAGCCTTCGGCCTAATGACTTTGGTTTCGACGCTGATTGTCGGAGTGAGCCTGATCTCCGATATTGGTCTCGGTCCCAGCGTGATTCAAAGCCCGCGTGGGGATGACCCCGTTCTTTTAAACACTGCGTGGACATTGCAGGTGCTTCGCGGCCTGAGCATCTTTGCCGCAACCCTTCTACTCGCCTGGCCAATGTCGCTGATCTACCATGAGCCTCGTCTGCTGGCGTTGTTGCCGGCGTTGGGCATTAGTGTTGTCTTGAGTTCCTTCAACAGCACCAACCTTCTTTCAATGTCGCGACACATGGGCGTGCGCAGGATGTTTCTGCTTGATATTACTACTCAGATTGTCTCACTGCTGGTCACTGTCGGGTGCGCGCTGGTGTACCGGTCAGTATGGGCGCTGATTCTGGGAGCCATTATCAGTATGGCGTACCGGCTTGCGGTCAGCTTTTACCGGCGACTGATTCCCGGCATCCGCAACTCCTTCCGGTGGGAGAAGGAGAGCGTGCATAGCCTGGTTCATTTTGGCAGATGGATTCTGCTAGCTACGGCTTTCTATTTTTTTGCGTCGCAGGCAGACCGGCTGATTCTTGGCAGGCTGATCAGTTTCAGCCTGCTTGGCGTATATGGAATCGCGTTTTCCGTCTCCGAAATTCCACGATCCATTATCAATGCATTCGCTCAAAGAGTAGGCTACCCGTTCATCGCCAAAATGTCTCACCTTCCCGTTGCCGAATTCCGTAGGGTGTTCTTGCGGTACCGCATGTACACTCTTCTGGCGGGCTCGGTCATGCTGTCACTGATGGTGCATCTTGGCGGCTTCCTGGTTACGCATATGTACGATCGCCGCTATCATGCCGCTGCGTGGATGGTGCCGATTCTGGCCCTTGGCTTATGGCACACACTTATGTATGCAACGACCATGCCGGCGCTGTTTTCACTTGGCAAGTCACATTACGCGGCGGTCGGCAATGCATCCTATTGCATTGCGGTGATAACAGCCATTCCCCTGGCCTTCTATTTCTTTGGAATGCTGGGAGCCGTGATTGCCGTTGCCGCGGGCGATTTGCCGCTGTACATTGTGACGGTTACTGGAGCCAGCCGCGAACACATTTCGACGTGGCGGCAGGATCTGCTGTCTACGGGGATCTTTCTGACTTTTCTGGGCGTGGGATTAATTTTGAGAATCGCCATCATCGGTTAGCACTGAAACCGCCTCGGCCGCGCGCCGGAATCACTCAGCCATCAATCAACAACGGCTCTATCCATACCCGGATCAATCGCACACAATGCCTATGACCACTACTCATGCAACTTCGAATACATGGGCAATTTCCCCAGCATTCAGGGAGAGGGAAGCCGAGCGTGCGTTTTCACCCGCGCCGAGGCCTCTGTGGAAGATCTTCGATGAGATTGCAACAAAGCACGCAGAACGGACTGCGGTGACCTTCGGGGATGAGCAACTCTCTTACCGCGACCTTCAGTCACGCGCGAACCTGCTTGCAGACCGTTTGCGCGGCTTGGGCATTGGTCCGGAATCGCTGGTTGGAGTTTATCTGAAGCCCTCGGCGCAAGCAATCATTGCATTGGTAGCCGTTCTCAAAGCCGGGGGAGCATATCTTCCCATCGATCCGGCCTATCCGAGTGGCCGCGTTGCCATGATTCTCAAGGATGCCCGGCCAACGGTGCTGCTGACAGAGAGTCACCTTCTTGATGGTTTGCCTGCCTACGACGCTTCTACGATTTGCCTTGATCGCGAGTATTTTATGGTGTTCAATTCGGAGGAGCTTGGGATCAAATCAAATTCGGAGGCGAAGGCGGAGAATCTGGCGTATGTCATCTACACTTCAGGATCGACGGGAAATCCCAAGGGAGTCATGGTGACGCACGGCAATGTCGCGCGCCTGTTGAGCGCGACGACGGATTGGTTTCATTTCAATGAACGCGATGTCTGGACGCTCTTTCATTCTCTCGCGTTCGACTTCTCGGTATGGGAGATATGGGGTTGTCTTTTGCACGGCGGAAGACTGGTCATCGTGCCTTTCACCGTCTCGCGCTCGCCGGAAGATTTCCATGATTTATTGGCAAAAGAAAAGGTTACGGTACTCAACCAGACACCGTCCGCGTTTTATCAGCTTATGACAGTTGACCAGGCGCGGCGTTCGCCGGAATTGGCCCTGCGTCTGGTCATCTTTGGCGGCGAGGCATTGAACTTCAAGACGCTGCGGCCCTGGTTTGAAACACATGGCGACCGGCGGCCGCGATTGATCAATATGTACGGCATCACAGAGACCACGGTACATGTGACTTATCGGCAAGTTACGGCCGATGACGCAGCCGACGGCGCGCACAGTCTGATTGGCGTTCCGATTCCGGATATGCGGCTCTATCTGCTGGGCGAGGACCAGCAGCACGTGCTGGCCGGGGAGACTGGTGAGCTCTGCGTTGGTGGAGCGGGCGTGGCGCGCGGATACTTGAACCATCCCGAGCTCAATGCCGAGCGTTTTCTCCCCGATCCTTTTTCGGGGATTCCGGGGGCGCGAATGTATAGGTCCGGCGACTTGGCTCGTCAACTCGCGAACGGTGAAGTTGAGTATCTGGGCCGTGGCGACTCTCAAGTGAAGATACAAGGTTTCCGCATTGAACTTGGCGAGATTGAGGCCGTTCTTGCAGGGCATGAGCGGATACGAGAGGCGCGCGTGGTGGCTCATACGGACGAGGCTGGAACAAAGCGGCTGGCGGCATACTACGTGGTACATGGGGACGCAGCTCTCTCCGTGCGTGAACTGAGCGAGTACCTGAGCCAGAAACTGCCTCCCTGGATGATGCCTTCTATTTATCTGCCCATCCTGGCCTTTCCGCTGACCCCCCACGGTAAGGTGGATTACGCCCGATTGCCAACGCCTACGGCGGGGTCGGCCCGCACCGGCGCTGTGACTGGTGGATCGGAACTGGAAGAGAAAGTGGCCGGCGCGTGGCGAAGTGTACTGGGTGCGGATCATGTTGGCCTGGACGACAATTTTTTCGACATTGGCGGAGACTCGATCCTGCTGGTATCGGTACACACGAAGCTGCAAGCCATGCTCAATAGAAAAATTCCTGTTGTAGAACTCTTTGCGCACACGACGATCCGCGCGCTTTCAGAAAGGCTTGGAGGACTGGTTCCGGATTCCGGATTGCGGCATTTGGCCGTTGAGCGGAGACAGGAACAGGCGCAGAGGCAGCGGGCGGCGTTTGCCCGCGCCCGCACGGCGAGGAAGGCGGCCCTATGAACAATTCCGAAAAGGAGAAGCCGCTGGAAGGCGTCGCAATTATTGGCATGGCAGGCAAGTTCCCCGGTGCGCCGAATCTGGATGTTTTTTGGTCAAACATCGCGGCGGGCAAAGATACGATCACGCACTTTTCGCGCACGGAGTTGGAGGCGAGAGACCGCGCCTCGTTGGAATTCGGTCCCGACTATGTGGCAGCCCACGGCGTTCTGGAGGGCGCCGAGATGTTCGATGCTAGCTTCTTCGGTATTTCACCCCGCGAAGCTGACTTTCTTGACCCGCAACACCGGCTGTTTCTGGAAACCTGCTGGAACGCCCTGGAAGACGGCGGCTGCGATCCGGCGCAGTTTTCCGGTGAGATTGGTGTCTTTGGCGGATGCAGTCTGAATACTTATCTGCTGGCGAACCTGAGCGCAAGCCGGGAGTTCATCGACGAACTGACCGGCAACTATCAGGTTGGCGAACTTCAGGCGACGCTGGGCAACGATAAGGACTTTCTCTGTTCGCGGGTGGCATACAAGTTGAACTTGCGCGGACCCTGCATGACGGTCCAGGGCGCTTGCGCAACGTCGCTGGTTGCGATCTGCCAGGCGAGCCAGAATCTGTTGACCTATCAGTGCGATATGGCATTGGCGGGAGGCGTCTCGGTGACCTTTCCGCAGTATCGCGGACATGTATTTCAGGAAGGCAGCATGGGGTCGCGCGACGGCCGTTGCCGCCCCTTTGACGCCGACGCGTCCGGCACCGTCTTTGGGCATGGAGTGGGGGTGGTCCTGCTGAAGCGATTGGAAGACGCCCTTGCCGATGGCGACCGGATCGACGCGGTGATTCGCGGTTTCGCGGTCAGTAACGACGGCGCCGCGAAGGTCAGCTACATGGCTCCCGGCGTGGATGGACAGGTGGCGGCAATCTCAGCCGCGCAGGCCATGGCGGGAATCGGCGCAGAGGCCATCACATATGTGGAGACGCACGGCACCGCAACGCCACTCGGCGATCCCGTCGAGGTAGAGGCGTTGACCCGGGCCTTCCGCCAGAGCACGCAGCGCAATAGCTTCTGTGCGCTGGGCAGCACCAAAGCGAATATCGGCCATCTGGACGCAGCGGCGGGAGTCAGCGGGTTGATCAAGACGGTGCTTGCCATGCGGCACAAGACGATTCCGCCGCTGGCCAACTTCCGCCAGCCTAATCCGCGCATCGATTTTGCGAATACGCCATTTCGTGTCAGCGGCGAGGCCTCGGCCTGGCAGCCCGATGGTCCGCGCATGGCCGGCGTGAGCGCCTTTGGCGTGGGTGGCGTGAATGCCCATGTGGTGCTTGAAGAGGGGCCGGAAAGCAATCCGGAAACTTCTGCGCGTTCTGCTCAATTGCTCTGCGTTTCCGCACGTTCCGAGGCCGCGCTGGATGCGGCTCTGGGCAACCTGGGCCGTCACCTGCAAGAGCACCCCAAGTCGAATCTGGCGGATGTTTCCTTTACGCTCCAGACCGGACGGCACGGATTCGACCACCGCGCCTCGGCTGTATCCTCCAGTGTGGACGAAGCCGCGCAGGTGCTCACAGAGCCTTCGAACCGGAGAATCCACAGGTCCGCGAGCATTTTTGCGCGGCCACGGCCGGTCTTTCTCTTCACCGGGCAAGGCGCGCAGTTTCCGGGGATGGGCCGCGGGCTCTATCATGCAGAGCCAGTCTATCGAAAGCAGATCGATGAATGCGCGGAGATTCTGCGCCCGCTGCTGGACATTGACGTGCGGAAGCTGCTTTTATCCACCGATGCCCAGGCAGACGCCGAATTGCTGACTGAAACGCGCGTGGCTCAGCCGGCGCTGTTCATCACGGAACTGGCAATGGCCAGGCAGTGGATGGAGTGGGGAGTTGAGCCGCAGGCCATGACCGGGCACAGCCTTGGAGAGTTTGTTGCGGCAGTTGTGGCCGATGTGATGAGCCGCGAGGATGGGCTCAGGCTGGTTGCGGCGCGCGGCCAACTGATGCAACAGATGGAGCGCGGATTGATGCTCTCAGTGCGTCTTGACGAAGGTGGGGTCAGAGCCTTGCTCGATGAGCGGCTTTCGATTGCCGCCCTGAACAGCCCAATTCTGAGTGTGGTATCCGGGCCGGCGGAAGCCGTTGAGGAACTGGAAAAGCGGTTGCAAAAAGAGCAGATCGAATGCAAACGCTTGCGGACATCGCACGCCTTTCATTCCGCCATGATGGATCCGATGCTGGATGCATTCGAGGATAAGGTTCGGCGAGCAACACTTCATGCGCCATCGATTCCCTACGTCTCCGGAGTAACGGGAACGTGGATCAAACTGGAAGAAGTGATCACGCCGCGCTATTGGCGGGAGCATTGCCGGCAGCCAGTGCGTTTCGCCGACGCGGTGAAGCTTTTACTCGATATGCCCGAGGCAGTGCTGCTGGAAGTGGGGCCTGGGCAGACGCTGACCACTCTGGCGCGGCAGCAGCGCGGCAATCTCGCAGTGCCGGTGATCGCGTCCATGCCGGAGCGCGCCGCCGAGGCCGGTGACGCGGGAACCATGCTGGAAGCTCTGGGCCGTCTTTGGTCAGTGGGCGTTCAGCCGGAGTGGGAGCGCGTCTGGAGCCAGAAGCGCAAGCAGCGGGTCTCGCTTCCCACGTATCCGTTCGAGCGCAAGAAGCACTGGATTGACCCGCCAACTCATGCGGCGGCAGCCAATGCCCTTCAGCAAGCCACGGTTGCAACCCGAGAGGCTGAAGTGCAGATTGCGGGAGAGGCCCAGATGACCCTTGAACCAATTGGAATCGCCGCTGAACGCCGGCTGAGGCTTCAGCCCATTGTGGCCAGCGTCTTTGAAGAACTGAGCGGAATTGCAACCGGCCCAGAGTCCTTTGATCTTTCGTTTCTGGAACTGGGACTCGACTCACTGTTTCTAACCCAGGCGACGCAGGTTGTGCAGCGACGCTTCGGCGTGAAGGTGACCTTCCGGCAGATTGTGGAGGAGTATTCGAGCATCCGCATGCTTGCCGAGCGCCTGGATTCGATCCTTCCCGCGGATGCCTTTCCCGCGGAGCAGGCTGCGCTTCCCGTTATAACCGCGGCTGCTTCCGCACTAACCGCCGCAGCACCAGCCGCCGAAACAGGCTCAGCGATTGAAGATCTGATCCGAGCGCAGATGCAGACCATCTCCCGGCTTTTCGAACAGCAACTTGCGGCCGTCCAGGGAAGATCGTCCGCTGCCGAGACGCGGCAAGCCTCTGCGCAGTTAGCCAGCCCCATGACGATCGCGGCGAAGAATGCCATCACCAGCCAAGCAGTTCCAGACACGCCTTCCAGCGGGTCGAAGGCGCATGGACCCTTCAAGCCGGTGCAGGCGGGGGCCAGAGATGGCTTGACTGAGCGGCAGCGCGAGTACATTCAATCACTCGTCTCTCGGTACACGAGCCGTACCGGAAAATCGAAGCAGTATACGCAGACGCATAGGCCGCATCTTGCCGATCCGCGGGCCGTTGCAGGCTTCCGGTCGCTGTGGAAGGAGATGGTTTATCCGCTGGTGAGCAACCGCTCCAAAGGCTCTCGAATTTGGGATCTTGACGGCAACGAATATATTGACATCGTCAACGGTTTTGGCGCGGTCATGTTTGGACACGGACCGGAGTTTGTCACGGAAGCCGTACACAAGCAGATCGATCTGGGTGTTGAGATCGGCCCGCAGAGCGCGCTGGCTGGAGAGGTTGCGGCTCTGATTTGCGAAATGACGGGCATGGAGCGCGCCGCGTTCTGCAACACCGGTTCAGAAGCGGTGATGGCGGCGCTGCGCGTGGCCCGCACCGTAACAGCACGTGACAAGATTGTGTACTTCACCGGCGACTACCACGGCACCTTTGACGAGGTTCTGCTGCGCGCTACTCCTCACGGCGCCGCGCCCATCGCTCCCGGCATTATGACGGGAAGCGCGGGCAACGTGATGGTGCTGGAGTACGGCTCACAGAAGTCTCTGGAGTGGATCCGCACCCATGGCAGCGAGATAGCGGCGGTGCTGGTCGAGCCGATGCAGAGCCGCCATCCGGAGGTGCAGCCGCGTGAGTTCCTACACGAACTGCGCGGGATTACGGCGCAGGCGGGAACGGCGTTGATCTTCGACGAGGTGGTAACCGGCTTTCGCGTGGCTCCAGGCGGCGCGCAGGAGTACTACGGAATTCGCGCCGATCTGGCCACTTATGGAAAAGTGATCGGCGGCGGTTATCCGATTGGCGTGGTGGCGGGAAAGGCTGAGTATCTGGACACGCTCGACGGCGGCGCCTGGCAATACGGCGACGGTTCGGCGCCAGAGGTTGGGATGACGTTCTTCGCGGGTACGTTTGTGCGCCATCCTCTTGCGCTGGCGGCGGCCAAGGCTGTCTTGCACCACTTGAAGAAAGCAGGACCGGGGTTGCAGGCAGAGCTTCGCCGGAAGGTGGCTTCAGCGGCACAAGCCGTGGAGGAGCGTTTCCGTGATGCCGGACTCGATGTCGGCGTACATGCTTGCAGCGCGTGGTTCTCCTTCAGCCTGCCCACGGAGGCGCGCTTTGGCAGCCTGTTGTATTACCACTTGCGCGAGAAAGGCATTCACATCCTGGAGAATTACCCCTGCTTCTTCACCACCGCGCACAGCGACGAGGATTTTGCGCGCGTGGTTGAGGGTTTTCGCGAATCGGTTCGCGAGATGCTCGCTGGCGGCATGTTGCCTGCCGCGCTTGCTTCGCCGGAAGCGCATTCAGCCGCTGGCGGCACGATGCCAGCCTACGAGGCTCCGGCCAAAGCGCCTCTTACGGAGTCGCAGCGGGAGATCTGGCTGGCCGCCACGCGAGGCAACGACGCCAACTGCGCCTTCAATGAATCGCTGACGCTTCGCCTGCAAGGGACAGCGAGTGAAAATCAAGTGCTTCATGCGCTGGAAGCGGCGATTGCCCGCCACGACGCCCTTCGTTCGACGGTCGATCCGGACGAGGAATGCATCAGGATCGCGCCCGTCTTCACCAGCCAGATACCGTACATTGACTTGAGCGAGCTTTCCGCCGAGGAGCGCAAGACATTCATCGACGCGCGAATCGCGGAAGAAGGATGCACGCCCTTCGATCTGACCCATGGTCCACAGTTGCGGGCAATGCTCTTCCGCACCGCGCCCGATGATCTGCTGCTGCTCATGACTGGGCATCATATTGTGTTGGATGGTTGGTCCTCGAATCAATTGCTGGAGGAGATGGGCAAGATATACAGCGCCGCAAAGACCAACTCCAAACCGGGCCTGATGCCGCTGATGCCCTTCAGCAGCTATGCGCTGAAGGAACTTGAGGAAGCGCAAGCGGGCGCCTATGCCGAGAACGAACGTTATTGGGTGGAAGTCTTCACTGGCCACACACCGGTGCTGGACCTGCCGACGGATCGCCCGCGCCCGGCGATGAAGTCCTACAAGGGAGCCACACTGCAAACATCCCTTGGCGCGGAGCTAACCGCGGAGCTGAAAAAAGCCAGCTCCCGGCTGGGATGCACGCAGTATGTCACCCTGCTTTCAGCATTCCAGATTTTGCTGCACCGGCTGACCCGGCAATCCGAGGTGGTGGTCGGCATCTCATCCGCGGGACAGGCTCTCTTCAATGACGCGAGCCTAGTGGGACATTGCGTGCATTTTCTGCCGATGCTGAGCGTTCTCAAGAATTCCCGCACCGTCGGCGAACACCTGGCGGCCACGCGCGGGCAACTTCTGGATGCCTACGACCATCAGGAATTCACCTACGGCACACTGCTGCGCAAGCTGCCGATTCAGCGCGATTCAAGCCGATTGCCGTTGATTGAAGTCCAGTTCAACCTGGAAAAGCTGGGCACAAATCTTCACTTCGAGGGACTAAAAACCGAAGTCCGCGCGAATCCGAAGCGGTTTGTGAACACGGATATTTTCCTGAACATTGTTGAAACCGGTGACGATCTTTTGTTGAATTGCGACTACAACACAGACCTGATCGACCACGGCACTCTGGAGCGCTGGATGGCCTCCTATGCGACAATCCTGCGCGGGATTGCCGCGGACGCAAGCAGGGAAGTCGAAGAACTGGATGTGCTGACGGAGAGTGAGCGAAAGCTGGTATTGGAGGAGTGGAACCGAACCTCGGCGGACTTTGGCACGTTCGAGCCGGTCTATCGAAGCATCGAGCGTCAAGCCGCCAAAACGCCCAATCGGGTAGCGGTGATCTGCGACGGAATGGAGTGGACTTATCGCCAACTGAACGAGTACAGCAACCAGTTGGCGCGGCACCTGCGCCGCCAGGGAATCCGGGAGGGCTCTTTGGTGGGCGTGTGCCTGGAGCGCTCCTTCCAAATGCTGGGAGCGGTACTTGGCATACTCAAAGCAGGTGCGGCTTATCTGCCCTTGGACCCCAGCCATCCGGTCAGCCGTCTAGAACTGGTACTCTCTGACGCGCAGGCATCTCTGCTGCTGACTCAGGAGCATCTGGCCTCGCGGCTGCACACCAGCGCGCGGGTGGTTTGCCTGGACAGTGAGCAAACACTGTGGGAGCGAGAGAGCGCCACGGACCTGCCGACAAGAAACGCAGCGGATTCACTGGCGTATGTGATTTATACGTCCGGCTCCACGGGGCGTCCCAAGGGCGTGGCCATTGAGCACGGCGCACTGACCAACCTGCTGCGCAGCATGGAGCGGGAGCCGGGCCTGAGCGCCACGGATACCCTGGTCTCGGTCACAACTATTTCATTTGATATTGCGGCTCTTGAGCTATTTCTTCCTCTGATGACGGGAGCCAAACTGGCGATTGCCACCAAAGAGCAGGTTCTGGATGGCTATCTTTTGCTGAATCTGCTGGAGCAGTGCCGGGCCACCGTAATGCAGGCTACTCCGGCAGGCTGGCGGATACTGCTGGAGGCGGGCTGGAAAGGCCTGCCGCACCTGAAAGTGCTCTGCGGCGGCGAGGCCCTGGCCCGCGATCTTGCCAATTCACTGATGGATTTCAGCGACGATGTTTGGAACGTTTACGGTCCGACGGAAACCACGATCTGGTCTTCGGCAACCCGGCTTGAAAAGCGCACAGGCCCTGTCCCGATTGGACCTCCCATCGCCAATACACAGTTCTATGTGCTCGACGAGCGCCTGCAACCGGTACCGGTAGGGGTGACTGGGGAGTTGTACATTGGGGGCGCTGGATTGGCGCGCGGCTACTGGAATCGGCCAGAATTGACCAACGAAAAATTCTTGCCCAATCCATTTGGCAGCGGACGCATCTATCGCACGGGCGATCTGGCGCGCTGGCTCCAGGACGGGTTCATCGAACTGCTGGGCCGGAGCGATTTTCAGGTCAAGGTGCGGGGTTTCCGGATAGAACTGGGAGAAATCGAAGCTGTTTTGGCCAGCCATCCCGCGGTTCGCGATGCGGTGGCGACGGCCGTCGAAGTGGGACCGGGAGATACTCGGCTAGCCGCCTGGGTGGACTCTGCATTGTCCCAGGCGCCTGTGGATTTGGATGCGCAACTTCGCGACCTGTTAACCGCTAAGCTGCCGGAGTATATGCATCCGGCTGTTATTACATTGCTGCCAGCATTGCCCCGGACAGCCAACGGAAAAACTGATCGCAAGGCCCTACCGGAACCGGCCTTTGGCAGGCAAACAAAGGCGCGGGAGTTCATCCCTGCAACAACGCCGGAACAAGAGAAGCTGGCGGCTATCTGGGCTGACATATTAAAGCTTGACCGAGTCAGCATCACTGACAGTATCTTCGAACTGGGAGCCGATTCACTGCTGATATTCAGGATCTCGGCACGAGCCGGGCAGGAGGGGCTGGCGATCCAGCCCGCGCAAATCTTCCAGCATCGCACCATCGCCAATCTATCGAGCGCACTTGGAGAAGCCAGGAAATCAAGCACCGGCAAGGTGCCCGGCAGCCCCGTCATTGCTCCTGTTTCCAGGGAAAAATTTCGGAGAACGAATGCCCGATGAAAAGTTCACCAGACAAGACGATTTCTTCCCCGGAGAATAAGCACCGGGCAACGGGATCGGAGCCGGAAATCTTCGTGATGCCGGCAACGCCCTGCCAGACCCGCTTCTGGTTGCTGCACAAGATGCACCCTGGCAATCGTTCGCTGAATATGCCCATCGCATGGACCTGCCTGGGGAACTTTGCTCTCGAAGTGGCCGAAGAGGCATTGACGGAATTGGTGCGCCGCCACGAATCCTTGCGCACTACGTTCGAGGTGGTGGACGGCCAACTGTCGCAAGTGATTCACCCAGCCTATGAAATGGCCCTGCCGGTAGAAGACTTGCGGCCTTTGCCGAAAGAGGCGAAGCGGCGGCAAGCCGATGCGATCATTCAAGAGCAAGCTCATCTCCAGATCGATTTGGAGAAGGGGCCACTCCTTGTTGCCCAGGCGATCCGGATGGGGATCGAGGAGCACATACTCACCCTCACGATTCATCACAGCGTTTGCGACGGATGGTCGAATGGCGTGGTGCTTCGAGACTTTGCCGCAATCTACGACGGTCTCATGCGTCGGGTTCCCACGGGGCTACCGGAGTTGCCTATTCAATTCGGCGATTACGCGGTGTGGCTCGACCAGTGGAGAAAGGGGAATGAGTCGTCAGAGTCTCTTGATTACTGGCGCAAGACCCTGGGAGGGGATTTTACGCAGCTTCGAATCCAGCGTGATTTTCAAGGGGGGGAAGTCGAAGAGCAGGGAAATATTGAGACTCTTCTACTGACTCCTGATTTGACTCGGCAAGCGCGGGAGTTCTGCGCGGTTCGCGGAATCACGCTTTATATGCTGCTTCTGTCGGTCTATGCAGCAACTCTGCATCGCCTGACTGGGCAGGGAGACATCCTTATCGGCACGCCTTGCGCCAACCGGCGTCCGGAGACGGAAAACCTGATCGGCCCCTTTTCCAACCCCCAAGTCATTCGCGTCAAGATCGGGAAGGAAGATACTCTGGGCGCGATCGTCGAGAGCGTGCGTAGCTGGACATTGGGCGCGATGGCTCATCAGGATCTTCCCTTCGAGGATCTGAACGACGATGAGTTCTTCTGCCGCGACAGGAATCAATTCAATCTGCAGGTGTACTTCATTTATCAGATGGCTTTCATGCAGACCCAGAAGACACCGTCGTTGGAGATTGTTCCCCTGCGCTCCGTCAGTCCGGGAACCCTGTTCGATCTGATGCTGAGTATCGTAGAGCGTGCCGAAGGCCCTCGCCTCCAATTGGAATACAATCCCGGATTCTACCGCGTTGCGACGATCCAGCGAATCCTCAATCTCTATGTGCGGATTCTCGAAGCCATTTTATTGAGCGCAGATAATCCGGCGAGAGAAACGGTGAAGGAAGAAAGCGGTCAATCTCTCATCGCGGACTCGAACGGGAGTGTTGAGCGCGCAACCGCTGAAGAGACATTCGATCGGAATGAAAATTTGATTGCCGGGGTAAACTTGGAAACGCCAGCCAATGACAGGCAAGGCAAGGATCATGTGGCGCCCCGCGATGCGCTTGAAGCACAGATAGCAAGGATATGGGAGACGGCAATCAGGGTCACAAATCTGAGCGTTCGAGACAGTTTCTTCGACCTCGGCGGACGGTCGCTGGCTGCAATGCAAATCGTTTCCCGGATCAACAAAACCTACTCGCTCAGTTTTGGCCTTGCCTCCCTTTTTACCGGCCACACGGTCGAACGTATGGCGGAGTTGGTTACACAACGCCTTTCCGCGAACGGCAGTTCTTCAATTGTGCCCATGCAGCCGAAAGGAACGGCGGCGCCTCTGTTTATCATTCACGGCGCGGGCGGAAATGTGATCCGCTTCTACCAACTCGCCATGATGGTTGGCACAAGCCATCCGATTTATGGGATCCAGGCTCAATCACTACTGACTGGACAACCGGCACTGCTTCGCCTGGAAGATCAGGCAGCGTTCTATTTGGCCGAAATCAGGAAGATCCAGCCAACGGGTCCGTACTTTTTCCTGGGATATTCCTTTGGCGGCACGATAGCCCTTGAAATCGCGCATCAGCTGCACGCTTTGGGTGAGCGGGTGGAACTGCTAGGCATGCTCGATAGCCGCCAGCGCGATTGCATCGTTGTGGCGCAACGCGAAGATCCCGTGGGAGTGCGCCTGGATCGGCGAATCACGCGCTTCCTGGGAAATTTATCCGGTCTTTCGCTAGAGGAAAAGATCGAATATCTGCGCCAAAAACTTTTTACCCGAGTTCTGCGCCGGATTTACTCGCTTGCATTTGCTCTCGGCTTTCGCACTGTGCCTTCTTATATGAAAAGCACCGACGATATTACCTGGGTGGCTGCGATGAACTACCATCCGCGGCCCTGGTCCGAACAAATAACGCTCTTCCGCGCCTCGGTCCAACCGGATCCCCGTCTGCCACTGGACCTGGGATGGAGACCGTTTGCGGAGGGAGGCGTCGAGGTCTTCGAACTGCCTGGCGATCACGATCTGGTCTTCCGCGATCCGAACATCCAGGTGATGGCGGCGCAACTCCGAAGCTGCCTTGAACGATCCGAATCGGATCGCTCTGTTTCAGATCGCTCCGGTCCAGCCAAAATTCACTTGTATGAACCCGCGGCGGTCGCAAAGTAACGAGGAGCCTACCCGATGCCTATTCCGCGCGAAGTCTATATGGTGCTCTCGCCGCGCTCTCTGGTCTATGCCAGAGATGCGTTGGAAAGCTTGTTTTGCAATTCTCTTGAAGCACTTCATTTACGTCTGATCACCGACTCCAAACAGGACAGCGAGAAGCTCTCCGAGGTGTTGACAACACTTGATACCAAGGCTCATCAGTGGACGGTTTACTCCGAAGACGACCTGACGGCGCGGGAGGAGGCACTATTCGCAAGCCACAACAACCTGCGCGCCTTCCGCCGAGGTCATCCATGCTGGCGCAAGATTACCGATCCGCTACTGCTGAGCGATCCAGGCGTGGAGATGGTGCTGCTTGATCCGGATCTTTACTTTCCCAATCGTTTTCAATTTGAGCCAACGCCCCCGAGCGGCCTTCTGCTGATGTGGCAGCAGCCTAACTGCCTGTTTCCGCCGGAGGTGGTCAGGACGGCCATCGATTGCGGAGTCCAGCTTGCACACCATGTGGACATAGGAGTGGCACACTGGCGTGCTTCAGCCGATCTGGACTGGCTGGACTGGCTGATCGGCCGGCTGGGCGGGAGCAAGCTGCCACGCATCATGCACGTGGAGGCTATTGTGTGGGCGGCATTGGCCATGCGAGTGGGCGGAGGCCACCTTGACCCCGCGTACTGGAAATGCTGGCGCCGTTCGCCGGCTAAACGTGTGATGGCGAAGCTAGGCATGAGCGGTCTGGGCATACTCCGGCAAGAACCCTGGTCCACTCTGAAGTGTTTTCACGCCGGCGGCGAGGCAAAGTGGTGGTTGCACGCGGCGCGCGAGGCGGGCCTGCTGGACGGACGCTCCACGTTGATTCAGCCAGGCCGCACCATTCCATTTGAAGAATTAACTCCAGCGGATTATGCGCGGGAACAGGCATTCAAGCGCGTACTGGCGACTCTTGGGTATTACCAAATCTTCCGTACCGCGTGAGTGAATATGAAAATATGCATTGTTGCCGAACACGCTTCGACAAAATTCGGCGGCGAAGCTATTCTTCCCGTGCATTATTTTCGTCTGCTGCGCGCGCGTGGGATCGATAGCTGGCTGGTGGTCCACTCGCGAACGCGCAGCGAGGTGGAGGCGCTCTTCCCGGAGGCGATTGACCGGATTCTTTTTGTTCCCGACCTATGGATTCAAAAGCTGATTTTTTATCTCAGCGGTTATCTGCCTAGACGAGTCTCTGAGTCCACACTGGGCCTTCTCAACCAACTCATCACACAATTTTGTCAGCGCGCAGTTGTACGCAGGCTCGTTCTCGATCGGCAGATTGATGTGATTCATCAGCCGATTCCGGTTGCGCCGCGCTTTCCTTCGGCAATTTTCAGCTTGGGCGCACCGGTAGTGATTGGGCCGCTGAACGGGGGCATGGAGTATCCACCGTCGTTTCGCCGCACCGAATTCTGGATGAGCCGCGCGGCAGTCGTAGTGGCCCGCCTTTTTACGGGTATAGCCAATACGCTTCTACCGGGCAAGAAGCAGGCGGAGGTCGTGCTGGTAGCCAATGAACGTACGCGGCGTGTTCTGCCAGCGGGAGTTCGCGGCAGGGTGGTTGAGCTGGTGGAGAATGGGATCGATTTCGGCATCTGGCAGGGCGCCAACAACTGCGCGCAAAGTACAACAACTCGATTTGTATTCCTTGGGCGGCTAGTGGATTGGAAGGCGTTGGACATCGTGATTCGAGCGCTCGGAAAACTTCCATCTGCCAGGCTGAAATCGGCCAGTCTCGAGGTTATCGGCGATGGGCCCATGCTGGAGGCTTGGCAATCGTTGGCGGATGAATTGGGCCTGAAGGAGCGCGTTCATTTTGTGGGTTGGCTTCCGCAGCGGGAGTGCGCTGTACGTCTGCGCAACTCTGTTGCACTGGTTCTGCCTAGCGTGTACGAATGTGGCGGAGCAGTAGTGCTGGAGGCTATGGCCCTGGGCAAGCCAGTGATCGCTACCAACTGGGGCGGGCCCGCGGACTATCTCGACTCCTCCTGCGGGGTGCTGGTCGAGCCGGAGAGTTATTGGGGATTGGTAGATGGATTTTCCGAAGCGATGCGGAAGCTGATCGACGAACCTGGATTGGCAGAATCCATGGGCGCCGCCGGACGCGAACGGGCGGCTCACTATTTTGACTGGCAGCAAAAGATAGACCAGATGATTGGCATTTATCACTCGCTTGCCGAGAAGCGCAAAGTTGCTCAGAAATCCAATGAAGCCGTGGTTTCTTCCCATACTGTATCCGAGCGCAATTAAAGGTTGAGGTGGTCGGGCATGAAAACGAATTTTGAGAATGCAGGGCCTTCGGCGGGGAGTTGGGCTGCGGTTCAAAGTGCTGACCCTGGCGGAGATTTAGCGCTCACAGCCGAACTCAACACGGCAAAAGTTTCAGAGGCAGCGTCACCGTGGCGGCTTATCTACCTTTTGAGTCGCTATCCGGCTATCTCCCACACATTCTTTCTGAATGAAATTAAGGAACTGGAGAAGCAGGGCTGCACGGTCGAAGTTGCTTCGATCAACCAGCCCGACCGTCCACGCGCATTGATGTCAGCGGTCGAAGCGGAGGAGGCCAATAAGACGGTATACATCAAGTCCAAGGGCGCGGCGGGCGGAGCAGCGATTGTCGCAAAGACTCTTCTGCTGAGGCCGATGGTTTTTTGCCGAGGGCTGGCGGCGGCTCTGCGATTGGGGCGATGGAGCCCGGTCGAAACTCTATATGCCCTCTTCTACTTTGTAGAGGCACTTATTCTGGGCGATTGGATGCGTTCGCGCGGTCTTCGTCATCTGCACATTCACTTTTGCGGGCCAGTGGCGACGGTGGGAATGCTGGCGTCGGCGGCGTGGAGATACTCGTATTCGTTGACAGTACACGGTCCGGACGAATTCTACGATGTTGAGAAGTTCTATCTGCGGCAAAAAGTCGAGCGCGCAAAATTTATTTTTTGCATCAGCAATTTTTGTCGAAGCCAGTTGATGCGCATCGCGGCTCCCAAAGACTGGGACAAGATGCATGTGGTGAGACTGGGAATCGATCCGGAGGTCTTTATACCGTCGCGTAGACAGATTGAGCCGGACGAGCGCACTTTGGAGATTTTATGCGTAGGCCGGCTGGTTTCATCGAAGGGGCAACTTATCCTATTGCAAGCCTGCTCAAAGCTGCGTGACTCTGGCCACTCATTCCGTGTGCGTCTGGTGGGCGCGGGGCCCGATCTAAATTATTTGCAAACCTACGCGAAGCAGAAGGGACTGCCTGTTGTTTTCGAGGGAGCAAAAAGCCCCGACGAGATTCGGCTGCTGCTTGGAAGTGCGGATATTTTTGCCTTGTCCAGTTTTGCCGAAGGAGTGCCTATAGCGCTAATGGAAGCTATGGCCATGAAGGTGCCTTGTGTGAGTACTTGCATCGCCGGTATTCCGGAACTGATTCGCGATGGTCTGGATGGTCTGCTGGTTTCAGCCTCTTCGGTAGAAGCCTTGGCGTCGGCGCTGGAGCGGCTCATCGAAGATCCGTCTCTGCGGCGCAGTCTAGGAGAAGCAGGATCCAGGCGAGCGCTTGAACTTTACAACCTGCCGCAAAATGCGACTTTGCTGGCGCAACTGTTTCGGTCGCAGGTTCCCAATAGCATCTAAAAGGACTATGCCAACTCAAAGCTCGACTGACTACCAATTCGACGTGTCCATCGTGATTGTCTCCTTCAACACGCGCGATGTACTGCGGGAATGTCTGCGCGCGGCTTATCGCGAGACAGGTTTGTTGCGCGTTCAGATTATCGTCGTCGATAACAATTCGACAGACGGTTCGCCCGCGATGGTCGAGCTAGAGTTTCCAGATGTTCTGCTGATCCGGAGCGAAGTCAATCTAGGCTTTGGATCAGCCAACAACCGCGGTTTCCAGTCTGCTGGTGGGCGTTACATTGTGCTTCTCAACTCAGACGCGTTTCTGACCCGCGGATCGCTCGAACGTTCAGTCTCGCATATGGACCAGACTCCCAGCGCGGGGCTTGGCGGCGGCCGCCTGGTGGGGCGCGATGGCTCCTGGCAGCCATCGGCGCGTATGTTTCCCACCGTTTTCAGCGATTTAATTGTCCTTTCAGGGCTGGCGGCGCGGTTTCCACGATCGCGTTTCTTTGGGCGCGCCGACCGGACATGGGCCAACCCGATGGAAGCCTCGGAAGTCGACTGGGTTCCCGGCGCGTATTCGATCGTGCGCGCGGAAGTGCTGGCAGAGGTAGGCACTTTCGACTCGCGCTTCTTCCTTTACTTTGAAGAAGTCGACTTTTGCCGGCGCATTAAAGAGCAAGGCTACTCGATCTGGTATTGGCCGGATATCGGCATCGTTCATATCGGCGGCGAGTCCTCGCGGCAGCTTCGATCGCTTCAATTCTCGCGCACCGGGGCGCAACTCACTCTATGGCGTATGCGAAGTATGCTGCTTTACTATCGCAAGCATCACGGATTGTCCGCATGGCTGGCCATGATGGCGGAGACAGTCTGGTATTGGATGCGGTTGCAGCGCCGGCGATGGAGCAAGAATCCACTTCGCCGCGCCAGTGTTCAAGCCGATCGATTCATGATCAAGATCATGAGTGACGCATGGCACGATACCAAAGGTGGCCGCTATTCTCCTCAGCAACCGTGGTAAACGAAGAACCTCCGCCGGAATGGCAAACATCGATCCGCTAGGGAAAACCATGCGCCGCAAGATTAAATCCTCACTGACATCGCTTTTATCGTTGTATTACCGGGCAACATACGGTTTGCGGCGTGATCTGGAGAATATTCGCAACCACGCTTTGCTATCGTCCAGGCTGATAATGCCACTCGATGCGTCGGTGGTTGTGTTGGGTCCAGTTGAAGTGCATGGCACCGGCATGATCCGCATTGGCCGGGGCGCGCTTTTGTATCCCGCGCTCTATTTTGAAACAGAGGAAAGTGGAACCATTCAAATCGGCCACGAAGTAGTACTTTCTCGCGGGGTACACATTGTCTCGCGCGAGAATGTGATGATCGGCGACGGTACGATGATTGGCGAGTACACAAGCATACGCGATTCCAATCACATTCGCTTATCGGGCTTGACGATTCGCAATTCCGGCCATGTCGCGCGCCCGATCGAGATCGGCAGTGAGGTGTGGATCGGCCGTGGTGTGACGGTGCTGGGCGGTGTCACTATTGGGGACGGCGCAACTGTTGGGGCCAATGCGGTGGTCACTCGGGATGTTCCCGCAGGAGTAACTGTAGTGGGAATTCCTGCGCGGGCCGTCGGTGGAGTTATGCCAGTTGATCGCGGCATGTGAATTGATCGCCTTTCAAAATTCAACTTGACTCGGTCCTTGAGTCGGAAGGAGTACAGGCATTCATGGCTAGCATCGTAAACATCGATAGCCTGACTCCGAGCAGAGTAGCGCTGGAAACGCGGGAAAGAGAGGGCGTCTTGACCGAGCCCGGCCCGAGGGGAAGGCTCAAGGAACTGGACGCTTTACGCGGGCTGGCCGCATGTACGGTAGTTTTCTGCCATTTCTACAACCTTAACGAAGCCGGCAAGCAGCTCTTCCTGATCCAGTTGTTGTTTCGAGGTCTATTTCGTTTTTTGGTAGCAGGCCATGAGTCGGTTCTTCTCTTTTTTGTGCTCAGCGGATTCGTGCTGACACTTCCGTTTCTAAGGCCTCGCAAGCCAAAATACCTTCCTTTTCTGGTAAAACGAATATGCAGAATTCATCTTCCCTACCTGGGGGCAGTTGTTTTCGCGGTCTTCGGCGACCTGCTCTTTCATAACAAGATACCAAGTCTCAGTCCATGGTTTCAGGCCATTTGGTCTCAACCTGTAACATGGAGCTTGGTGCTGAAACACGCCGGCCTTATCGGCAACTTCGATCAGATGCAACTCAATGGCGCCTTCTGGTCGCTGGTTATCGAGATGCGCGTTTCTATCATCTTTCCACTGCTTATGCTCTTGTTGAGACGGATACGCACCCAGAGAGCAATAGTCATTACAGGTGTAGCAGTTATCCTTCTAGGTCTGCTCCCGCTCGAATCGGACAATCTGATTCCTTCTCCGTACGGCTCCACGCTGCACTATGCAATGGTTTTCATAGTCGGATCGCTTCTCGCCCGCTCGTCGAACACCTGGTCGCGGCTGTATCTTGATCGTTCTCGATTCTTCCGGGCAACTTTCGCGGTGTGTGTTTTGAGCGCTTGGTCATTTGCAGGCCTGATTGCTGGACACCCCAGTCTGGTTGGGTTATACGATATGATTCTGACTGTGGCCGCTGCCTACGCCATCATTGCGGCATTGAATGAACGTATGTTTCGAGACGTCCTGCTCCATCGAGTTTCACAATACCTTGGAGAAATATCGTACAGCGTGTATCTGCTGCACGTCACAGTACTACTCTCTCTGATTCATGCGCTGTATGGAAGGCTTTCACTTTACGCCCTGCTGCCCATCTATCTGGTGCTCACTCTTGTATTCAGCTCCATATTCCATGTATTTGTGGAGACTCCTTCGACACGACTCGGGGTCTGGATCAGCAGAAAGATGGAATATGAAAAACCGCTTTCTGGCGATAGGTCTCCGGCGAACTCATCGGAATCAGTGGCTGTTTGATGATCGGCAAACGAGGAACGTACATTGTTCGAAAACATTTGCGAGGACTGGCATACGCACGGCGGCCAATTTTCCCGCCAGGGTTTATGGGCAATGGCAGTGTACCGCTTTGGGCGCTGGCGTTACTCGATTCGATGGCGTTGGATGCGAGTTCCTTTTTCATTTCTCTATAAGGTGCTCAAGCCTTTTTCCGAAGTACTGACAGGCATCGAACTACCCTGCGAGACAACGCTGGGACGGCGATTCCGAATCGACCATTTCGGAGGAATTGTTATCAGTGGCGACGCCGTCTTTGGAGACGACTGCGTGATTCGCAACGGCGTCACGGTGGGACTGAGACATACCGGACAACGCGGAGCGCCTATTCTTGGGAACCGCGTGGATATAGGCGCGGGCGCCAAGATTCTAGGTTCGATTCGGATAGGGGATGACGTGGCGATCGGAGCCAACGCGGTGGTGCTTATAGACGTCCCCTCCAATTCCATCGCGGTCGGCGTTCCCGCGCGAGTTCTACCGCGCAAGTTGCCGGTACTCGCGGTGAGCGATGAATAGATCAATGTAGAAGAGCGGAGTGAACATGCGGCAAGTTTCTAGAAGCCTCTCAAAAGTCGGTCCCGATCTGGCCCCGCCGGCTATTTCGATCGTTGTAATTGGTCGTAATGAAGGGTTCCGCCTGGCCGCGTGCCTAGAGTCTATTCGCCTTGTTAGAGACGTTGTAGTCAGAGAACTGATCTACGTCGATTCCGCCTCGACCGATGGCAGCCCGGAGGTGGCGTTGAGCTATGGCGCAACGGTGATCGTAGTTCATCCGGAACGGCCAACGGCTGCAATCGGACGCAACGCAGGCTGGTGCCGCGCAACGTCGGAGTTGATCCTCTTTCTTGATGGAGATACAGTGCTCGATCCGGACTTTGCGTTGACGGCGTATGAGGCATTGGCGCCAGAGCCTTCGATTGCGGCGGTTTGGGGGCATCGCCGCGAGATCCAGCCCGAGGCTTCAATCTACAACCGCATCCTCGACCTAGATTGGGTGTATCTTCCAGGGTTTACTGAATTTTGTGGCGGCGATGTGCTGATGCGACGCAACGTTCTTCTGGAAACAGAGGGCTTCGACGAGAGGCTGATAGCCGGAGAAGAGCCCGAACTTTGCCGGCGAATAAGATCCCGAAGTTATAAGATACTGCACATCGACTGCCCAATGACTGGGCACGATTTGCAAATTACACGCTTGAGCCAGTACTGGAAGCGCGCTAGGCGAGCCGGCCATGCCTATGCCGAGGTTTCGGAGCGTTTCCGGAATACAGCGGATCCGTTCTGGAGTTCAGAACGGCGGCGCAGCCTCATACGCGGAGGCTTCTGGGTTATCTCGCTGGCCGTCGTTGTTGCCGTCAGTGTCTTCGTTGGATTTCTCCCGGTTGCGCTCTGGCTTGGCCTGCTATTAGCGTTGTCGCTGCGATCGGCATGGAAGGCTCGCTGGAAGAATGCCAGCTTTGGAACCCTGCTGGTCTATGGCTTTCACTCGCACCTCCAACAGATTCCCATTCTCGTGGGACAACTGCAATATGAACTGAGCAAGAGACAAAATAATGCGCGCAAGCTGATCGAGTATAAGCAGATTCGCGCCGACTGAAGTCGGTTTCGATCTAATGGGACTTGTCCGTTAAACAGCAACCAAACCGGCACAAGAGCGAGTCCATCTATGATACGGCCAAGTTACAAGTTATTGCTCCGAATCTTTTTGGCTATTTTCGTTATAACGCTGCTTGGTGCGATGGTGGCAACCAAGATAATTCGCGACCGCGAACATGATCGTATCCCCGATGTCCAGAAAATTGCGCGCACTCTTTCGATCATCCGCGGTAGCACGCCAAATGACCGCAAAGTATTGAAAGTCCTTTTTTACGGCCAGTCGATCACTCAAAGCGGATGGCACGAAGCTGTTGTGGCGCATTGGCGTCAGATATACCCGAATACAGTCTTTGTGGTGGAGAATCGCGCTCTGGGAGGGTTCCCATCCCAGGCATTGGTGCGCACAACGGAACAGGACATTGCGGCGTTCTATCCCGATTTGATTATTTTTCATGTTTATGGCGACCATCGCGATTATGAAAAGATCATCCGGCTCTTTCGCTCGCGCACCGCTGCCGACATCATCGTGCAGACAGACCACGGAGATGTGCTGCCTGATCCGCGCTGCGATGAAGGGCTTCATCTGACTCTCTCCCGCCCAGCAGGGTGCGCAGGTTTTATCTGGTATCACCAGCGCATGTGGAATGACGAAATGTCGTACCATAAAATTCCCGCGCTGGCTCAAAAGTACGCGATTGCCGTTGAACCGCAACGCGATTGGTGGCGGGCTTATCTGCTTCGCACCGGAACCAATCCGAGCGACTTGCTTAGCGACGAGATTCACCCTAATGCTCGCGGAAAGGAGCTGATCGCCGAATTCTTTAATCAGTATTTCGATGGATTAGTCAGTCAGTACAATGGAGAGACGGCTCAGGATGTCAACTTGCTTTACCTTGCCGAGCAGGAGCGCGTTTCCGGCAACGCAATTGTGCACTTTGAAGGCACGCGTCTCGAAATTGTAAGTGATGAGCCTTTGACTGCGTGGCCGGCCATTACGGTGGACGGACAATCGCCGAAGAATCTTGATGGCTGCTATCAGGTTAGCCGCGCATCCTCAGTTGTTACCGTGCCAGACTGGCCCGCCTTGCGGCGGATTATCTTGATGCACGACCATGTGGCGGAGAATTGGACCGCAGTACTCTCCGATTTTTCTCCAGATCAGAAGGAGTTCACCTTTGCCGTTCATGGCAGCCAAGCCGGACCGCAGGGAACCGGCCGTTCGCAAGAGACTTTTGTTTCCAACTCTCGTAACTTGGAGATTGAACCCGACGACTGGATGGTTGAACGCGCATGGCAACACTCCAAAGTTGCCTTGCACAGTCCTTTCAGCATTTACTGGTCGGTAGATTATGTGTGCGGGGGAAAGCCTGAAGTGATCGATCGCGGCAAGGGAATAACTGAGTTTCGCTACATACTTGCCACCGGCCTTTCCGATACATGGCACTCAATCAGTCTCAGAGACTCGGGCGAGGATCTCAGCAAGATCGATCATCTTACAGCGTATAGGCCACGGATTCGCAACGCTGAGTTGGTGGGAGGCTGGTAATGGACAGTTTGGAAGTATCTTCGCAACAGAAACCCCGCGCAATCTTAATCCAAAGGAGAGTAAATACAGGATGACCAGAGAAGAAGCAGCCGCACGACTGATCGCGATCATGCGCGATGTATTCGACGAAGACGACTTGCAGTACGATGACAGCCTTACCGCGGACGACGTCGATGGGTGGGACAGTCTCAGCCATGTTCGCTTTCTGGTTGCCGTGGAAAAAGAGTTTTCCTTCCGCTTTACGAGCGGTGAAATCGATGGGCTCAAGAACATTGGGGAGGCGCTGAACATCATTGTCAGGAGGGCTTCACAATGAACAACCCCTTTGCACTTTCCTGGAATCTGCCACAGCCAGCCGACTTTCGGGCTCGCGTGTCGGCAATGCTCAAGACAGAATCGCCCGAAGCCGCTGAGGTCCAACGCTTGGCCGCCTTCGATCTGGATCTCACCGGATTGGAGGCACTTCGCAAATTAGTCAGCGCGAAACGCGAGTGGCTGGCTGGGCAAACTGGCCTGACTCCATTTCGTCTGGGCATCGTTTCCTCTCACACGGTTGATTATCTCGCGCAGGCTTTGCCGGGAACTGCTCTGCGCCATGGCCTGCTTCTTGACGTAGTGATGGCGGAATTCGGTCAGGCAGCACAACAGCTTCTCGACCGCGACTCCGAGTTTGGCCGAGCGCAGCTTGACGCGATTCTGATTGCGTTGGATTATCGCGCTCTTGGTTTGAGTAACCCACGCCTAACGGCATTGGATGCTGAATCGGCATTGGATGCCGCTATCAGTTACGCGGCTGGTCTGGCGGAGGGAGTGCGCAGCACGATTGGGACATGCTGCGTTCTACAAACCCTGGTGCCTCCCGCCGAGTCTCTCTTTGGCAGCTTTGATACACAGTTCCCAGGTTCTGTCCGCGCTATGATTGAGCGATTCAATCATAGAGTGTTTCTCGAGGTAGCCCGCGATACAGATTTAATTATGGACACCGCCTCGCTTGCGTCTCTCACCGGACTCAGTGTGTGGAACGACGCGCGCGACTGGCACAAAGCGAAGCTCCCGGCTGCAATGGATGCCATGCCGCTTTATGCCGAGCATGTTTGCCGGGTTCTGGCAGCAGCGCGCGGTAGGTCGCGCAAATGTCTGGTGCTGGACCTTGATAACACGCTCTGGGGAGGAGTGATCGGCGATGACGGCCTTAACGGGATTCGGCTTGGTCAGGGCAGCAGTACCGGAGAAGCACATCTTGCGCTACAACGATATGCTCTCGCCCTGCGCCAGCGAGGCATCGTGCTGGCTGTGTGCTCAAAAAACGATGAAGCCAACGCCCGGCTACCCTTTCGGGAGCATCCAGAGATGCTGCTAAGGGAAGAGCATATCGCCGTCTTCGTCGCTAATTGGGAGGACAAGGCTAATAATATTCGCGAAATCGCGGCTACTTTGAACATTGGCACCGACGCCTTGGTTTTTGTCGACGATAATCCGGTTGAGCGCGCTCTGGTTCGCGAAATCCTGCCTGAAGTTGCCGTGCCGGAACTGTCGGAAGATCCTGCCGATTATGTCGGTATTCTCTCTCGCGCTGGATACTTCGAGGCTGTTGGATTATCGAATGAGGATCTCAGTCGAGCCGATTATTACGGAACAAATGCGGAACGCGCATCCCTGAAGAAGATCGGAAATCTCGAAGACTACATGGCATCGCTTGAGATGGTTGCAATAGTAATGCCATTTGACGCAGTTGGCCGGGTGCGCATCACACAGCTAATCAACAAGTCGAATCAGTTCAATCTGACAACTCGGCGATATTCGGAAAGTGAGATAGCGCGCTTTGAAACAGATCCCGGCAAATTCTGTGTGCAGATCCGGCTAGCAGACCGCTTCGGCGATAACGGGATGATCTCTGTGGTAATATATGACCGCGCAGAATTAGAGTGGAGCTGTGACACATGGCTGATGAGTTGTCGTGTGCTGGGGAGGCGTGTCGAGGAACTGGTGTTGGCGCACGTTGCGGCGGCCGCTCGCAGTGCAGGTGCTCTTCGCTTGACAGGGACATACTTGCCAACCAAGAAGAATTCCCTCGTAGCCGATCACTTTGCAAAACTCGGATTTACCAAGATATCCGACCTGACCGGAGGCGGCACGGAATGGGCGCTCAACCTCGCGGAATACCAGCCCCCAAACCTTCCTATCAGCGTTCTCTATAGCAGTAGCGCTGTCGAAAGCGCCCCACAGCCCCTGCCAGTATAACTCGCTTTTTCTGCCAAAACGACCTAAGCCCGGAGGAAGCCACGGATGAGTTTCAATTCCCTCATCTTCTTGTTCGCGTTTTTGCCTTTTGTTCTAATTGTTTACTACTCACTGTCCCTTTCGCGGCTGCATTTGCTGCGCCTGCCCTTTCTTGTCCTGGCGACACTGGGATTCTACGCCCATGCGCAGCCGCGTTATGTACCGCTTCTGCTTGTATCGATCATAATCAACTACCTGTTGGCTATATTGATTGTCAGAACCGAAAATCCAAAAGTTAAACAAAGATGGTTGATCCTTGGCGTCTCGGCAAACGTCGCAACTCTTATCTATTTGAAATACTTCAGTGTGGTGTCCGGCGCGGTATGCGGAGTCTTTGGGGCCTCCAATCCATTCATCAATATTATGGCGCCATTGGCTATATCCTTCTACACATTTCAGCAGATCGGCTTTCTAGTTGATGTTGCGCGTGGCCGTATAGTTCTCGATGGGCTAATGAAGTACATGGCATTTGTAGCTTTCTTTCCCACGCTTCTCTCCGGGCCTATCACTCTCAACCAAGAGATCGCGCCACAACTGGCCGCGCGACCAGACCGGGAGCGGTTCGCACAGAATCTGTTAATTGGACTTGTAATATTTTCTTTCGGACTCTTCAAAAAGACGGTGTTTGCAGATACTGCCGCGCTGTGGGCCGATCCGGTATTCAATGCCGCCCAAAGCGGAGCTAGTCCGGGGTTCTTCCTGTCATGGGGTGCAGCGTTCACTTATACATTGCAGATTTATTTTGATTTCTCGGGCTACTCCGATATGGCCATCGGTGTTGCGCGGATGCTGGGTGTCGTGCTACCTCTCAACTTTTATTCTCCCCTAAGATCAACAAGTATCTCCGAACTATGGCGGCGCTGGCACATGACGCTCAGCAGATTCGTTCGCATGTACATATTTCAACCACTGATTATTCCTCTGACGCGCCTGAGTGCCGATCGAGGTTACGGGCGCTGGAAAGCCTTCTCTGTTTCCATGCTGTTACCGACATTTCTTTCCATGCTTATCATCGGAACGTGGCATGGACCAAGCTGGACTTATGTAACTTTTGGACTGATGCACGGAACATTCATGTGTATCAACGAAATCTACAACGCTATCACCAGAAAGAGGCGACGAGGGAAACTGGAGACTCGGACAGTGCTCTTCGCTTACGGATTGCTTACTCTACTTGCGTTTGTCAGCGCCGAAGTACCTTTTCGCGCCGAAAGCATGAGCGCGGCGTGGCAGATCTTTGCCGGCATGGCCGGCTTGCACGGCTTGGGTATCTCACAAGACTGGGCAACCAGTTTCTCATCTGGCGGGAATGCGATGATGATTCCCATTATTGCAATCGGGCTGAGTATCGTCTACATGTTTCCCAACACCGAACAAATTATGAGTCGTGTGCGCCCTGCTCTTGAGTGGGACAAATGGCGTCAGGTTGATCCGGCGCGATTCAGTTTCCCATTTGAATTCAATATTGTATGGATGGGAGCAGTGAGTGTTGTTCTGTTTTTTGGATTCGCGTTTCTCTCACGCGGTTCGACCTCTTTCATTTACTTCAAGTTCTAACGGAGCTTAATTACTATGACAACAAAAAACATTCTCCCAGTGGATGAAATGATCGAGGCGGGTAGAGCATGGCGGCTGATGAGCGTGCTGCTGAGCGGATTCGCTGTGCTTAACATTCTGTCAGTGCAGTTGCCGCATGAACGCTATATTCGCTATCAGCAGTTTGACTATTCAGACCTATTCAAGCTGCGTTGGGTTTATGAGCGAATTCATGACGACCCGACTCCAATCGATGTCGCAATAATAGGTAGCTCGCGCGTTGAAGCCGCTCTGAGTGCTCCGGAACTAGCTGCTGCTCTCGGCAAAAGACTGGACCGCCCGATTCATGTCGCCAATTTGGCTGTACCTTACGAGGGGCGGAATCTGCATTACATTATCGTCAAGGAACTCTTGGAAAGCCATCCTGAAACCAGGCTTATCCTGATTTCCGTCGTCGAGCGCGCGGATATTAGTCATCCAGCTTTTCGCTATGTCGCCGACACCAGAGATATACTGGACGCCCCGCTTATGATCAGTCACTATTACGCGGAAGATGCGGCGTACCTTCCCTACCGGCAGATGAGTTACTTTGTCCAAAGCATCGTCCCGTCTTGGTTTGGGAAGAGCCTTGTAATGCGCAAGGACTATCTCGGAACAGATTTCGACAGTACCAAAAGTTTTCGAATTCCGAGGGGCAGGTTGATTGATCGTGGTTTGGTCGCTCCAATGCAAAAGCTGAAAAATGAAGCTGCGGAATTGAAGGCTGGACTCGGTAATACCGATGGATATTGGGTTCAGCCTTCTGCATGGTATACGCTGAATGAGCCACTTGAGCCGGAGTACACGGCGCGCATCGCTGCTTTGGCGAAACAGCACGGGGCTTTCGTGGTTTTTGTGCATCTACCTTTCTACTCGAGCAGACCCTGGCAGTATGACCACGCCGCGTACGAGAGGCTTGGACCGTTACTTGACGCGCAGCAATTTAGCGATGATGCTCAATTCTATGCAGACGGCGGCCATTTCAACCGCTTCGGGATCGAGAAGATTTCGCCATGGATAGCCTCGGCAATCGATCCCTATCTTGATTCGTTGCGCTCTTCTAACATATCTCCTAGGTGATGTTGTCTGGAATACTAAGTCGCTTTTGTGGGCGCGATTAAGCCATGACTAGTCGACGAAAAAGCAGAGATAGGGAAGCTATGAAAAGACCGTTGATTGTTTGTTGCTCTCCGGGATTTGCGGAAGGCTGGCGTTCGTTAGGGCCTAGCCTGACTGGGCAGGGAGCAGAGTGGGTCTTTTATGATGATCGCCCCGTATATCTTTTGGAAAGACTTATCTGCAAGCCCAACATTGGTATGATTCGTGCCAGTCTTCAGGCGGTGACGAGAGCGTCCAGGGGGGGGGCAAAGCTTCTAATCACACACGATCCGCGTGCTTCGTTCTTGTGTGCGCTGTTTTGCCGACTTCTGCGGATACGCGTTGACCATTATGTTGATTCCTTCAACTTTGCTGAACTTCCCAATGAGTTCCGGTGCCGGTTGATGCGATATGCATTTAGGCAAATCACGCAGTTTTCCGTGCACTCCTCCATGGAACGCACTCTATACAGCCGACACTTCGATATTCCGATGGACCGCATGCGATTGCGGCTATGGAGCATCGGAGTTCCTGTTATATCCCCGGCATTTCCCTTGCAGTCCGGCAGGTATATCTCTTCCATTGGGGGCAATGGGCGGGATTATCGGACGCTGCTTGAAGCAAGCCGGAAGCTGCCTAATATCTCGTTTGTACTTGTCGTACGCCCTGAAAGCCTGAATGGCCTCGATGTTCCTGAAAATGTGAAAGTACTAGTGAATGAACCGTTTCCACAAACAATGAATATTCTGTATTACTCTGAATTTACTGTCTTGCCGTTGTCCGGCTCGACTGTACCCTGCGGCCACGTAACACTGGTTTGTGCAATGCATTTAGCAAAGGCGATCGTTTCAACAGATTCCACTGGGATATCCGATTACGTAGTGAACGGCCATAACGGCGTGCTATGCAAACCGTTTTCCGCCGATAGTCTGGCTCAAGCAATTGCGGAACTCTGGACAAATCCAGATGAGCTTGCGAGGCTAAGCGAAAACGGACGTCGGCTCGGAACCGAGAATTGCTCAGAGGATAGCCTGCGCTCCGATTTGGCAGCTGTCCTGACAGAGAGAGAGATTCCCCTGCTGACCGTGCACACATAGATGTCCAGCAGTTAAAAGGCAAGCGGTATGTAAACTACTGGTTTACATACCGCCTACGATAGGTTTGTGTTATTTGTGCCGTTCATTCCGGCTGGGAACTCCTAACGATTAAGCGTTATACCAGCCACAGAATGAGTATCTATCTCGTCAAACAAGTGGTTCACTTTGTCGAGAATCAATGCTTAACCGCTTACCTGGCTGCTGTGGTGACAAGGCCCTTTGTCTGACTTGTCTGGACAGCGATAGTGTACAACACTGAAGTTACGGCGCTATTGGTATAGCCCGACGCGATGGCGATGGCATTAATCGTCTCCGTCGTGCTCACTGTGATCGCGCCTGTGTACGCCGTAGACGATGTTGTAGGCGTGGTTCCGTTAGTGGTGTAGTAAATCGTTGCGCCTGCTAAGGACTCACTGATTGTTACCGTCTGCGCAGTGGCATAAGCCGCGGGACCACCGGCTAAACTGAATATTGGGGCTGGTAGCACTGGAGCTATGGTGTAAGCCGCCGTTGTCACTGGGCTGTTTGCATAGCCTGTCTCGACCGCAATAGCCTTTAGAGTTTGTGTTGCACTCTGCCAGATCGCGCCTCTGTACAGGGTCGACGATGTTGTGGGCGTGGTTCCATCGGTGGTGTAGTAGATCATTGCACTCGTAGCCGTATCGGTGATGGTAACAGACTGCGCTGATGTATAGGTTCCGGACACCGGTGAGAAAGCGGGAGCGGGCACCACCGGTGTGATGGTGTAAGAAGCTGTTGCTACCGGGCTATTGGTTTGGCCCGACTCGACAGCGATAGCTTCCAGTGTCTCTGTTGCACTCACCGTGATTGCACTGCTGTATTTAGTAGACGAGGTCGTGGGCGTGGTGCCGCTGGTGGTGTAGTAGATGGTTGTTCCAGCCGTTGAATCGCCGATTGTCACCGTCTGCGCTCCTGCATAGGTTCCGGACGCGAGAGAGAAGATTGGCGTCGGCAGCGTTGTAGAAGCAATGGTGTACAGTACGGAGGCAACAGAGCTATTGGTATAGCCCGATGCAACAGCCATGGCATTGATTGTCTCTGTCGTGCTCACGGTGATAGCGCCGGTGTATACGGTAGACGAGGTTGTGGGCGTGGCGCCGTTGGTGGTGTAGTAGATGGTGGTACCCGCTATGGACTCGCTGATCGTCACCGTCTGAACCGAAGTATAAGCGGCAGAGCCGCCCGCCAGACTGAATGTCGGCGCGGGCAGCACAGGGGCTATGGTGTAAGCAGCCGTAGTTACAGGGCTATTGTTGTAGCCAGTTGCAACGGCGATGGCATTGAGAGTCTGTGTTGTACTCTGCCAGATCGCGCCAGTGTACAGTGTAGAAGAGGTAGTAGGCGTGGTGCCATTCGTTGTGTAGTAAATTAATGCGCCCGACGTTGTATCGCTGATCGTTACCGACTTCGCTGACGTATAGGTTCCGGGCGCCGGCGAGAAGGTGGGCGCAGCCGCCACCGGGGTGATGGTGTAAGCCGCTGTCGCAGCCGCGCTATTGGTTTGGCCCGTCGCAACAGCGATAGCTTCCAGCGTTTCAGTGGCACTCACCGTGATCGCGCCGCTGTACTTGGTTGACGAAGTAGTGGGTGGTGTACCGTTGGTAGTGTAGTAAATGGTGGTTCCCGCCGTTGAGTCGCTGATGGTCACCGTTTGCGCCGCCGTATAGCTTCCAGCCGCGGGAGAGAAGGCAGGTGTGGACACCACCGAGGTGATGGTGTAAGCCGCTGTCTCAGCCGCGCTATTGGTTTGGCCCGTCGCAACAGCGATAGCTTCCAGCGTTTCAGTGGCACTCACCGTGATCGCGCCAGTATACTTGGTCGACGAAGTCGTGGGCGTGGTGCCATTTGTGGTGTAATAGATGGTTGCCCCCGCCGTTGAGTCGCTGATGGTCACCGTTTGCGCAGCCGTATAAGTTCCGGCTGCTGGCGAGAATATTGGTGCAGGTACTGTCGTCGAGTTGATGGTGTAAGCCGCTGTCGCGACCGCACTATTGGTTTGGCCCGTTTCAACAGCGATAGCTTCCAACGTTTCAGTTGCGCTCACCGTGATCACGCCGGTGTACTTGGTCGACGAAGTCGTGGGCGTGGTTCCGTTAGTCGTGTAGTAAATGGTGGTCCCAGCTGTCGAGTCGCCAATGGTTACTGTTTGTACTGCCGTAAAGCTACCAGCCGCGGGAGAGAAGGTCGGCGTCGGTAGTGTAGAAGAAGCGACGGTGTACAACATCGAAGCAACAGCGCTATTGGTATAGCCAGCCTCAGCCGCGATCGCCTGAACCGTCTCCGTTGTACTTACGGTAAACGGTCCCGTATACAAGGTCGACGAAGTTGTGGGCGTGGTGCCGTTGGTGGTGTAGTAGAAAGTTGTACCGGTTAGCGAATCGCTGATGGTCACTGTCGGTGGTGTAGCAAATGTGGCCCAAGCTCCACCACCGGTTGGGCTGAACGTAGGTGTAGGCAACACGGGAGCTATGGTGTAATTCGCCGTTGTTATAGGGCTGTTGGTATATCCCGTCTCAACTGCGATGGCCCGCAGCGTTTGCGTTTCACACTGCCAAATTGCGCCAGCGTATCGAGTAGAAGAAGTGGTAGGCGTTGTGCCGTCAACGGTATAGTAAATCAACGCACCCGCAGTCGCATCACTGATGGTCACTGACTGAGCCGATGTGTACGTTCCTGGTGCAGGCGAAAAGACCGGCGCGGGTAGTGCAGGAGCGATAGCATATGTCACTGTCGCTACCTGACTATTGGTATATCCCGTTGCGACAGCAATGGCCTCAATCGACTCTGTGGCACTTACTGTGATCGCGCCCGTGTACTTCGTCGATGAGATTGTTGGCGTGGTTCCATTGGTAGTGTAGTAGAAAATGGCGCCCGCTTGTGAATCGCTGATTGTTACCGACTGCGTGGTCGAGTAGCTGCCGGTTGCAATCGAGAATGTGGGCATAGGCAACAGTGGATCGATGGCGTATGCCGCTGATGCCGCCGGACTATTGCCGTAGCCCGTAGCCACCGCAATCGCATTCAGCGTTTCCGCGGCACTCACCGTGATAGGGCCACTGTAAGCACTGGACGCGGTTGTTGGAGTGGAGCCGTTAGTGGTGTAATAGATGGTTGCCCCGGCTGTTGTGTCGCTGATGGTCACAGATTGCGATGTTGTGTACGTGCCGCCCGCTGGGCTAAAGGTTGGCATCGCAGCGGCCGCTAAGCCCTGCGCCGTATAATCTAGTGCAGTCACTGAATATGGGGGCAGGATTATCGAACTTGGGGTTGAAAGAGAGGAAGTCTCAATCGAAACGGCGGCCAGTGTATGATTTGTCGCGGTTCCGGTCGGTGCTTCATTCATGTCGTCCAGCGCGGCTGGTGCTAATTGTCTCTGGGAGACCGTTTGGTAGGGAGGATTAGTTCCCCCAAAGCTTATTGTGTGGCTGTTGGCAAGATCTGTGTTGATCAATACCAGTGACCTCTTGGTTGCGTTTTCAAAACAGAAGGCGTAGAGATAAGGAACAGTGCTCATCGACGGCATCTCAATCGGCGTCGGAATGCCAGCCGAAGGCGCATTCACTTCGATTCCATTCATCGAACCAGCGAAGTTATAAGTCAGGTTGTTGGTAATCGGACATGCGTACATGGGGCCGATGATCGACTGGTTCACTAGCTGAACTCCCAAAAATGTCGGGCGTACGTTATTGGTTGCTCCGCCCATGTCGACAGTGTTACCCCATAGTTTCGTGGTTAAACCATTCATGCCGCCATTCTTGTATTCACTCAACGAAAAGAACGATTGCGGCCCGATGCCGTAATACTGCATGTTGAGAAGGGGCTGCAGGGCCATCACGACGCCCTCGCCGGCTCCGGCATTGATGTAGTCCAGATGCGTCTGGTCGATAATGTTTGTACTTGGGGTTACGCCAGAGACGATCACGCTGCCGATTGTGCCCTGGCCCCACTCGTAAATGTTGACGTTGCAAGTTGCCGTTCCTGTGGATCCACAAGTTGTCTGCGATTGATAATCATGGACTGACTGGTAAAAGTTAGCAATATCGGTGGGATTTGTCACCTTCTCCCACGGATCGATCATCGCCGGCTGCCAAAGAGCGGAATCCGAACTGAAATTGTTCACATTGCCATAGGTATAATCCTCAATTTCGATGGAATCAGGATGAGCTCTTGCAATCGCTGTGTCCATTGTGTAATTGACAGCCGTCTGCGCATTCATTACCAGATCGAAGGAAGTTTGCGAGTAATAGCTGTCGGCGCGCATTGCGGCAAAGATATCCCGGGCACGCACACTGTAGTCGTAGTAATACTCGTAATTGGGTCCTGTACTGCGCATGGCCAGAGACTGGCCGGCAAATGACTGGCCGTTCCAGCACTCATTGCAGAAAGAAAGGTGAATCTGTGTGAAGGCGTCGGTCCAAGGCTCCTCTTGACCGAGAGCTGCTCGCCGCGCTCCATAGATTGTGCTCGATGGGCTGGCGAGAAACTCGATAAGTTCCTGTGCCTCGGCCGCGGAAAAGGTCACCGGGACTTCCAGATACGGCTGTGCATTGAGAAATTGGCAGATAACAAGATAGTCCTCAAGCGAAAGATTCTCAGATCCTGCTCCGCCCGGCCCGACAAAATATCCTGTTCCCCCACTGGTTGGCGCATGCGCATAGTAGGGCTGAGTCCAGTTGTTCAATGTCTCCCCGTTTTGGTTCACCCAGTAGCGAAACATTCCTGGATTGTTGCCTATCGATGGACCAAAGTAATTTTGCAGCGTCTGAATGACCTCATCCCGAAGTACCGTAGTGTTGCTGGAATTGCCAGATGTCTTCTCGAAGCTCACATTGTCCAGATAAACCGATCCCCCCGTAACCTTCAATGATACGTTGGCCGCAGACGGCGTCGTTGCCGCTGTTTCAGCTGCCGTGCATGTCCATGTGTATTGGGTCCAGGTCGAAGTCAATGTCGGCGTGTAAGTACCGCAGTTGAATCCTCCCAGCGAACCTCGATTGGCCGAAGCGGTCAGCACTGGAGTGCCGGAGGCCAATTTTGCCCAGAATGAAAGTTGGTATGTGCCATTCATTAAAACAAAAATATTATCGGTGCTCTCGCTATCAAAATACCAAGCCGCGGTTGCGGCAGATCCACTTGCCAAAGCGTTCATGTTCAAGGCTTGAGTGCCGCAGTTAGTGCAAAGGTCGGTAGTATCCGAAAGCAGTTGAGCGCCTCCTGTAACTGTTCCGGAAGTTCCTCCCCGCCCACCGGATTCCCACCATGACTCAGGCGTTGGAAATGTCGACTTGCTCAAGACAATGATGTCGCCCACGCTGAACGGGGCACTGCAAGCAGTGGATGTCGTGATGACTGGAGACACCCAAGTAGTCACGCCCTGAACTGGATAATTGGGACCGGTGTTCGATGCAATGGTGCCGGTGCATCCAAGTTCGGACCCGCCCGATTGCACTTCAACTACGGTAAAGCTTCCGCCTTCCCAGTAGTTTGCCGGCACTCCATCGTATATATCAGGGATGGTGAACGTGGTAGTTGTTCCCGCCGTGCCCAAGGCCCATATCTGCCGATCCTGCAACGGCTCAAACCCCGGATTGCTTGATCCGATCAGGTTCTTGAGAATCTGGCCATTATCCCAATAGTCAATGGCCCCTATGTTTACCCCCATGCGATGCGGGTTGTTCCGTAAGATGGAACCGTCGTTGAGCGACAGAGTCTGTGCTACAACGGAAGAAGAAAGAAAAGCCAGAATACCGGATGCAAAAACTGCGATGGTATAAGACGCATACCTTTTCATGGATACTGCTCCTGGATTGGGACCGCACGAAAGCGGGCTGCGGATGCACATAGCAAGGCATCTTCCTAGTGGTTCGTTCAGTGACGTTGCAGGCCGCGCAGAGATTGCTTGGCCACGTCCTAACGCACGCGGGTCATTGAGTTTTAAGCCAAGGCAATCGCAGAGGAGATAATCCACAGAGAATCATTGTTTGGCAAAAGCCATACAGTAATGTCAACCAAATCGGTCTCTATAACTCAGACCACCAAAGCCGCTGATGCGTCCTAATGCCGACTGTCGTAACACCTTACTGCATAAAGGACGCTATCAAGATCTACAAAAAATGTCCATCGCTGCATTCTCTCCAATACAAGGCTCATGACTGGACCTCCTCGGCAATGAGGAGCCTTCAATGTCGTGCATAAGCGCGACCTAGTCTAGCTTGTCGTACAGGTCGCAGAAGCGAACTTCAAAAATACAAACAATCAAAGTACCCCTGGAGTCGAGATGGAGCGGAGCCGATCTTCTAGCGTCTTTACGCTCCATGCGTTATAACCGCACTCTCGCCTGGTGGATAGGCCGGTTGCGCTGCAGCGCCGTCGACCGTCTTCGATCAGAGCCTTTCGGATTCTTCGAATGCTTGATTGCATCTTGCGACGCAATAATCTTCAAGGCAGTGATGCTTATCACAGTCGATTCCCCCGCATGTTTTTGTCGGATCCTTGAATATCGTAAAAAGGTCGCTGAAACGTTGACGGTTCTGCCAAAGTGGTTCAATTAGTTGCACTTCTGTCATCATGCCAATGCGCTGATAAGCATTTGATTGCTCGGAATCGGGAAAAGGGGAGCGAGACTTCAATCGGTCGTCGGCCAGACACCGGATCGTGTCCACGACTGGGGCTGTGGCGATGCCTGTGATGCACTTTCAGAGTACCCGTATTCATTTGTCCCACTTTATCGCTAATGCTTCCCGCAAAAGAAATTATACCGAAGTTTGCTGGCTCAAGCATAAAACGGGAATTTAGCACAATCCATTGAAGTCTCTTCAAGTTCCTTTCCTCCAGTGCAGCTGCAGCTTTTTGCAACAACATCTCGCCCTATCGCCGGAAGTTCCGTTCTTTGCTCCGTCGCGTCAACTGTTCAAACACATATGATTGTTTCAACCGCATTTCGATCTTCGCGTTAAATGTCAGCATCACCGGTCAATGCACTACCGTTTAGGTACCTCGGATACTACGATTGTTGCAAATTAAAGATGTCAATTTGCAACTCCACCTCTTGATATCATTAGTCAACTCGTCGTGCAGGTCGCGCAAGCCTGCATAAACTGCCGCACAGTCAGTGAATACTGCTGGAGGGCCATAAGTGGAAATTCTACTTGGCAAACTCGCCTGCGATCCTGCATATTGTCAATTTTGGTTCAAGGCATGCTACAAGTGCATCAAAAGACATACGAACTCACCACAAAAATCCAGAACGCCTGGACTCTATGGCCAACGGCCTGCATATTCAAGCCTATGATGCACAGATCACGTGCCAGATCAAAATCAAGGTCGTCCAGCTACCGCCTAGCGTCCAGGGGAAAAGGGTAATTCTCTTCTGTGCTACAGATGCGTTAATAAAATCACAATACCCCTGCCCAATGCAATACTTACTTTTTACAAAATCTTGGACAAAAAAATTCGATCGGCATTCATTGACCAAAAGTTAAAAATGAATCTTCTTCGCCTCGGTGAAATGATCCGTTGCGAAAACGAGCGTCCACTTATTAGGATAGACTTGCCTGAAGTTGCTCACTTTCTTTCATTTAGACAATTGTTGTATTGACATTCTGGCGCCGGTTCGTTTGCACAATGCATGGACAACATGATTCCATGAGAATTGAAATGGGTTTTCATCTCACCACTTGATCGCAGACGAGGCTCGACATTGAGCAATATTTCATCAGAGACACGGTGCTTTTCTGGAATGAAGGGGCATATTCCGGCTCTAGACGGTTTGCGCGGTCTTGCCGTTGCGGCGGTCTTTGCGCTTCATTATCACCCCAACGAACAATTGGGCACATCCGTTCTTCGGGTAATGGATCACGCAGCATTTTTGGGTTGGGCGGGAGTTTCGTTATTTTTTGCGCTTTCCGGTTTTCTGATTACCGGAATTCTTTGGGACAGTCTTGGACGCGCGTACTGGTGGCGCAACTTCTATATCCGTCGATCTCTGCGAATATTTCCATTGTATTATATGGTTCTGGCTGCCGTCACTGCGGTAGCATTGGCGATGGGTTCGTCGTGGAAGGCAACAGCAAAGATCGGAATCGACATTCTTTACTTGTCGGATATACCATGGCTTTGGAGAGAGATGTTTGGCTTTCCGTTGCAATCGGCATTGGTCCACTTTTGGAGTCTCGCTGTCGAGGAGCAATTCTATCTCATCTGGCCATTCCTGCTTTTGGCATTGGCAAAAAACCGGAAGAGCGCGATGAAGGTCTGCGTAGTAATCTGGATTTTGTCATTCGCGTTCAGACTGATCGCCGTAGGATCGGGTTGGTCCTGGCTATGGCCTCACCACTTTCTTCTTTCTCGCGCCGGAGAGCTTTGCGCCGGGAGCTTTTTGGCCCTTGCCCTGCGTGGCGCTCATGAGAGTATCGCACGGATTTTGCGAATTGCGCGATGGGTCTTTTGGGGATCGTTTGCCGCCTTGGTAGTTTTGGTAGTAGCGAGACCGACTTTGTCCCTTATGGATCCGCTGTGGTCAACGCTTGGTATCGCAGTGTTTAGTATTCTATTCAGTACTCTAATAGCTCAATGCCTGGAGCCGGGCGCCATTCGATCTGTCTTTGAGAACGCCGTGCTGCGTTGGCTAGGCAAGATCAGTTATGGCATTTATGTTTACCACCTCTTGCTCTATGGCGTTTTTCAATGGATATGTATTCGGATAGCGCCCCACGCACCGCCGCTTGAGGCTGATGTCTTGTTGGCAATGGTGGGTGTGTGCGGCACATTGATGGTCGCCACGCTTTCCTTCTACACATTCGAGCGTGCGTTTCTCTCTCTAAAGGAGAAAATGGCTAGTCAGCGGGATGATACCTCCATAGCCCGAGTAACACCCGAGCCAATTTAATCTGGATCTTGATAGAACCACAATCCATTTGTCTTTCGCTCTGGAAATTGGTTAGAAGTCCGCGACTATGCGGCCGAGGATGCTGCGCGCCGGTCCCACGGCATTGCCTGAAAAAAGGCCTCCAAAGTCAATGACATTGAGGCGATTGTTCAGATTATCACTATCAATTTGAAGTCGGATGTTAGTATTGTCGTGCTTGTAAATATCGATTCCGGCGGAGGAATTCATATCCAACATAGGTCGGACACGTCCGCGGGAAAAGTTGAGACGGCTAATCACGTCCGATCCGTACTCGGCGAGGGCTTCCGACTCCGTTCCCTGATAATCGAATGGCAGCCCCGATCCGTAAGTCGCTCCGGCAGCAAACCAGAGATGCGTTGCGAGTTGGTATGCCAGGCGGGTTCTTACACTATTGCGTTGGTCCTGGGAGTCGGGAAAATGGCCGGAGCGTTGAGAGAGCGCAGCGCTCGCGTCCTCTCCAAGGAAGAGTCCGCCGGCAACTGGGAACCATGCGTTGCCGACCATATAGGAATAACTGACAAAGCCATTCAGTTTTTTCATTTGAACGGCCTCCAACTTGCCCTCGGCGCCATAAATGACAGCCTTGTCGAAGGCGATGGGATAGCTGACACCGGTGTTCAGAAGCTGCTCGTCATCGGCGTAGTTTCTGGCGTCGCGCCGATAGTTATTAACGTTTAAGCGCAGATGATCTGTAAAGCCTTCCGTGAGGCCGATTTCGTAATAATTTCCTGCGGATGGCTGAACCGGCAAGTGTACGACCGAACGATCGATCTGCTTGATCCATTGAGAGCTTGTAATCAAGATGTTTTCAAACGAAGGGGTCTGAAAGATTCGATCAAAGGAGGCGTGAACCACCATCTTCATCGAAGGCAGATAGCGTCCGATGGAGAGGCGCGGACTGAGTACGTTTTTGTTGAGCAGGAGCTGATAGTGGTCCCAGCGCAGGCCGGCTTTTGTTGTCCATTTTCCAAGATGAATGAGGTCTTCGATAAAAGCGGATTGCTCAAGGTCTGGGCGGCTCTCCAAAAACGGACCAAGGGAGGTTGGCGTTCCGGAATCGAATTGTGTTGGATCGGTGATTGTGTAGCTGAAGTTTTCATGCAGTAAGATCGCATCCGACTCGACGCCGGCCTTGATCTCATGAAGCCCGCGATGAAGGGTAAACGTTCCCTTGAAATAGCCTTCGCGAAAGTCATTGTGCTGAAAAGCTATAATCGGCGTCGAATTCCGGTTGGAATAGAGGTCGTTGGCGTTGTCCCGAACCATTCCGGCGAGAGTGAGCAGACTGTTTGGCGAGACGATGTGTTGGTAATTGAATGTTCCCATCGTCTCGAAGTTGTCCCCATTCTGGATTTGACCGGCCTCTTCCTGCAAAAGTTCATTGGGAATCAGAAAACGGGAGAATTCGTGGCGCACGCTCAAGCTGAGATGATCGTTTTCATCGAGCTGTCGTTCATATTTGGCGGAGTAGTCCCCGATGGTGCCTTTGTTGGTGTAGTTCTCGGGAACAACCGGATTGAGATAGTGACTTGTCATGCTGTCCGAAGCGCTTACATCAAGGTCGTTTTTGCCCCACGCGTCCTGCAACTGGCCGTAAGAGGAGGCGGTATCATAGCTTCCTCCCAAGAGGACGAGTTGTCCGTGCAGCCCTGGCTCCGTATGTTGCCGTGTGTTCAGTTCAATAACCCCGCCCAGTTTTCTGCCGTATTCAGCAGAAAACCCGGCGGTGCAAATGCGCATCGAATCCAGTTCGTCCGCCACAATTTCTGGGCCGAAGCTGGGAGAGCGGTTATCGGTGAGCGGAATACCGTCGATCACAAACTGCGTTTGGAATTCGGAGCCTCGAGGATGGAGAACCGCGTTGCCTTCGTAGAGCCATCCGGGCTGAGAGTTTACAAGATCCTGAATAGATCGTCCCGGCAAAGGCGCGGGACGCTGCTGAATCTCTTTCGCGCCGATCCGCATGACCGAAGAAGGACGATAGGGATCAAGCAGAGTATCGGGCGCGGTCACCTTGATCTGAGTGACTTGCGTTGCCACTCTAAGTTGAATGGCCTCGTCGATCGGCAAAGCCGAGTTGATTGTAACTCTGCCAGAAAAGGCCGCAAATCCTGCCCGCCGAACCTGTATCCGACAAGCGCCGTAGGGGATCTGCTGAATCAAAGCATTACCGGCGTAATCGCTGCTAAAGAACTTATCATAGCGATTGCCTGAGCAGGTTAATTCTACCGTGGCGCTAATCGCCGCTCCGGTAGAATCGGTAATTCTCAAGCGTATATTGCCAAAATCGGCCTGTCCCCACAGGGAACCCACTCCAAGCAGCAGAAGAAAGAACAGACTCTTCAATGATCTCTAACCTCGACTTGGTTATATTATTGGCCAAACAGGGACAACTGAATGTTCGATGCAGACCGAATCGAGCAAGATTCTTTGTTGAGAAGTTCTCGCGGTTCTTTGAAACAAAGGATGAAGTCTTACCCTTTCACGAAGTTAGATGAAGTGGGTTTCTTGAATTTACATTGCACTGCTCAAAATGGCAGGAGCGAAGATGACGCGCCCTATTTTGATTTGATTGTGGCAGATCGAGGCGGTGATCTCATGATTGACAACTTATCCGTTCTGCTGTAAACAGTAATTCAAGGAAATAGGGGGAGCGCAGGAACGGAATGGTGACAGACAACTTATGAGAGCGAAAAGTTTATTGCCGGTGCTTACGTTGTTTCTGGGGTGCTGCGTGGCGCGAGCGAATCCTGAAACACCTTCGCATAAGTGCCCCGTCTTGATTGACCGGGTTGAGCTCATCTATAGCCATCAGGGAGGGCCGTCGAAACCGGAGCTCATGGTCAGTTTTGCCAACAACGCAGGCCAACGAATCATGACTGTGGGATTCAGTTTGTCAGTGCTTGATTCCAGCGGCTCCTCTCTGCTATACCCGGAAGACCTGATCTATAGCAATGGCCTGGACGCCGGCAAGAAGAAAGTATTTCTCTGGGAGTTGGAGCCCGCATCGGTGGACATTCACCGCGCAGGTGAAACGGTAGTTGTGCAAAGGGTCCAGTTTGCCGATACTTCGGGGTTGAATAGCCTGGCTTGGACAGACGACGGTTCAGAGTCTTGCAAACTGACGGTCGACTACCATGCTAATTGAGTGTTCGCAAGGAAGCCTTGGAAGTGGGCATCTCATATCTCCAACCTCAAACAGCATGGCTGAAATCCGTTTTCTGGGCAATCTCGCAATGCTGTTTCATTCTCGCTGGATACTTTGATTTATGATTCTGTTCAACGCCTTGCGCCTTAGAGTCAACTTCGCCTCGCCGTCAGGTGGGACGAAGATTGCGAAGCCTGCCGCGAGCGCCCTTGCCGCGGGTCTCTCATTTACCCGTTTGTTTTCGTGCCGAGGTCATTGCATTCATTTGAAATTTTGTGTCATACTTCTATTTCTTGGCGTGGTGAACGGGATTGCTGATCCGCTTGCTCACGACGCTTTGTCGGGCAAGGTCGTTGATATCCATGGAAAGCCGGTCGCCGGAGCGAAAGTCACTGATGCGGCGGGTCATATTCTGGCCATCAGCGAGCCCAACGGCAGTTTCGCTTTGCCCGCCGGTGTCACTCGTATCCAGGTGGCGGCCGGACATTATGTGCCTGTCAGTGTGGCGGTCCCATCCAGTACGCCCTTTCAGGTTATTCTCGATCAACCTCTGGAATCCATTGTCGTCACCGCGTACCGTACACCTCTCGATAGCTCGGACAGCCCAGCCAGCACACGTGTCCTCGACAGCCAGCAACTTAATCAGTCGGCGGCCACGGCGCTTGACGACAAGCTGCGCCAGATCTCCGGATTCGAGTTGTACCGGCGCTCCAGTTCGCTGGTTGCCAACCCCACCACGGAGGGAGTTTCGCTGCGTGGGCTGGGATCGACTGCCGCCAGCCGTTCCTTGGTGGTTTTCGACAATGTTCCCCTCAATGATCCGTATGGAAGCTGGATTCACTGGGAGGAACTTCCCGAGTTGGTTGTTGGCTCGGTTGAAGACGTGCGCGGGGGCGCGTCCGACTTATATGGATCGAGTGCCATTGGCGGCGTTATCAGCGTCATATCCGTGCGTCCGCAGACTAGGGGCTTGCGGCTATCTCTAGGCGGTGGTTCCCAAAGCCTCATTGATGACTCGATGCTGGCAACTGCGAAAGCCGGCTCATGGTCTGGCATTGTCGCAGGCGGAGCAATTGCCACCGACGGCTACACGCTCATCGCTCCCTCCCTGCGCGGCCCTATTGATCAACCCTCAAATCTTCACGCTCAGAACGCTTTGATCGAAGCCGAACGCGGGTTAAGCAGCGGTGGTCGGGTCTTTCTGCGCGGAAATGCTTTCAATGAGATTCGCCATAACGGCACTCCCCAGCAGTATAACGGCACGCGCCTTTGGCGGGGCGCGAGTGGGATGGATTGGAACCATCTATCTTTGCGCGTTTTTGGCGGCAACCAGCACTACCGCCAAACTTTTTCCAACATTGCCGTAAACCGAGACTCCGAGAAACTTACTCGCTTTGGTTTTGATCCAGCCGATGAACTGGGCGCGCAGGCAAGTTGGCGCCAGTCATTCGGCAACCATGCGCTTCTGGTTGCAGGAGCCGATACCCGCGATATTCGCGCGGAAGACCTGGATACTGGAGCGGGCGGAGTGCTCAACACCTCTGCCCACCAGCGTCAAACCGGCGTTTATAGCGAAGCGCTCGTAACGCCACGCAATTGGACCCTCAGTGCAGGCGGCCGCATCGACCATTTCAGTAACTTCGATCCGCGCCAGTACCCTGCCCCGACCACGCCGCTCCCCACCCTCTCCGAGACAGTCTTCGACCCTCGGCTGGGGCTGGTGCGCCGTCTTACTTCGTCGCTGGTTGTGAATGCCTCTGGCTTTCGCGCTTACCGCGCCCCAACTGAGAATGAGCTATACCGCACCGGCCAGGTTGGCCAGCAAATCACTGAGCCAAACGCCGGCCTGCGTTCGGAGCGTGCGACAGGCTGGGAGACGGGCTTCCAGACCGATCTCCACCGTTATGGTTCCAGCCTGCGCGCCAGTTACTTCTGGACTCAAGTAAATCGCCCGATCACAGCCCTCACAATCAGTACAAACCTTTCGAAAAGAGAGAATCTTGGACAGATCGAGAGCCGGGGCATATCACTCGACTATGCTGCCCAGCCCGCATTCTGGATCTTTCTTATCGGCGGCTGGCAGTATGCGAATGCCACTGTAACCAAATTTAAACCACCGCCGCAACTGCCCAGCCCAGAGCCGAGCCTCGTCGGTCTCTGGATTCCAGAAGTTCCTCACAATATGGCCACCGCGCAAGTTCGGCTGACCCAGCGACGCATTGGCCTACTGAGCGTGCAAGGACGCATGAGTGGGCGGCAATTCGACAATGATCTCAATTCACTTCTTCTAAGCGGCTACTTCCGCCTTGATTCCTTTGCCGAACATGACTTCGGCCAGCACGCGACCATCTTTGCCTCAGGTGAGAATCTATTCGATCGCTCCATCCAAGTGGGCCGCACCCCCCTGCTCACCCTGGGAATCCCGCGCAGCGTTCGTTTTGGAGTGCGGATTGCATTTGGCGAATAAGGATAACTCCTGCTTCGCCTGAGTAATGAATGCTTTCAAGGAATCTGGAAACATGTCGAAGTTGTGTAGAAGGAATCTTTTGTTTACCAAAAAGCATCGTAACGGCGTATTTGACCATCTATGAGTTATGGATGTTGGGAGGCACAGGAGGTGTCGAATGGCTCGTCGCTCTGCACTGTATCTAATTCTTCTGGCTGGTTTGGTTTCTGGCCTTCTTGCACAGGAACCCGGCGCTGCAGGTTCAGCAGCTGGCGATCCCGCAGCTACTCCGGCTACGGAAAACGGAATGAAGGCCTACACGGTTCCTGCTGGAACCAAGTTGTTGCTTTCACTCAAGCATGAAATCAATACCAACGTTGCAAGGCCTGGTGACTCGGTGTATCTAACGTCGGAATTTCCTGTAGTCGTGAACGGCGCGGTGGTGATCCCGGCGAGCATCTATGTTAAGGGAACGATTGACAGCGTTCAGCGGCCGGGTAAGGTGAAGGGACGAGCGCACCTTCAAATGCACCTTACTTCGATCATTTTTCCCAACGGCGTGGAGATTGCCATTCCCGGTTCACTCGACAATGTCCCCGGCTCTAGTGGCGCAAAAGTTAATAATGCCGAAGGAACCGTTGAACAAGCTGGAACCAAGGGGCGGGACGCCCAAAGGATTGCCAATAATACCGGAGAGGGAGCAGGTGTTGGCAGTCTGGTGGGATTGGGAACGGGAAATGTCGGCATGGGGGCTGGCATCGGTGCGGGCGCGGGAGCGACGGTAGGAGTGATTACCACTCTGTTCACGCGCGGCAGCGATATTGTCTTTCCGCAGGGCACCACGTTGGAGATGGAACTTACCCGGCCACTGGTTGTGCAACAAGCACAATTGGTTGGTATGCCCACTTACACCGGAATGACAATGCCAGTTATCTCGCGGCAATCCCCGCCGGTCTTGCCAAAACCGAACAACTAGGGCCCGTTGATACTACCTTATGCAATGAATATTTTCTCCGGATTGTCGAACCCGACTCGGATGATCGGGCTTGTAGCCTATCTCTTTGCCGCAATGCTGTGTGCCATTGCATGGGCCAGACGTATTGGGACCACGCGACCGCGACGGCTTGCCGCATCTCTGGCGATGCTGAATGCGGGACTATTTTTAGATATTTGGATGGAAGGGCGCTGGCGGCTGCACGACCTGCTCCAAGCAGAGGCGATCACGCGGAATCTGTATGCCCAGAGAAGCGGCCCTCAGTTTGCGGCACTGGGCATTTTAGGGGCGGCAGCAACAATCGGAATGATGCTGGCTATTGCGCGCCTTCGCGGCAGAGCTGGTGCGTCCGTAGCTGCTTGCGGTGCAATTCTCGCTCTGAGTTGCTGGTGTGTTGAGGTCATTTCCCAGCACGCCGCCGATGCAGTTCTCTACCACACCGTAAAAGGAGTCATGCTAGTGACTCTGATCTGGATTGCCTGTACCCTCATGATGAGCCTGGGCATTCAGTGGGACGCGCGGACCGCCAGTGCTCGTGCTCGTGATCGTGATTAGATACAAACTTCGCCAGTGCGCGACCGTCTCAACTTATAGATTCTTGACGAAGAAATCTGTAAGTCGCTGAAAAAGGGTATAACGCGCTCCGTAATCATCGAATAAGTCCCGGCGGTCGGGAAACAGCAATATGTCGGCATATTTTCCCTTGTCTAAAAGCTCATCAAGCAACTTCAGGGCATTTTCCTGATGCACGCTCTCGTCCAGTGTCGCTTGCGCAAGCAGGAGAGGTGCATGGAGATACTTGGCATTTTCCAAAGGAGATGATGATAGCCAGCCGTCCTGATTGCGCACCGGGTTCTCAAGGTAGCGCTCCGTAAAGACAGCGTCAACAAGATGCCAATCGGTGATAGGTGAACCGGCAAACCCAGCTTTGAAAAGCAGCGGACGGTCGAGCATTCCATGAAGCGCCAGAAATCCACCGTACCCCCATCCGCAGATGCCGATGCGCGTTTTGTCGATCCAGGGTTGCGAACGCAGATACAGGACTCCATCGCGCAGGTCGGCCATTTCTGTCGCGGAGAATCGTAAATGCACCGGCTCCTCAAAAAAATGACCGCGTCCGGCGGTGCCTCGGTTATCGATTGCGAAGACTATATAACCGTTCTGAGCCATCAGCGCAAACCATAATGAGATGTCACCACCCCAGGCATCCCGGACGATTTGCTCGCCCGGACCGCCAGCAACATAGAGGAGCACCGGGTATTGCCGAGCAGGATTGAAGTTCAGAGGCTTCATCACCCAGGCATTCAGATCCATGCCCATGTGAGTCCTCACAGTTAGGAATTCAATTTTGCCGAGCTGGTTCACAGCCGGATCTTCCGAAAGCTTGTCACTCAGAGTTGTGATCCTGGTTCCATCGGTACGAAGCAGATCCTGCCGGGGAGGTGAGGCGTGATTCGACCAAGTATCCAAAAAAATACCGCCAGCGGGCGACAACGCGGCTTCGTGTGTGCCCTTTTCCTGCGTGACCCGAGTAAAGCCGGAACCATCCAGATTCACGCGATAGAGTTGGCGCTCGATTGGGCTTGCTTCGGTCGCCGCCAAATAGGCTAAGCCCAAATTTTCATCGACTCCAGCCAGCTTTGTAACTTCCCAATTCCCTTTGGTTAACTGGATAAGTTGTCGTCCGGAAATGTCATAAAGATAGAGATGGCGATAGCCAGAACGCTGGCTTGACCAGAGAAAACGGCGCGAATCCTTCAGGAAATGCAAATCGCGATTCATGTTGATCCAGTAAACATCTTTATCGGTAAGGATCGTGCGAGTCTTGCCGGTCTCCGCGTCCGCTAGAAGCAGATCGAGAGTCTTCTGATCGCGGCTGAGGCGTTCAATGGCAAGTTGTTTGCCGTCCGGCAGCCACTGTACCAAAGGGATGTATGCGTTCGCCTCGCCGCCAAGGTCGATCTGGAGCGGCTTGCCGCCAGAGATTGGTTGCACAAAGAGACGAATCGCTGGTATGGTTCCGCCCGGCTTAGGGTAAGCGATTAAATTTTCATCGCCGTCGGAATTGCGCAGGGAATAGTGATCGACCGCGCGATCGTCTGTCTCCATCCATGCGATGAAAGACGAGTCTGGCGACCACCAATAGGCAGATTGCAATTCCAGCTCGTGAGAATAAACCCAATCCGGCTCGCCCCTGCGAAGGTCGCTGTTTCCCGCAGGCGTAAAGGCGTGAGCGGCGCCGGTCGCGGCATCCGCAAGCCAGAGCGTGTGCTCCGCAAGATAGCTGACGAATCGACCGTCGGGGCTGATCTGAGGGTTGCCGATGCCGGCATGAACTGTCGCGATGGGCCGGGATGAATGAGTATCAAGGTCAAACCATGTCAGCTTGGTGTTGGTGGCAAGCAACAAAGCATGACCGCCCGGATCCCAAAGATACTCTTGTAACTGGCTGCGCCTCGTCTCTTCTTCATTGTCGCCGCCCAGCATGGCGCGAGGAACTTCGCCCCCGAAGGCTGCAATGATCTCGGTATTTGATACAAGAATCTTTTTGAGACCGGTTGCCGGATCGACACTCCATATCTCCGCAGCTTGGGGACTGCGCGCAGTTTTACCGATGGAAGGAACGGTTTGAATGAAGCCGATACTCTTGCCGTCGGGACTCCATGAAAAATCTCGGGGCAGCGTTTTGCTTCTTTCGCGCTCCTCCGCCAAGTGGCCGACGGCGGAATACTGAGCCGCCGCCGGCGGCGGTTGAGCGGCCAGCCAATCACTCCCTCCAGACAGCAGGAGCGAGACCAGCACGAAAATCAATTGCCGCGGACAATTAATTGCCATCAATCTACCTCGAATTTATCACGAGCGCGCATACGGCTCTCGTCAAATACCGCCAAGTCAAATGTTACCAAATTGTTGTATTGCTATTCTGCATTATTGTCCTATAATAACCTTGTCTGTGTTCCCCAATTCTCAGACAACATCAGCAAACTACAGAACAACGAAAGAAGTTCCAAGCGAATCTGCGCGGCACAGGCCGGACAGGATAACCGTGTCTGGACACGGCAAAGAGCCGATAGGTAACACCCGTTGATGCAGGAGTTTCTGTCTTTGCAATCAGGTGCTATTCCGCTGCTTCATGCATTCGACTCGATCGACTGCTTGTAGAGTCGATCGAGTAGCAGAGCCGTCGGGATAATCAGGTTTGCAGAACACTGCAAACATAGGATTGTGAGTTCTGTGTCTCTGCCAAAAGGTCTATGTGGCATCGAGGCAAAGCAATAAGCAGTGGTAGAGACAGCGAGGTCTAACACGGAGGGGGCTATGTCAAGTCTGCAAGAGATGAGCAAGGTAGTGGCCGGTTGGGGTAGCGGCGTGAGAGCATTGTTAACCGCCGGAATTCTTGTGTTATCTATAAGCGCGGCGATGAATGCGCAGGTCAGTGTCACTACGTGGCGCAACGACAACGCCCGGACTGGACAGAATCTAAATGAAACCGTTCTGAGCGCCTCCAATGTCAACTCTACCCAATTCGGCAAGCTCTTCTCGCAACCGGTAGATGGATTTGTCTACGCGCAGCCTCTCTATCTTCCGAGCGTGACGATTGCCGGCCAGTCGCATGATGTGGTGTTCGTAGCGACGGAGCATGACAGCGTTTATGCTTTCGATGCGTTGAATAATGGGGGTAGCAACGCCAGCCCTCTATGGTTTGCCTCCATGCTTTCTCCCGCGCACGGAGCCGCGTCGGGGGCGACTACGGTTTCTTCCGATTATGTGGGAACCGACATCATTCCAGAGGTTGGAATTACGGGGACACCGGTAATCGATCCGACGACCGGAACGTTGTATGTGGTGAGCGCGACCCTGGAAGGAACCAATTTTGTCACCCGCTTGCACGCTCTCGACGTTACTTCGGGTGCGGAAAAGTTTGGCGGACCAATGGTGATTGCCGCATCGGTACCCGGCACCGGTAATGGGAGCACAAGTGGCACGCTTGTCTTTGATCCGGAATGGCAAAACCAGCGTCCAGGCCTGTTATTGCTTAATGGAATTGTCTACATTGGCTTCGCATCCCACGGAGATGGCGGACCCTGGCATGGGTGGGTTCTGGGTTACAACGCAACAACGCTGCAACAAACAGGCGCATTCTGCACCTCTCCCGATGGCGTAGGCGCTGGGATATGGATGGGCGGCGCGGGACTTGCGGCAGAGGTTATCGATCCAGTCAATCATCCCTTCGGGCGTATGTTTATTCCTACTGGAAATGGAGATTATACGGCGACCAAGCCTTACACCGCCAATATGGACTACGGAGACAGCATCCTTAATCTGGACCTCACTAACGGCGTGCCGACGATTCAGGATGACTTCACCCCGGCGGGTCAGGCTGAACTGGACGCATACGATGGAGACCAGGCCTCTGGCGGGCTTTTGATTGTGCCCACCCAAACCACTGGAAGTTACCCACACCTATTGGTTCAGACTGGAAAATCAGGAACTGTTTACCTGCTCAATCGCGAGAATCTCGGCGGGTACAACACGGCCGGCGATCAGGTGGTGCAAGAGATTCAGTATGGGATTGGGAATATCGGCGCCTGGAGCATGCCGGCCTATTGGAACGGCACGGTTTATTATTGGGCGCAGAACGATACCCTCAAGGCCTTTCCGCTTGTGAACGGGCAGCTTACCGGACCTACCGCAACCTCTTCAGAAACCTATGGCTATCCAGGTGCCAATCCCTCTGTTTCCGCGAACGGAAATACTGCTGGAATACTATGGACGATCAACTCATCCGCTTACACGACCAATGGTCCATCGATCCTGCAGGCTCACGACGCCAGTAACCCTGGTACCACGCTTTATTCAAGCAGCACAAATTCCTCGCGCGACAATCCCGGTCTTGCAGTCAAGTTTACAGTGCCGACAGTGGCCAATGGAATGGTCTACGTTGGCGCGCAAGACCAGCTCAGCGTGTATGGGCTATTGAATGGCGAACAATCGACGGCGTATCCCGTTTTGAATCCGTCGGCTGAGACATTCAGTGGCAGTCTGGCAGTCAGCATAACTGACTCGACACAAGGCGCTACGATTTATTACACCCTTGACGGAAGTACGCCTACCGTGGCTTCTGCAATCTACACAACTCCAATTACCATCAAAGCGACGACGACGATCCAAGCAATGGCAAGTGCTCCTGGCTACCTTCAGAGCGGGTTCGCATCGGCAACCTATGTCGATTCCCTGCAGACTGGTATGCCGAGCTTCAGTCCCGGCGGAGGGATCTTCACAACGCCAACATCCGTCACCATCAGCGATTCCACTACGGGAGCGGTGATCTACTACACCACGGATGGATCGACGCCGACGACCTCTTCGACTCAGTACACTGGACCGGTGGCTGTGAGCGCCAGCGAGACTCTGAACGCAATCGCTGCAGCTCCCGGCTACATCAATAGCGCGGTTGCGAGTGCCTCGTACACATTGGATATCGGGGTAACGGGAATTGATTTCCCGGTGGGGTTTGCGGGAACTCAGGGAATCATGATTCTGAATGGAAGTCCAGACCTGGACGACTCTCGTCTGCAAATGACCAATGGCGCAACGAATGAAGCTGGGTCGGCATGGTATTACCAGCCGGTGAACATTCAGGCGTTCACAACCACTTTCAGCTTCCAGTTATCCAATCCCGCTGGAAATGGCATCACCTTCGCAATCCAAGGGAATTTCACCTCGTCGCTGGGCGCTGCCGGATCGGGTCTGGGATATCAAGGGATTGCCAATAGCATCGCTGTCAAATTTGATTTTTCCACGCCTGTTGGCGAAGGCCAGAACTCGACCGGCCTCTACACCAGTGGCGCCGCGCCGACCGTGCCGGCAATCGATTTGAGCACGACGGGCATCAATCTGCACAGCGATGATCCCATGACCGTCCAATTGGCCTACAACGGCTCAATCCTGTCCATGGTCATTTCGGATCTGGTTACTGGCGCATCCTATTCCACAAGCTGGCCGGTGAATATCCCAGCGATGATTGGAGGAGATACGGCCTATGTCGGGTTCACAGGTGGTGCGGGAGCGCTTAGTTCCAGTCAAAAAATTCTGACGTGGGTCTTTACCAATGGATCAAGCGCTTTGCCAGTTTCGACTTCACCAACCTTCAGCCCTCCCGGTGGAGCATACGGCATTGCACAGTCGGTGAGCATTAACACCGGGTCCACCGGAGCGACGATCTACTATACAACCAACGGAAGCACTCCTACTACCACATCTACCGTGTACAGCGGACCGCTTGCAGTGAGTGCTTCGGAGACGCTGGAAGCAATCGCCGTTGCTCCAGGCTACGGTCCCAGCGCCGTTGGAACTGCGATCTACAATATTGGGCCCATCCTTCCCGCACCGGCCTTTTCTCCGTCCCCAGGCACTTACACGACCACGGAGTCGGTGACCATCGGCGACTCGACAAGTGGAACCACGATTTACTACACCACCGACGGAACGACACCGACAACTTCCTCAAGCGTGTTTAGTGGCTCGATTACGGTGAGCACGAATGAGACTGTGCAAGCCATAGCATCGGCGGCAGGTTACAACAACAGTCCTGTAGCCGTGGCGGCCTACACCATTTCTCCGGTTCTTCCAAAGCCGGCGTTTTCGCCTGTCGGCGGTACTTACACGACTCCGCAGTCGGTGACCATCACCGACTCGACGGCAGGGGCCACGATCTACTACACAACCAATGGAACGGCACCAACGACTTCGTCTACCGTTTACAACGGTCCAATCACTGTGAGCTGGACTCAAACGATACAGGCAATCGCCGCTGCATCCGGTGATACCAACAGCCCTGTATCCACGGCCACTTATTCCATAAGTCCTGCCGGCACCAGCTATATCGCTTATCCCAGCGGCGGCTTTACATCTAGCGGCCTGTCGCT
>CAZDYU010000002.1:0-103988 GCA_964509755.1 uncultured Occallatibacter sp. | reverse complement strand
TATGTTCCTTGGAAAATTCCACCGGCCAATGCCGGTTCCTTGCTCAAAATCGAGATGTTGGGCACTCAAACTCAATGATCAGACTCGCGCCACCCGTCAGTTTTTTAATTGTAGCGGCAGACTTTTGTAGGCGCCGGCACCGTAACATCCTGGGTGGTCGTCTGCGTCGCCCAAGAGTAATACCATTCAAAATCCTGCTTTTCTTTGATATTGCCGGCCTCATCCATCTTGGTCACAACATCGTAAAGAAAAACTCCAATTGTGGCACGCGGCGGCAAATCGCTGAGCGGCGGCCCTACAATGTCGAAATCCTGCGAACTGCGCGGCGGAATAATCGCATTGATGAAATCGCCGTAACCTTCAGGATTCAGATGAATCGACTTGCCGGCAATGTTCATCTGCACAACGGCTCCTGCGCCGCGAAAGACGCGAGGCAGTTGGTTTGTAATATGCAAATGAAGCACAAGACGCTTGGGCTTCACAACGATTTGCGGCGTGAAGCTGTGAATATAAAACGTCATGCCATTGTTGCCCCGCTCCCCGACGCATGGAATGTGAAACATCTCTTTGAAGCCCGGCTGAAATGGCGTTTCAACCGGAACAAGTTCCGCATTCGAGGTAAAGAGATCCGTATCCACGGAAATCTTGATGCCGCCTTTGGTCACATCGCTCTTCGATTCGGGAGTCAGTGCGATCGTCGGAGTAGTCACTTCCACGCTGACAACCGTAGGTTGCGGCGGAGGCGCCTGCTCCTTTTTCTCCGCAATCGCCGTGCCCTGAATTGAAACAGTGAGAAGCGATAAGAGCGTTACTGTTTGAATAACTCGCATTGTCTTAGCCTTTCCCTAAAATGTGTGGCAAACCTTGCATCAGACTACAGGACCGCGGATGAAGGTATTGACGCACCGGCGTTTGATCGTCTGCTGCCGGTTTGCAATCATTTCCAGTACTGAGAATCTGAAGTGTTTGACGTTGCCGAAATACTATCACAGGCATCACGAAGAAAAGTGTGAAAGGCATTACATGGTGGGATGAAATCAGTGTGCAGAGTAATCTGCTTGTTTGGCCCAATTCGCTGGGTGGCTCACAATTGAACACTCCGCTAGCCAGCGGCCGTCTGATCGCGTCCTAGACTTAATCACTAGTGTAGTCCGCCGTTAATCTTATCGTTTTTGTTTTGTAACAGGGCACACTTCAGTCGTGCCGAAATAGACGAAATGTTGAGGATCTGGGCTTTAGAGGCTGCGGAAAATGAGCTGATCGGGGATTGCAATCGCGATTGAACGTGGCAGGGGCTAAAGCCCAACATTGATATGATTGGCGTTATCGGCCCGACTAAAGTCGTGCCCTGGTTACAAAGCCGTTGGATATTGCCTCGCGAAGAGTTTTTCCGCAGCCTGTTTAGCCCCGGCCATGTTTGCCCTGACGACGGGCGGGATAATGACTAGAATCCATGACGGACACTACTAGAATTACGGATGCCATGAGTGAATTCACGCATTTGCATTTGCATACGGAGTACTCGCTACTGGATGGGCTTGCGGGGTGACCAAGTCGATGGTGTGATGTAGGGGGCGATTCAGGCGGCGTTGAAGACTTCCACGTCGCGTTCGATGGTCTTCTTCAACTCCAGGCGCGCTTTGGAAAGGTCGTGCATCTGCTGGAGGTTCAGCCAGAATTCGGGACTGTTGCCGAAGAAGCGAGCCAGTCGCAGGGCGGTGTCGGGCGTAATGGCGCGCTTGCCTTTCACAATCTCGCCGATGCGTGTGGCCGGGACGCGAATCTTAAGCGCCAGGGCATTTTGCGAGAGGCTCAGCGGGATAAGGAACTCCTCGCGCAACATTTGGCCTGGATGCGTAGTGACACGCTGAAGATTCCATCCGGCAGCCGGTCTTTCAATACTCATGATTGCCACTCCCAGGTCGTGCCTTCAGTGGTAGTCCGCGATTTCTACCTCGTAGGCTCCGTCCAACTTCCATATAAAGCAGATACGATATTGATCGTTCACGCGAATGCTGTGCTGGCCGGCTCGATCTCTGTTCAAAGCCTCTAGCCGGTTGCCGGGCGGAAAGCGAAGATCACTCAGATTGACGGCAGTTTCAAGTTGATCGAGCTTGCGGCTGGCGACCTCGCGAATCGACGCCCAGCGTTTGCAAAACCCTGTTTCAAAGAGCTTCCTGGCCTCCTCGTCCTTGAAGCTTTGAATCATTCATTGTCAGAATATAACGGAATGCGTATTACGTCAAGCAGTATACGGTTGATCGCATGAATTTGTGCCGACTTTTCCTCACGAGGCGACGCTTAAGCGAAGATATTGGTTCAACGCGCAGTTTTATTGGCGACTAAAATCAGACTAGCCATGAGTGAATTTACACATCTGCATTTGCATACGGAGTACTCGCTGCTGGATGGGGCTTGCGACGTCAAGAAGCTCGTTGACCGCGTGGCGGAGTTGGGGCAGACCTCTGTCGCGATGACCGACCACGGGAACATCTACGGCGCGGTGCACTTTTTTGACGCGGCCAAGTCCAAGGGAATCAAGCCGATCCTGGGCTGCGAGCTCTATATCTGCAAGCACGAGGACCACCGCGCGCCGGGGGACGGTGACGAGAACAATCACCTGCTGGTGCTGGCCGAAGACGAGGAGGGCTACCGCAATCTGGTGCGCCTGACCTCGGAGGCGTCGTTGCACGGCTTCTACCGGAAGCCGCGCGTGAGCAAGCGCTACCTGGCGGAAAACTGCAAAGGGCTGATCGGCTTTTCCGGCTGCCTGAGCGGCGAGTTGTGCGAGGAACTCTCCGCCGGCAACTACGAAAAGGCGCGCGGCGTGGCACAGCAGTATGAGGACATCTTCGGCAAGGGTAACTTCTTTCTGGAAATTCAGGATCAGGGCCTGCAGCAGGAAAAACTGATACACGAGGCGCTCTTCCGCATGGAGCGCGAGTCGGGAATTCCATTACTCATGACCAATGACTCGCATTACTTGTGCGGCGAGGATAGTCACGCGCATGACGTGATGCTCTGCGTGCAGACGGGCGCGAAGATTCACGACAAGGAGCGCTTCCGCTTCGACTCCGATCAATTCTTTGTGAAGAGCGCCGACGAGATGAGCCGCATCTTTCCCGATGCTCCCGGCGTGATGCAGCGAACGATGGAGATAGCCGAGCGGTGCCAATTGAAACTGCATCCGGTTGAGAATCCGTTTCCTGAGTTTGCCGTGCCGGAGGGAGAGACCATCGATAGCTACTTCGAGATCGTCTGCCGCGAGGGCTTCAAGAAGCGCATGGAGACAGCAGTGCGCCAGTTGGAACTGCGCGGCGTGCGGCGCGCCACCCCTGATAAATATCAGGCGCGGCTCGAATACGAGATAGGCATCATCAAGCAGATGAAGTACCCAGGATACTTTCTGATTGTCTGGGATTTTATTAAATATGCGCGAGACAATGGAATTCCTGTAGGTCCGGGGCGCGGCTCGGGCGCGGGTTCATTGGTGGCATACGCGATGGAAATTACTAATATAGATCCGCTGCAAAACTCGCTGCTCTTTGAGCGCTTTCTGAATCCTGAGCGCGTATCGATGCCCGATATCGACGTTGATTTCTGTCAGAATCGCCGCGGCGAAGTAATCGAGTATGTAACTCGCAAGTATGGCCGCGAGCAGGTGGCGCAGATTATCACCTTCAATACCATGGCGGCCAAAGCTTCCATCAAGGATTGCGGCCGCGCCATGGACATGCCCTATGGCGACGTGGACCGCATTGCCAAGCTGATTCCCGCCACTATTGGCATCACCATCGATAAAGCTCTGGAAGAAGTTGCAGAACTCAAAAAGGCGTATGAGACGGATGGCCAGATTCGCGAACTGATCGATACGGCAAAGAAGCTGGAGGGCCTGGTGCGCGGCTCCGGCGTTCATGCCTCGGCGGTGGTGATTGCGCCGCGGCCACTTACCGAGTTAGTGCCGCTGGCCAAGACGAAGAATGACGAAATTGTAACTGCCTACGATATGAAGGCCGTCGAAAAGATGGGCCTGCTGAAGATGGACTTTCTGGGCCTGACAACTCTGACGGTAATCGACGATTGCCTGAAGCTGATTGCCTTGAGCCGTGGCGAGAAGATCGACATTGAAGCCATCCCGCTGGACGATGCCGAGACTTACAAAAAAGTATTTCACTCGGCGTTGACTTCAGGAGTTTTTCAGTTCGAGTCAAGCGGAATGCGCGATGTGCTGCGCAGATACAGGCCGGATTCCGTCGAGGATCTTACGGCGCTCAATGCCCTGTATAGGCCAGGGCCAATACAGGGCGGAATGATCGATGACTTCATCGAGCGCAAGCTGGGCCGGCGCAAAGTGGAATATATGCTGCCTGAGTTAGAGGGAATTCTCAAAGAAACCTTGGGAGTTATCGTCTATCAGGAACAAGTGATGCAGATTTCCAACGTATTGGCGAGTTACTCGCTGGGCGAGGCGGATCTGCTGCGGCGCGCAATGGGCAAGAAGAAGCCCGAGGAGATGGCCAAGCAGCGCGAGCGTTTCATGGAAGGCGCCGATACCCTGGGTCATCCCAAGGGCACGGCCGGCGATATCTTCGACCAGATGGAGAAGTTTGCCGGTTATGGATTCAATAAGTCGCACTCGGCGGCTTATGCGCTGCTGGCTTATCAGACGGCTTATTTAAAGACGCATTATCCGGTGGAGTTTATGGCGGCGCTGCTAACTTCGGAGACATCGAAACCGGAGAACGTCGTAAAGTATATCGCCGAGTGCAAAGAGATGGGCATTAACGTAGCCGCGCCGGATGTGCAAAGCTCTGGGTCGCAATTTACGCCGCTGGTATCGCCCGACGGCCAGGCGATTCGCTTTGGTTTGGCGGCGGTAAAGAACGTCGGCGGCAATGCGATCGAGTCGATTCTGAAGGCGCGGGCTGAAGTTGGCGGGCGCTTCAAAAACTTCTGGGAGTTCTGCGAGAAGGTCGATCTGCGCGTGATGAACAAGCGCGTCATCGAGTCGCTGATCAAGGCTGGAGCGCTGGACTCGCTGGGTTCGCGGGCATCGTTGATGAAGGCCGTGGACAAGGCGATGGAGCGCGCGCAGAAAACGCAGAAGGACGCGGCGCAGGGCCAGAGCGGGCTCTTCGGACTCTTTGACGAGGGGCCGAAGGCCGGGCACAATTTTGACGACTTGCCCAAGGTGGCCGACTGGGAAGAGGGCGAGCGTCTGGCCAATGAAAAAGAGGTTCTTGGTTTCTTTGTCTCCGGGCATCCGCTGGATAAATACGCGGATAAGCTGCGGAATTTGCCGGGTGTAATTCCTGTCTCAGAGGCGCTGGAGCGCAAGCCTCCGGAACGGCGCTGGGGCGGGCAAAGCGACCCGGCCGACGAGATACAAGTTGCGGGAATGATTCTGGGGCTCCGAGTGCAGAAGACCAAGCGCGAAGGCAAACTCTATGCGCAGGCGGCGCTGGAGGATGCGACGGGAAAAATCGAGTTAGTCTGTTTTCCGCGCGATTACGAGCGGCTGGCCGGTCAATTAAAAATGGAAGCACCAGTGCTGCTGCGCGGAACACTGACCGGCGACGAGGACGCCGCGCCTAAGATCTCCGTGAGTTCGATTGCGTCGCTTGATGAAGTGCAGGTAAAGCTGCCGACAGGCCTGCGCATTCGCATCAATCTCGATCGCGCGTCAGAGGAGATATTCATCGGCCTGAAGAGCGCCGCCGATGCCGCGCCAGGCCCCGGCAAGGTGATGCTGCATCTGCAACGCAAGGGCGAATACGAGGTTATTCTGGAGCCAGAAGCGATGAGCGTGGCGGCGGATAAAGGATGGATCGAACGCGTCGAGGAGTTAGTGGGGCGGGGGACGGTGCAGTTGATGGGATAGAAGCAATTGAGCGTAGCAGGGGCTAAAGCCCAACGTTGAATGATTGGCTTTATCGGCCCGACTAAAGTCGTGCCCTGATTACAAAGCCTTCGAGAATTGCCTCGCGATGAGTTTTTCCGCAGCCTGTAAAGCCCAACGTTGATATGATTGGCTTTATCGGCCCGACTAAAGTCGTGCCCTGATTACAAAGCCATTGGGAATTGCCTCCTGAAGAGTTTTTCCGCAGCCTGTAAAGCCCAGCTCATTTTGGGCCGTTTACGGTACGACTGAAGTCGTGCCCTTTGAAAACATAAATGACCATCTGTGTGGCGGACACCACTCGCTATCAATCTACTTCACCGCTTCGGCGCGCTGAGGGATGTTCACTGGCTTGTCATACCGGCCGCGGAAGGCATTCCAGCGGATGATGGCGATTTCTTCAAGCATCTTCATGCCGTCGCGCAGATAGCTCAAGCGGCTGCGTTCGTCGTGCGCCCAACTGACTGGAACCTCGATGATCCAACATCCGCGCTTGAGCGCGATAAAGAGAATCTCCGGGTCAAAGCCCCATCGCTCGATGGTCTGAAGCTGGAAGACGGTCTGGGCGGCGGCGCGCGTAAAGGCCTTGAAGCCGCATTGCGTGTCGGCAAATTTCAGGCCCATCACGGTGCGCGTCACGGCGTTGAAGCAGCGGCCAAAGAACTGGCGGTAGAGCGGCTGGTTTCTGGTTTGGCGGTCGCGCTCGAGCCATCGCGAGCCGATGGCGATCTCAGCGCCTTCATGGATGGCGGCAAAGAGGCGCTCGGCCTCCTCAATCGGCGCCGAGAGGTCGGAATCGGTAAACAGAACGATGCCGCCTTTTGCGGCCAGCATTCCGGCGCGCACACTGTAGCCCTTGCCGCGGTTGCCGGGGTTTTCCATCAAAAGCACCTCAGGCGCGGTGAGGGCAAAGGCACGCACAATCTCAGCCGTTGCGTCGGTCGAGCCGTCGTTGACCACGATGACCTCCGCGTCCCAGCCGCGGGCGCGGATGCAGCCGACTACCGAGGCGAGCGTGGCGGGAATGCGCGCGCTCTCATTGTAGGCCGGAATCACGATGCTGTATTTTGGCCCGGCGTTGGTACTGTTTTCTTCCGTCACTTGCCCATCCCTTCCGTCGAGTTCCGAATCATTGCCGAAGGCGGAAATCTCAGGGTTGACTGCGGTCATGATAAACGGCGCGAGGGCAAGTTGGCTTGTGCAAGGCGCACGGCTGGTGGTTTTCAGGCAAACTGTTGAGAAAACACGCTTCAAATTCGCAGGAAGTCCATCTTTTCCACCCCAGATGCGGTAGAATCCGGTTATCCTGAGAGCGGAGGCCCGGAGGCTATGACAAAGGCAGATCTGGTGGAAAAGGTGACCGGAGTGGGCGAACTGACGCGCCGCGATGGCGAGGTCATCGTCGAGACGATCTTTGAGGCAGTGATTGGAGCCCTGAAGAGCGGAGACAAGATCGAGATTCGCGGCTTTGGATCATTCCGCATTCGCCAGCGCAAACCCCGCATCGGGCGCAACCCGAAGAGCGGCGAGCGCGTCGAGGTGCCGGCTAAAAAGGTGCCCTACTTCAAACCGTCCAAAGAGCTGCGCGACCTGGTCAATCCGCAGGAAGCCGCCAAGGCCACTGCTTGATGGCAGCCGGTTGACAGCCGGGCAAACGGCACCGAGAGCGGCCGTGCGCAATCTTCCCTTTTTGAGCGCGAGATTTTCTCCAGCAAAGAGACGCTGGATTCCGTGGGTAGCCGCTGGCGCGCTGCTGCGCCTTCTCCTGATTGTTTTTCCACGTCCCTTTGACGATGACGCCGGAATCTATCTTGAGTTGGGACACAACTTGCTCCATCGCGGTACTTATGGCCTTGTTCACGGGAGCACGCTGACGCCCAGCCTCTTCCGCCTGCCTGGTTATCCGCTGTTTCTGGCTGGCATGGAGCAGATCTTTTCTCCGCTTCAGCACGGCAACTGGTGGAGTGCCGCCGTGGCCGTGCAGGCGGTTGCGGACCTTGCCGGTGGAGTTCTGCTGGCGGCCTTCGCGCGCCGCCATCTCTCAGCCAGCGCGGGCGAGGTGGTTCTGGCGCTGGCCATGCTCTGCCCCTTCACCGCGGCTTATGCGGGCATTGCGATGACCGAATCCCTGTCAATCTTTGCCGTCTCTCTGGGCTTGTATGCGACCGGCCGGGCTCTGGACGCCGCGAAGACTGGCAGGCGAGAGAACTGGGCCGTGATTCTGGCTGGCCTGGCCGCTGGGCTGGCCATGCTGCTCCGCCCGGATGGCGTTCTGCTCTTTGCGGTGCTGGCCGCCGGCCTGTTTGCCTACACGGATCGTCCCTCAGCGCCAACCTCGGCCGCGCCAAACCAAGCCCAACGCCCACTCCGCTCCGGCTTCATTTCCGCCACGCTCTTCTGCCTGGTGGCGCTGACGCCGCTGGCCCCCTGGACCTGGCGCAACTGGAGCACCTTCCATCTCTTTCAGCCGCTTGCGCCGCGCCACTGCAACGATCCCGGCGAGCGAGTCAATCTTGGCGTTAACCGCTGGATCAGCACCTGGCTGGTGGAGTACACCTCGACAGCAAACGTCTTCTGGAATGTCGGCACGGAGAGCATCGACATCGACGACCTGCCTGCGCGCGCCTTCGACTCGCCCCAGCAGCGCGAGCAGACGCGCCTGCTGCTGGACGATTACAACCGTGGCAATGCAATATCGCCCGGCCTCTCGCTCGAAATCGATGCGCGCTTTGCCGCACTGGCCGCCGAGCGCATCCGCTCCCATCCCCTGCGCTGCTACGTTGAGGTTCCTCTGCTGCGCGTGGCGGATATGCTTCTTCGCCCGCGCACGGAAGCCTTTTCCACGGCGACCTTTCCCGTGAATCTCTACTGGTGGCATTACGGCGAAGATCCCGCCCAGACGGCGTTTGCCGCTCTGCTGGGACTGATCAACCTGGGCTACGTGGCCCTGGCGGCCTGGGGCTTTCTGCGCCGCCGCGTTCCCTGGGCTTGGATGCTGGGCGGCTACGTTGTGCTGCGCTGCCTGTTGCTGGCCACCCTGGAGTACTCCGAGCCGCGCTACACGCTGGAATGTTTTCCGATTCTGATTGTGGCCGCCGGCGCGGCGCTGACGCCTTGGCTGAAGAGGGATATTGGTTTGGGCCAGCTAAGGCCGAATGCCGATGACGCTCATCATGCGCCCGGCGCGGCCTTGTGAGCCGCGATGGCTGAAGAACAGCTCCCGCTGACAGTTTGTGCAGCCGCCAACGAGTTGGATTGCGCGGGGCTTGAGACCGGCGTCGAGCAACTGACGGCGATTGGCTTCAGCTAAATTGAGGTGCAGGCTGGGACCGATCTGGGAGTGGCCGGGCGCGCGCTGCGTCATGAAGAGCATGGGATAGCGGAGATGCACCGGGTCGGCGTCGTAGACCTCGCGGAAGAGCTCGCTGGCGTAGGCGAATTGCGACTCGAAGCTGGAGAGAACCTCGTCGCCCACCGCGTAGCAGCAGGGACCGATGCCGGGGCCGATGGCGGCGACCAGATCTTCAGGCTGGGAGCCGAATTCAAGCCTCATGCGGCCAACGCCGCTCTCGACGATGCGGCTCACCGTGCCTCGCCACCCAGCATGGAAGGCAGCTACGGCGCGGCGTTTGCAGTCGGCGACCAGGACGGGAATGCAGTCGGCGGTCTGGATGCCGAGCAGAAGGCCGGGGGCGTCAGTCATCAGACCGTCGGCTTTCCGGGGAGTATCGCGGTGCGCTTCAGTAGGGCCGGCAAGGCGAACCAGATTGGAGTGAATCTGCTTGAGGGCGACGAGCGGCGTGGCGGGGTCTCCGGAGATGGCCTCGGCCAACAGGCGTCGATTGGCGGTGACGGTCTCGCGGGTGTCTTCGGACGTGAATCCGAGATTCAGCTCACCGGGTGCATCGTCCGCGCAGTAGGCCCGGCTGAGGCCGCCACGACGGGTGCTGAAGCCGTGCCAGAGCCAGTCGAACTTCTCCCAGCCGGGCGCGGCCAGCCACTCGACGCCATTGGGCGCGATGCGGGGCAACTGCGCCGGCGGGGTCAGATCTTGCGGTTCCGCGCGCTCAAAGCGCATACGGCGGGTGACGCCGGCGGCCTTGCCGCGGAGATTTCGCCGGAGGCCCGCCTGCTCAAAAAGCCGGTCGATGGCCTGAATTCGCGGCTCGGGGTAGCTTTCCGGAATGGAGGAAGAAGGCATCTGGCTCTCATTTTATCCGGCGTGAGGCAAAAAACATGGGTCTGCCTTCCGGCAGGCCCGCTTGAGAGGCAATTTGAGGAAGGGATCCAGGGGGGAATTGTTGAGAAGAGGTCTATACAAGACCTTCAAGAAGGAGTGGGTACCTTTCTTGGGTGGGTGGTGTTTCGGGGAAGCCTCTGCTTGTTATGTCTATGATGCACCAAAAACCGGAAAGGTTGCACGATGTAGCAATAATTTTTTTGAGGCCACCCGAAGAGGGCAGCCGCTTGCGGCAGGGAGGATGCAAGAATTCCCCGGATGAAGCGAGGAGCAAGCCGGGACACGCGCCCCAAAATCCATTTTGGTTTGCACGGCGCAGTGGGACGCCGCCTCCGCGATACCATGGAAAACAGGAGCGGCGAAGATGCGCAAGACAATGAGATTCATGGCATGGGTTGCGGTGGCGGCGGGATTGGCTTGGACGGCGGCGGCACAGCAGGCGGCGGCCAAGGTCATCGGCTTCATGACCGATTTCGACGTGAAAGACGATGCGGTGGGCATCTGCAAGGCGGTGATGGATGGCGTTGCGCCAGGGGTGCGCATTCTGGACATCACGCATCAGTCGGAGCCCTTCAACATCGCCATGGGCGCGCGCTTTCTGGCAGGCTCGGCGCCTTATTTTCCCAAGGATGCGGTCTTGGTGGTGGTGATCGATCCCGGCGTGGGCTCGACGCGCAAGGCGATCATTGCGAAATCCAAAGTCGGCCAGTATTTTGTGCTGCCTGACAACGGACTGCTCACCCAGGTGCAGGATCGCGACGGGATTGTCGAGGCGCATGAAATTACCAATCCCGCCTGGATGATCGGCTCCGGCATTTCTTCGACCTTTCATGGGCGCGACATCTTCTCGCCGGCCGGCGCGCACCTGGCTCGCGGCGAAGACTTCCGCCTTGCAGGGCCCGCGCTCGACGTGACTAAACTGGTCCGGCTCGACTTGAAGAACGCGGCAATCGACGGCGCGGGCCTGCACGCCGAGGTTATCGGCACCGATGGGCCTTTTGGCAACCTGGTGCTTAACGTCCCCGCGGAGATTTTTGCGCAGCTTGGCTATCAACTTGGCGACCAGGTTCCCGTGACTCTTGCCGGCAAGAGCTATGCGTTTCCTTTTGTAAAAACCTTCAGCGACGTGCCGGTGGGCGAGGATCTTTTTTACATCGACTCGCGCGGGCGGCTGGGGCTGGCCACCAATCGAGGGTACTTTTCCGCGCTGCACAAAGTGGGTGAAGGCGCGGAACTGACGATTGCGAGAAAAACCGCGCTCAACCGGGCCTATTGATTCGGCCCATAAATACCGTGATTTGGCTGCCCCCATCCATTCCGCGTTCTTTGCGGAATGGGTGGGATACCTCCACTCAATCTTCGGTCCGGATCAATAGGAAAGCTTGTACGGGCGTTTGATTTCGCGTCGATCACGATTTCATTGAAAAATCTTAGCGTTTTCGATATAAATCAAATTGAAAACCAGCCGGAATCAGGTTTTTGACTTGGTTTCCTTCTTCAGCTTGCCATCAGCACCAGCAGCCAGCCATTCAATCCGGCAATCAGCACGGCGACAAACCAGGCCAGCGCCTTCAGCCATCCGGCATTGACAAACTCGCCCATGATCTTGCGGTTGCCTGTGAAGAGAACTAGCGGGACTACGGCGAAGCTGAGTTGCAGGGAGAGAATGACCTGGCTGAGAATCAGCAGCTTCTCGGTTCCCTGCTCGCCGGTGACCGCGACCACGATGATGGTGGGAATGATGGCCAGTGAGCGCGTGATGAGCCTGCGCAGCCAGGGCGAGACCTTGAGATGGATGAAGCCCTCCATGACGACCTGGCCGGCGAGGGTGCCGGTGATGGAGGAGTTCTGGCCGCTGGCGAGCAGAGCCACGGCAAAGAGCGTGCTGGCCCCGGCCGCGCCCAGCAGCGGGCTCAGCAGCTTGTATGCGTCCTGGATGGCGGCGACGTCAATGAGGCCGCGGCGATGGAAGACGGCGGCGGCGACGATGAGGATGGCGGCGTTGACAAACAGCGCGATAGTGAGCGCGAGGGCCGAGTCGATATTGGCCATCTGAATGGCCTCGCGCTTGCCGCTGGAGGTGCGCTCGTATTTGCGGCTCTGCACAATGGACGAGTGCAGATAGAGGTTGTGCGGCATGACGGTTGCGCCCAGAATTCCGATGGCGATATAGAGCATCTCCGGGTTGGTGACGATCCGCGGCGAGGGGATGCAGAGGCCGCGCAGGGCGGGCCAGAAGTCCGGTCGGAAAAGAAACATCTGCACGCCAAACATGCCCACGATGGTTCCGATGAGCGCAATCACCAGTGCCTCAATATAGCGGAAGCCCCAACGCTGGAGGACCAGAATCAGCAGCACGTCGAGGCCGGTAATGAGCACACCATAGAAGAGCGGAATGTGGAAGAGCAGTTCGAGCGCGATGGCCGAGCCGATGACCTCAGCCAGATCGCAGGCGGCGATGGCGATCTCGGCGCCGATCCAGAGTGCGTAGCTGACGCGCGGGCCGTAACTCTGGTGGCAGAGTTGCGCCAGGTCGCGCTCGGTGGCTACGCCGAGTTTAAGCGAGAGGCTTTGCAGCAGGATGGCCATGAGATTGGAGACCATGATGACCGACAGCAGCGTGTAGCCAAAGCGCGAACCGCCGGCAATGTCGGTGGCCCAGTTTCCGGGGTCCATGTAGCCGACCGAGATGAGGAATCCGGGGCCGAGAAAGCCGAGCAGCCGCCGCCAATACTGCGGCGAGCGCGAGAGGCGCACCGATGAATGCACCTCAGGCAGCGAGGGCACCTGATGCTCTGGCCCCGGCAAGAGACCGGGAATTACCGGCAAGGGAGCTTCGGTCATCGTACTCATAACACGAGTATGCCACAACTAGTTAACTACGGTTAACTTTTTATATTAAATTTAATTACTGCGATTTCTCCGGCTTGAGCCAAACCGCCTCAGCGGCTGGACGGCCCAGAACCACAGTACCTGTAAGCAATTCTATCGAAACGGTTTGATCGTAGTTCTGGCTCACAACGCGCAGGCTCACACCGGGCCCGATGCCATTGCTGTGAAGAAACAGCAGGAGCTTGGGGTCACGCTCCTGGAGACTGATGACGGTGTAGCGCCGACCCGCGGCAGCCTCTGAGAGCGGCATTTCGCCGCGCCGCTTGCGCTCGGCGGGGCTCTCTGGAATCACAAAATTCCCATGCGGACAGGCGCCGCCGAGACCCAGTTTTTCGCGGAGCTTGGCCTCAAAGGCGGGCGAAACGGCGTGCTCGAGGCGTTCGGCTTCCTCGTGAATTTCATGCCACTCCATGTGGAAGATCTCGCTCAACATGCGCTCGATGAGGTGGTGCCGCAGGGCGGTGCCATAGGCAGTCTCGCGGCCGCTGGCGGTGAGGCGGACAATGCCGTCCGCGCCCACCTCGACGTAGCCGTCGCGCTTGAGCCGCTTGAGCGCCATGGTGACCGCCGGCGCGGAGACCTCAAGCCAATGCGCCAACACAGCCGGAATCACCTCGCGCCCCTCGGCCTCAGCTTCGAGGATGGCCTTGAGGTAGTTTTCCTTCGAGACGGGTATGGAGTCTTTCATGGCAGTGCAATCAGTCTAAACGGTTACGAGGCCGCCGTGAATCCGCAAAGTGCTGTGTTAGCCTAGGGAACGTATCTTCCATTGAAATTATCGTGCATTCCAGGCAGAGAACTGGGGGATCTAAGTGGAAAGCAATCCGCGCGGAACAAAGGCTCTTCCTCTCGGCGAGCGCCTCGGCAAGCTCGGCCTCTCAATCGCCTCCACTGCAAAAAGCCCATTGATTCTTTTTCTCCTTGTCCTGCTGGTCAGTGCAATCTGCAAGCTATCGGCGCTCAATTCGCGGGAGCTGTGGCTGGACGAAACCTACTCCGCATTCGTGGCGCATCTGCCGTTTGCCGAACTCCCCCGCCATTTGGCTGGCGAGTACAACCCACCACTTTTTTACCTCCTCTTATGGGCGTGGGTCCGAGTCGTTGGCGATGCGCAAGCGCAACTCAGGCTATTCAGCGTGGTTCTGAATCTCTGTAGCATCCTGGGAATGTACGTTCTGGCCCGGCGGATACTGGGCACCCGCATCGGCTCGCTGGCCGCGGTCCTCTTCGCCTTTTCGCCAATGCTGTTCGTGTATTCCCTGGAAGTACGAAACTACATGCTCACGATTCTTGTCTTCGTCGGCCTCTTGATTGTGCACTGGGCTATCGCCGTCGAGCGCAGAGAGGAAAAATGGCTTATCGCCGCTTACGGCATCTTGGCGGCGCTGTTGTTTTTTATTAACTACATCGGAATATTTATCCTGATTGGACTCTGTATTCACTGGACGATCGCTTCCGGTTTCGTACGCGGCCGCATCGCGAGACTCTGTGCCGCCGGAATACTGATAATCCTTTTGATTTCTCCGGGAATTTCGCCTCTGCTCGAGCGAAATGCTCTCAAGGCTCAAATGAATGGCGCCCTGGAAGTCAGTCATCGAAACCCCAGCGCCCTCTCCTTCGGTGTTGGCGGACAGCACCTGACCAAATCCGAGCAAGTCACCGGCCTGGTAAAGAGCGCAACCGCGATGGCAGGATTCTATCCCGCCGCATCGCCTCTATTTTTGCTGCTCTGCGCACTGCCGCTTGCCATTGCACTGGCAGGAGCCGGATACCTTGCGCTTATCAAGGGCGACGAGATTTGCCGGCTATTCTGCGTGATGACTTTGGCGATCGGGATAGGAGTGGTTGCGCTGCACCTTACAGCAACGCGCTATCTGCTGCCTCTGGTGCCTCTGCTTGTTCTGGCAGTCGCTCGCGCCATTCAATACTGGCAAGCAAAGCCGCGCTGGCGAAGTGCCAGCCTGGCCGTTGGAACAATGATTCTCTGTCTGTATGCAGCCGGTTTCTTTCGCCAGGCCTTTATGCCCCACGGGCGACCGTGGCACAATCTGATCGGCACTCTCGAACAGAATTACCGCCCCGGCGATACGGTTGTTTTCGATGTCCTGTATGCGCAGGTTCCATTCGATTATTTTGCCCGTCAGGCGCAATTTCAGCCGCGGGAAACCGGCTTCCCGCTTTCTATCTATGACTGGTGGGACAAGCAGAAGAATGAGGCATGGGGCGGCCCCGTGATCCTGCGCTCCGACCTGGGTGAATTCGCCTCGGGGCTCTCCGCATCGGGACCAAAGACCGTGTGGCTGGTCTGGTACGAAAGCTATTATTACGATCCGCACGATGCGCTTCTGGAAAGGCTTGGCCAACTAGGCCAGGTCACCGAGTTTCGCCTTCCTCCGGACCGGGATGCCACCGATCCGAAGGAGGCTCTCCGCCTGTTTCGAGTCTCTCTAAAGTAGCGTCTGTTCACCCATCCATGCCCTGGAAGCTGCACGGTTACTTCACCCGCACCACCGGCTCCACTGACAGCCCTGGCCTCAGTTCGTGATTCGAATCTTCGCTGGCCAGATCGGTGAAATCGATGCGGACGGGTACGCGCTGGACGACCTTGACGTAGTTTCCCGTCGCGTTCTCCGGCGGGAAGAGCGAGAGCACTGAACCCGTTGCGCCGCCAATCTGCGTCACGATGCCGTGATAAGTCTTGCCCGTCGCATCGACTTCTATCTCAACCGGCTGCTTGGCGGACATGTGCTTGAGTTGCGTCTCTTTGAAGTTGGCCGTGACCCAGAGGCCTTCAAGCGAAACCAGCGTCAAAAGATTCTGCCCCGGCGCAACATTCTGATTGATCTCAACGCTCTTGCGCGTGATGATGCCGGCTACGGGAGCCACAATCTTGGTATAACTCAGGTTGAGCTTGGCCTGATCGAGCTTGGCCTGCGCCTCCTGGACCTGGGCCTGCGCCTGACGCGCGCGGGCCGATTGCGCGGCCACCTGCTGCGGTCCGGTCTGTGCGTACTTCAAACCCGCTTGAGCCTGCGCCTCTCGTTCGAGGGCTACTTTGACCGCGTCAACGGCAGCCTGCTCGTTGGCGCGAGCATCCGCCACGGCGGCCTTTGTGGCGTCTGAGGCGGCCACGGCGGCGTCAAATTGCTGCTTGCTGATCACATCTTTTTCCACCAGCGGCTTGTAGCGCTCCAGGTCAGCTTGTGCTTTGGTGAAATTCGCCTGAGCCTGCGTCACGCGAGCATGCGCGGCATCCAGTTGCTTCTCCGCCTGCCCCACGCCGGCCTGTGAACCGCTGACATTCGCGTCTGCTGAAGACAAATTGCTGCCGGTGTTGATCGTCGTAAGCGGCACATTGACGTCAGCCGCCGCAGCATTGGCCTGCGCGCTGGCCAGCGCTGCCCCTGCGTTCTCGACGGCGATTTGATAGTCGCTGGGGTCCAGCTCGGCAATCGTGTCGCCCGCCTTGACCACCTGGTTCTCATCGACGTCCACCTTGGCAACCTGGCCGGCAATGCGCGCGCTCACCTGGATCAGATGCCCATTGATCTGCGCGTCGTCTGTGTCTTCGCTGTAAGTGGAGTGCCACCAGATTCCGATGGCCACCAGCGCAAGGATTGCAACCACTAGAATGGCAATGCCACGGCGCTTCTGGTTGGGCTGCGCGGTCTCCGGCTCTTCGCCTTCATTGGTTGGCTTGGGTGTTGGGATTGAATCGGCCACGTCTACTTTCCTCCCAGATAATTCTTGTACTGCTCGCCTGCTCCCAGGGCACGGGCCAAACTGAGCTTGGCTACATTGTGCCGGTAAAGGCTGGTCACATATTGATCGTTGGCCTGGGCCACGGACTGCTGCGCCTGGCTTACGGCAAGGTTGTCGCTGACGCCGTTGGCGTAGCGCTGCTGCGCCTCGCTGAGCGCTTCATTGGCCAACTCGACCGAGGAGCGCGCCACCTCAACCGCCTTCTGCGCCGATGCAATATCCAGCAACGCATCGCGCACATCGGCGTCCACCTGCGCGTTCTTGTCGCTCAACTTCGCCTGCGCCGTATCCAGTTGCGCCTGCGCCTGCTGAGCCTCGCCGCGCAGCCCGTACTCTTTGAACAAAGGAACACTCAGCGTACCGACTGCGTTGCCCGTGCCGTGCGAGGTCTTCAGATTCACGCCAATGTCGCCGTAATCGCCGGCAAAATTGAGCGTCGGCAGCCGGTCGGCGGTGGCCGCCTTGCGCTGCTGCTCGGCCGCCTTGGTCTGCTCCACCATCGCGGCAAGATCTTTACGATTGGCGTGGGCCTGACGGATCGCCGCATCCACATCGATGGCATCGAAGGCCGCATACGGTGCTTTATCGGCCAGCGTAAAGCTCTGCTCCAGCGGCAGGCCAATCGTCCGCGCCAAGGCCAGCTTGTCCTTGGCCAGGGCATTCTGCGCCACAATCAACTGCTGCTCTAAAGACTGCGAATCCACGCGCGCCCGCAGCTCATCAAGAAGCGGCGCGGTGCCGGCCTTGTGGTTGGCCCCTGCCTGGTCCAAAGATATTTTGGCAGTCGCCGCCTGTGCTTCCACGCTGGCCACCTGCGTCTCATCGGCCAGCGCCAGCAGGTAGGCGTTACCCACCACCAGCACCACCAACTCACGCGCATCTTGAGCCGACAAGGCAGCCGCGGCAAAGTTATGCCGCGCCGCCAGATAATTGCGCAGCGAGGCCACATCGACCAGCGACCAGGTCAGCGAGGCGCGCAAATCGGTATAGCCAAAGGGCCCAATAATCTTGGGAAAGCCGGGAATGCGCAGCCCTTCGGCCGGCAGATCCACCTGCAAATCGGCTTCCTTCAGGCTTCCGTCCACGGAGGGCAACAGCGCCTGCAACTGGCTGAGCCGCTCCCCGCGCGCCGCCGCCGTCTGCGTCCCGCTGAGGATGACGCCCAGGTTGGCCTTGAGCCCGCGCTGAATGGCGTCGTCCAGAGTCAGTGCGATGGGCTGGTCAGAGACCGCGCCCGCCGCCACGCTGCCCTGAAAGCTGGCCGCCGTAGGCGCAAACGACTGGCTAGGCGGCGCCTGCGCGGATGCCACGCCCGCAAACAGGATGGCGGCCAGACCCGCCGCCAGACCCATTTTCAGGGCTCTGGCTTGGGCAATGCCGCGAACTCCGGTCGATCGATTGCTTGAAAAATTTGATTGCATCAATGCCGTTCGACTCTCAACGAACCAACTGCAAGCCTGAAAATCCCGCTCTATCAGTAGATGCGAAATTCAGGGACAAGGGTTCGTATCTCTAGTGTATCGGACGAGCGGGCCACGCCGCGGGACTCCTCCGCAAACCCTTGATGCCATGGGGCCTCGAGAATGGGGTAAGCGGCAAGACCGAAAGGATTGTCTTTCTGTGCTAACATTCTCATACAATGGAACGCGAGAGGCTACAACTTGTTCGTTTTGCTTCCGCGTTTGCCGGAGTTGAATTTGAATGGGATACCAAGAAGAATCAAGCGAATATTCGCAAACACGGGGTGAGTTTCGAGACCGCATCCCTGGTCTTCTATGATCCTAATATCATCTACCGAAGCGACGAGCAGCACAGCGACGCAGAGCAGAGAGACATTGCGATTGGGGCCGCAGGAAGCGTTGGTGTTCTGTTCGTGGTGAATACAATTCGAGGCGATGAGGAGCAGGAGATAATTCGCATTGTCTCCGCGCGACCGGCAACCAAGGGTGAAAGGAGAGAATATGCGCGAGCTAACGGAGCAACAGAAGCGTGAGTTGGAAGTGCTGGCAACCGTCCGGGTTGAAGACATTGATCTCTCTGAGATGCCTGAGATCAAGGATTTCACAGGATTTGAGCGCGGGCCATTCTCCGCGATCCTGCAACGCCGCCGTGACCGCATGCGTGGTTCCCAATCGACCCCTCCAAACCCGGTTCCGGCCCGAGTAAAACGTATCGCATAAGATTTTCTCAATAGTCTCAAGTCTCCCACCCTTGCCGCAAAGAACGCAGCAAGGATGGGGTACGCCACACGCGGCATTTAACGCAATCTCCTTGTGTTCCGCTTGTCCTTGGCGTCGAATCTGAGAGCGGTTTTTCCGATTGACAACTCCGCACAAACATCTCCCTTGTTACGGAGCGCGTAGAAGACCAGGCCACCAAAAACAAAAGCAACTGTTAACACAACGAATATCAAGAAAGGAAGGCTGGATTCAAGGTAATTTACCATGGTTCCACCGCCTTCGAAACATCTTCCCAAAAAACAGGTTCAGTAATGAGTGGCGCGCTCAGATCGATTTTTTCACTTGGAACCACTAGAAATCGAACGGGCGCACCCAAATGTTGTAATTCCTGCCGGATAACATTCGCCGCAGCCGCATTAACTGTCAAGGCGAGCATTTTTTTGCCCATCCCCGCTACTTCGATGCGGAGGTTGTCTCCTTCGATGGTCCAGGAACCTGCGCCGAGAAGTTGTGCGGCAGAGACGTGTCCAGCTTCCACCAAGGCGCAACCAACAGCATGACGAATGGCTTCGATGCTGGGCGCAACAGTAGAGTTGAGAACTTTTGCTTCTGGAGCCTTTACAGCGCTCATGATGGTAGTCTGAGCGCGGGCTGGAATGCGAAGAGGACTTCGTTCTGGATTATTGGCCGCACCTTTTACTGCTTCGGCTACTGCTTGGGCCTTAGTCAATCTTGCGCGAATGTCTTTGGTGGTCTTGATAGCGTCTTTGCTCAGTTTGTCCAGAAGCTCTGGAATCCTATCGATAGCTTCTAGGCGGAGTGACCTTGGAGCATCATTGAACAGCCATTCCTCAACTTTTTCGCGATCGGGATCGTGATGATTTCCATCGACCTTGCGAAGGCTTATTCCCCATTTGCTATCGACTTTTGCATACCCAATATCCCGGCTCCAAAAGGAATAATCGTCCTCTTCGCCGCCTTGGATTGCAACCCAAGTAGTAATTCCAAGATTGAGTTTCCTTAGGGCTACATCAATTTCGGCAATGGACTTCCCAAGCTCGTCTGAGACGGCATTGAGGTCGGCTGCAACTGTGGAAAGTTGTGAATAATAGCTTGCAACCCTCTCAAGGAGAGGGATTTCATTGTTAGACATAATTTTTCTCCAAATCCGACAAACTTGGGGTTTACCGCCGTCAAGCCGGTAATACCGTTTAGGTTGCCGCCTTACGGGCGGGGCAGGTGGTAATGGCAACCGCCTTCCAGCGGTACAAATGCCACTATCATCTACATAATATCTCATACTGCGATACTTGTAATCATTTATTTTATGAGCGGCCAGTCATAGCAGAAAATGCATCAATGTTGGAAGTACAACACTCCGGGAATGACCATAGACTTGCACAGGTGTGGGTGTGGAAATCATCAGAAACCTTGCGGAAGCTTTTGGTCGCGCGGAATTATGCACCGGAATTGGTGAAATCCACAGGAGAATCCGCTTTTTGCACTTGCTTCCACAGATTGAATCGTCCTAAGCTCCTATCCAACTGGTGACCCAGTAGGGATCTGGAAACGCAGTTCCCGCCGAAAAGGACGATGCGGAATTGAAATGAATGCGGCGGTACGCGGCTGGAAACGGTAGCGGAAGGCCGGATTGAAATTGAGAAAGCATCCAGAGTTTGGCAGGAATGTGCAAGACCTGGCAGGACACGAAGATTCATCCGCGGCCTAGGACCGAGGATGCAAAGTTCGAGACCAGCCGGGGAGTCATCATCGACCCAGCCGTGGAAGCAGGATTCGGGGACGCTCGAAGACGCGGAGGCGGCACAACCGGAGGATGCCGAATTCGGGGAAACCTGGAGAAGCATCGCCGGCGGAGCTGGAGGGGAGGGTTCAGGGAAACCTGGATACTTGCCGCTGGCAAAGCCGGAGGACAAAAGGCATCGGGGAAACCCGGAGCTGAGTCGCCGGGAGCGCCGGAAGGTGCGAGAGCCTGAGAACCGGGGAAACCTGGAAGCTCGGAGGATCGGCCGCCGGTGCAGCGGAAGGAGCAGGGATTGGGATTTCGGGGCGGCCTGGAAACGGGAAGACTCGAAGACCTGAGAGCTGAGCCCGAAGCATAGCCGGAAGATGCCGGATTCGGGGAGACCCGAAGAGGCGTCGGAACGGTGGGACTGGAACAGTGAGAGGCCGGGGAAACCTGGGCGCTTGCTGCAAGGGACCGCTGAAAGATGGCAGACGCGGGGAGACTCGAAGAACCATCGCCGGCACGGTTGGAAGACGAGGAAACGGGGAAACCCGGAGCCTCAACAGAAGACCGGAAGGGTGGATGCGTGGTTCAGGAAGCTGTGGGTACACCGTGATTGAGAGGCCGGAGACGAAAGTCTCTGGCCTCTTCGTTTTTGGAGATACGGCTTCTAGCTTGGGCTTGGGTAAAAATCGAACTGCGAGTATCATGAAAAGCAGCAGGGGAAAATGATGGCCACACAGATTGCTTGCATTGGCGGCACGGCTACAGTGGATATTCCAGAGGAGCTTCTGCGGCGCGCGAATCTATCCGTCGGCGATCCTGTCGAGTGGAGTCTGTCCCCAGCCGGCGACCTTTCTCTTCGTATGCCGCGCCAGGCCGGTGAGTCTGCCGTGGAAGAGGGCTATGAAGAATGGAAGCTCCAGGAGATTGATGCTGGTCTTGCCGCTATCGAGGAGGGTAGAAGCGTTGCAGGGGAGAAGGTCTTCGACTGGCTTCGCAGTTGGGGCACGGAGCATGAGCTTCCTCCACCGCTATGAGATATCGCTTCAGCGAACCGGCAATCCAAAGCCTTGCTTCGATTCATGAATATATCTCCAAAGACAGCCCTGATGCTGCCGCCAAGGTGGCCGCCGCCGTTTTGAAAGCTGTACTGCGACTCACAAGATTTCCGCAGAGCGGGCGGCCGGGAAGACGAAAAGGAACCCGTGAACTGGTTGTTCCAAGCCTTCCCTATATCATTCCTTATCGCGTCGTGGACGACGTTATCCTGATTCTTTCCGTGATCCACACAAGCCGCAAATGGCCGAAGAAGCTGTAGGTTTTTTATTGGCAAAAGTAAGGATAGAAGCTTGACGATGAACCTCAACTGCGCCTTCCTTCGACGTCAAAGATCGCCGGGTCGGGGTCTTGGAAGAAGGCGGCGTGGAGGCTGCGGACGGCTTCATCGGCGTCGTCTTCGTCGATCATGAAACTCATATTGATTTCGCTGGCGCCTTGCGAGATCATGCGCACGTTGACGTGGCGGATGGCGCTGAAGACCTGGGCTGCGATGCCGTTCTGGCCGCGGATGTCGTCACCAACCATGCAGACCAGAGCCTTGCGGCCTTCGTATTTCACGTCGGCCAGCTTGCTCAGGTCGGCGGCCAGGGCGGGCAGGTTGTCGTTCGAGTCGACGGTGAGCGAGACGGAGACTTCCGAAGTCGAGACCATATCGACGGCGCACTTGTGCTTGTCGAAGACGGTGAAGATCTCTTTCATGTAGCCGTGCGTCATCAACATGCGGCTGGCCACCACATCGATGATGCTGAGCTTCTTTTTGACGGCGATGGATTTGAAGGGACTCTTGCAGTGCGGGGCGAGCGAGGTGATGCGCGTGCCCTCGCAGGCGGCGTTGCGGCTGTTGAGCACCAGCACGGGAATATTCTTTTTGACGGCCGGAAGAATGGTGGCCGGATGCAGAACTTTTGCGCCGAAGTAAGCCAGTTCGGCGGCCTCTTCAAAGCTGATGATTTTGACGCGCAGCGCATCGGGAACGACGCGCGGGTCGGCGGTGAGGATGCCGTCCACGTCAGTCCAGATCTCGATAGCCTCAGCCGAGAGCGCGCCGCCGACCAGTGCGCCGGTAAAGTCCGAACCGCCGCGGCCCAGGGTGGTGGTGATGCCGGCCTCGTTCGACGCGATGAAGCCGCCCATGACGGGAACCTTGCCGGCATCGGTGAGCGGACGGAGCTTCTGGGCGGCGCGGGCTTCAATAAGCTCGTCCTGCGGCACGGCCTTCTGAAAGTTCGAGTCGGTGATGATGACCTCGCGCGCGTCCACGTGAGCGGCATTGATGCCCAGTTCCCGGAAGGCGGCGGCGACGATGCGGCTGGAGAGGCGCTCGCCGTAGCTGACGATGAGATCGCTAATGCGCGGGGTGAGTTCAAGGATGGCTGCAAGGCCGCGCAAAATCTCATCGAGAGAGTCGAATTTTTCATCGATGACGGTGATTAATGCGGCGGCGTCAGCCTGATTCTTGACCAGGGCGGCGGCGGTATCGCGATGGCGGGCGCGGAGGCGCGAGCTGATGGCCAAAGCGCCGGTGCGGTCACCCTCAGCCGCGGCAGCCGCCGCGCGCAAGAGCTGGTCTGTGACCTTGGCCATGGCGCTGACGACGACGACAGGCTGCTTGCCCAGCGCCACGCGCCCGGCTACGATGGCCGCGGTGCGACCGATGGCCGCCGGATCTTCCACCGACGTGCCGCCAAACTTCATGACTACGAGACTCATGCGAGTGTCCTAAGTGCAGCTAACAGCTTACAGCTAACAGCTAACAGTTTTCTTCTGACCATAAGTAGCTTTTCGTTGCAAGAAAGCTTTGAATAAGTGCCATTCGCGCATTCTTGTTCCCTCAGGGGCTAAAGCCCACTTGATTCGGCAATATTTGCGGCACGGCTAAAGCCGTGCCCTTTCAAAACATCCACTTTCCTGAAAATCACTCACTCATCGATTCGGATTGCTGGTTAAAGCCGTGCCCTTTCAAGACGCCTACTATCGAGGTTCGTGGATTCCCAGATCCCGGATGCGGGACTTGGCAATCCCATCATTCTACCCCCCAACTTCGAAATGGCTCACTGCGCTTGCAATGGCATCTCCAATCTCGATAGCCTTTTTCCGCTGAAGCGATCCTGACCTGTCAGGTGGAGCGGAAGGCCCAAGTTTTCCTAGGCTGGCGAGCAGCTCGGCGTTGAGGATGGTGGCTCCGGCAGCGCCGCGAACGGTGTTGTGGGAGAGGACGACGAACTTCCAATCGAGCAGGCCGCAGGGACGCAGGCGGCCCACTGTCACCGCCATGCCATTGCCGCGATTGCGGTCCAGGCGGGGCTGGGGACGGTCGGGCTGCGGCGCATACTGCACGGGCTGATCGGGAGCTGTGGGCAGAGCTTGCCCAGCCAACGGCCTAAATTCCGCCCAGGCGGCAAGCATCTCTTCGCGCGTTGCCGGCTTGGCCAGCTTGATGGAGACGCAGACGGTGTGGCCGTCAACCACCGCGACGCGATTGCAACTGGCGCTCATGCGCGCAGCGAGAGGCGTGACGACATTGCCTTCCAGCTTGCCCAGCAGCTTGAGCAGCTCTTCTTCCATCTTCTCTTCTTCGCTGCTGATGAAGGGAATGACGTTGTCGAGAATGTCCATCGAGGGCACGCCGGGATAGCCCGCGCCGCTGACGGCCTGCATGGAGGTGGCAAAGATCTGAGTGACGCCGAAGCGGTCCTGAAGCGGCTTGAGCGCCAGCACCGGGCCCATCACCGTGCAGTTGGAGTTGGTGACGATATAGCCGCCCGACTGCTTGCGCCAGGATTGCTCCTCGATCAGATGCAGGTGGCCGGCGTTGACCTCAGGCAGCACCAGAGGAACGTTGGGCGCCATGCGGAAGGCGCTGGAGTTGGAGATGACGGCGTGGCCGGCGGCGGCAAAGCGGGGCTCGAGCTCGCGGGCGATGGGCGAATCGATGGAGCTAAAGACGATTCTGGGCGCGGGCTGACCAGCGGCGGCCGCGGCTTCCGGCTCGGCCGGCGAGACGATCATCTTGGCGATGCGCTCGGGCAGCGGAAAATCCAGACGCCACTTGGCGGCTTCGCCATACGTTTTGCCGCTGGAGCGGTCGCTGGCCGCCAGCCAGGTGATCTCAAACCAGGGATGGTTTTCGAGGAGTTGGATGTAGCGTTGGCCAACCATGCCGGTGGCGCCGAGAATGCCGATTGGGTATTTGTTTTTCATAACTTTCAACTATCCAGTGTACAGGAGGACGGGGCCGGTGGAGGGATGCGTTGCCGGCAAGATCGGCGCGGAGGGGAAAACCAGATTGGGAAAGGCTGTAAATCCGGGAAACTCATCCGGTAATCCCTTCGCGGCTGTCTGGATTTCATGCGGGTAACGAAGATTTTGGCCGATGGAAAGAATCGGGAGAATTCGCGATGAACCGGGGCCAGAAGAAAGGGCATGACAAGCCGGAATCCGCGGCCAGCGGGGAGAATACCGACGGCAATGCGGGAAGGTGCCTGACGCTGCTGGCAGAGGGCGCCGCCATGAATATGCCGGAATTCGACGCCGAAACCTACAAGGAGTTTCGCGCCAGCGTGAGCAAGCTGGCGTTCAATCTACCGGACCGGCTCCCAGAAGACGACAAACTGGCAATCGTGCAGGAGATCATCCACGAATTCGAGCGTTATCGCAGAACTCTCGACGATGAGTTCCAGGAGCGGCGCGTGGGGTGGAGAGACCTGATGTCGATGGTGCTCCGCTATCTCTTCGGGCTGATGAATATCGATCCCAACTCGGCCGAGGCAGCTCCGCTGGTGAAGCGTGCTGGAAGCCTGTTGACTGGCGCCGAGACACAAACTTTTCGCATTCTGCTCACTGACTTTCTTCGCGTTGGAGCCACAAATAATCCAAGAGCGCGGATTTCGCCGCCGGAAGCGGCTGACGGCACCGCCGCCAACCACAATGCGGCCGGGCTGCGCGGCAAGGATTCGGCCGTGGAGCACATGGGAAAAATCATCGACAAGGGCCTTCAGGGATACGTAGTGTTTTTCCGGCTTGGCTGCATGAACCTGATCGGAGAGCGGTTTGGCGAGGAGGCCGTTCAGGACAGCCTGATGACCGTTGCGGCTTTTCTGACCAGCCAACTGCGCAGCGACGACGCAATTTTCCATTGGAGCGACTCCTCGCTGGTGGCGATACTGCAAAGCCCGGCTTCGCAGCAGGTGATGACGTCGGCAGTGCAGCGGATCATCAACAGCAATCGCGATATAACGATCCGGACGGGCGACCACGCGGTGATGGTGAGGGTTCCGCTGACATTCGAGATGACCCCCGTCAACTGGCTGCGCGCCGGCGACGATCTTTACAAGCTGCTGCCGCAAGAGGCAAAGGCCTGGTGAGTCTGAGAGATGGTTCTCCGGCATCCGTGCAGTTCAAAGGTCCATCATCCGCATGGAGTCCAATCCCCAGGATTCGATTACTTCGCGAGTGGCGGGAAGTAATGAATTTCTTTTTATTGCCGATCAAAGCAATCGGGAGTATCTGCGATGAACCTGAGGCAAATGACCGGATGGGGCAAGACCCAGCCTGGGGCCGATGGGGAAGAGGCCGTCGACAATACGGCGTTGTGCATGACGGCGCTGGTAGAGGGCGTGGCCGAGGCCATGCCGCGCATTGACCCCAAGACATATTCCGAGTTTCGCGGCACGGCTGCCAGGATGGCGTTGCAGATTCCCGACCGCATGGAGAACTCGAATCGGCAGTTGGTGGTCAACGCGATTCTGCATGAGTTTGAGAATTATCGCCACGGGGTGGAAGAGGCGCTCTTCGAACGGCAAAAGAACTGGCGCGGGTTGACGGCGAAGCTGGCGCGCGAGCTGCTGGCGGCGCTGGGCGTCAAGGCCGATTCTCCGGTGGCGCTTCCGCTGACAGACAGCATCGATCAGATTACGACGGCCGAGCAAATTCGGGAGTATCGCGGCGTGGTGGAGGCCTTTCTGGCGCTGCGCACGGCGGGCGAGGAGGCGGTGCAGATCTCGTCGCTGAACGTGGCTGACACATCGACGGCCAACGACAATGCGGCCGGCCTATTGGGCGGCGGCGCGGCGGTGGAGCATTTGCAAAAGGTGCTGGACCGCGGGCTGACGGGCTTTGTGGTGATCTTCCGGCTTAGCTGCCTGGAGATGGTGAGCCGGCGCTTTGGCGTGGAGGCTGTGGAGGATTGCCTGATGGCCGTCTCGGCATTTTTGACCGCCAGCCTCGACGGCGACGATGCGATCTTTCACTGGAGCGACTCGTCGCTGGTGGCGATTCTTCTGCACCGGCCCAACGAGCATCTGGTAACCGCGGAGCTGAACAGGATCGCTTCAAAGAACACCGACATCAATGTGAATATCGGCGGGCGCTCGATCATGCTGCGCATTCCTTTTTCCTTCGAATTGATTGCGCTCGACCGCTTCAAAAACGCGGCCGAGCTTTACAAACTTTCACTGCCAGCCGTTAAAAAAAGGTGATGACAATGAACGAGATCACGGGAACCATTCCCGCGCAGAGCAGCGTCCATTCCGATCCGGCCCTGATCGACTCGCTTGAGGAACTGCCGGTGGCCTACGTGGAGATGGATGGCCAGGGAGCGATTGTCCGCGCCAACCGACTGACGCGCTCGCTGCACTCCAGCCATGCGGGTGAGTTGATTGGCAAGGTGGCGTGGAAGTTGATGCCGGCTGAAGAACAGGAGATGAGCCGCGCCAGTTTTACCACTGCGCTGGAGACGGGAGAGGATCCGCCGGTGGCGCGGCGCTCGCTCTTTACCGCCTCTGGGCATTACCGCGTTCATGAAGTGCATCGCAACGTGATTCGCGACGCCAGCGGCAAGCCGGCGGGGATGCGCGTGGTGACGGTTGATGTGACCGAGGCGCACAAGGAGTACGAAGAGGCGCAGCGCGAAAGGGTTTGGCTGAAGAGCGTGCTGGCCGCGCTTTCAGCAGCTGTGATAGTGACCGACGCGCTGGGCTTTGTCCGCAACCTGAATCCGGCGGCCGAGGAGCTGCTGGGCTGGCAGGCCGAGGAGCTGATCGGCACCATGGTCGATGAGGCGCTGCCGGTGCTGGCCTATCGCTGCGGCCAGCGAACGGAGTTCAACTTTACCAATGCGCTGGAGGGCCACTGCCACGGCGTGGCGACGCTGCTGGACCGCGAGAACCGCGAAGTCTGCGTGGAGATTGGCGCGTCGCCGATTCTGAATCAGGAGACCGGCTTTACCGAGGGCGTGGTTACGGTGCTGCGCAAGCTGGAGGGGGCGGGCTAGTTTGGTTTCTCGGTAATTGTGTCCATCTTAATGCTTTTGAAAATCAACGCTGAGGAACCGCGCATTCCCTTGGGGGCTAAAGCCCGTTACTTTTTGCCAGCTTAATGTACGGGGTAAACAGGCTGCGGAAAAAGGGCGATTCGGAAGTTGCAATCACGATTGAGCGTAGCAGGGGCTAAAGCCCAACGTTGATATGATTGGCTTTATCGGCCCGACTAAAGTCGTGCCCTGGTTACAAAGCCTTCGAGAATTGCCTCGCGAGGAGTTTTTCCGCAGCCTGTAAAGCCCGTACCCTTCATCGCGAATAAACAATCATCTGTGCTTAATGTACAGGCTAAAGCCCGTGCCCTTCATCGCGAATAAACAATCATCTGTGCTTAATGTACGGGCCAAAGCCCGTGCCCTTCATCGCGGATAAACAATCATCTGCGTGAAACAGACCGCTAGGGCATTGCCGCCAATACGGCGTCGGCGAATTGGCTGGTGCCGGCGGTGCCGCCTACGTCGCGGGTGAGAGATTTGCGCTCGGCGTAGACCGTCTCTAGCGCGCTCTGCACCTTGTCGGCCGCGGCTTGCTCGTCGAGATGGCGCAGCATGAGCACCGCGGATTGCAGCAGCGCGGTGGGGTTGGCGACGTTCTTGCCGGCAATGTCTGGAGCCGAGCCATGTACCGCTTCAAAGATGGCGCAGTTGAGGCCGAGGTTTGCGCCGGGAACAAGGCCCAGGCCGCCCACCAGGCCGGCGCAGAGATCGCTGACAATGTCGCCATAAAGATTTTCAAGCAGCAAGGTATCATACTGCCAGGGATTCATCACCAGTTGCATGCAGGTGTTGTCGATGAGGTGCTCGGCGTAGATGACGTCTGGGAAGCCCTCGGCTACCTTGCGGGCACAGCGCAGAAAGAGGCCATCCGACAGCTTCATGATGTTGGCTTTGTGCACGGAGTGAATCTTCTTGCGGCCCTGCTTGCGCGCGTATTCGAAGGCGAATTTGGCAATGCGGGTCGAGCCTTTTTCCGTAATGACCTTGATGCTTTCGACGACGCCGGGAACGACCTCATGCTCCAGGCCGACGTACTCGCCCTCGGTATTTTCACGCACGATGATGAGATCGACGCCGGGCCATTTGGTTTCAAGGCCGGGAAGATTCTTGACGGGGCGGAAGTTGGCGAAGAGGTCGAATTTTTTGCGCAGCGTCACGTTGATGCTCTTGAAGCCGCCGCCGATGGGCGTGGTGACAGGCCCTTTCAGGGCCACGCCGTTGCGCTCGATGGATTCATAGAGCGCCGCGGGAATGTACTCGCCGAAGATCTCGAAGGCCTCAGCGCCGGCGGCAAAGCGCTCCCATTCGAATTTAACGCCGGTGGCTTCAAGGATGCGGAGGACGGCCTGGGTTACTTCAGGACCGATGCCGTCGCCGGGGATGAGGGTTACTTTGTGGGTTGTTGCTTCTGTCATGGATGACCTCGATGAATATGAATACTGAACAGAAGCACGGAGGAGGCGGCTAGGCCCAAAGTGCATTCTGTTCAGCGATTCTATTACATGCAGGCCTTGAACACGGCGCAAAAAAGCAGGAAAGCCATGACCAAAAATGCCGCAGGCCAATATGCGATGTCAAAGGTGGCCGAGTATTGAGAGATTGCTTCCAGTGCCTCGGGGCTTATTTCCACATTTCGGCGCTCGCCGGTCTCCAACTCCATTCCCTTTTCTACCGCGCATGGAACATCTGGAGAAAAACCCAGGGAAGCACGATGGCGTCATTCAGAAAATGACAAAGAATGCATGGCATCAGGCTGCGCCGTGAAAGCAGATACACACCGGCAAAGAGAGCCCCCAAAAGCGCCGTATGGGAGACAATATCGAGCCCGTTGCTCAAGCCCTGGCTGAATCCGTAGAGGCCGTGCGCCAGCCCAAAGAGCGCACCGGACGCGATCACTTGCACGATCCAGCCGTATCCGGCGTCTGCCAGCCGTGTCATCAGATACCCACGAAAAACGACCTCCTCGCACAGCCCGGCGCTCAATCCCAATACCAGGGCGGTATAGATATGAAACAGGCTTGGCTCAAAGAGAATCCTTGCGAGCGGAAGGTGCGCTGGGCCCGTGTGAAAGCCCACAACAGCGTAAACGACGTAGTAGACGGCGACGGCTAAACCGGCGAGCCAGCCGATCCAGGGGGAGCTTTTCCAGAGCCCAAGCCGTCCGAATGAATCGTTCTTTCTCCGCAGAATCAGCCACAAGACAATCAACAAAAGCAATTCTCCGGCGCCCGATCCGGTCGCGAACAGCATCGCTAATTGCTGCGCGCTGCGAGGGTGAGCCGAAGAGTAGACCGGTTGGATCAGCCGCAGCGCCAAAGCGAATAGGTTCAGCGCAACAACTACCCCGGCGAGCATCCCGAAGATAGCGCCGGCTATGGAAAGCCAAGCGGCCCGCTTGCTGGTTCTGAAGCTTTGTGTGGAAATATGCGTGCCGGTAGATACCATAAAACTTCCTTTTTTCTTCAGCTTTCAATCGCGGGCCGAAGGTCAAGGAGTCCTACGCACTACTTCTTTGATTTGTTCCCAGCGCGGCTGCCCAGCAGCCCTTCCAGCTCTTCTTTGAACTCGCGCACATCCTTGAAATCGCGATAGACGGAGGCGAAGCGGATGTAGGCTACGGTGTCGAGGCCCTTGAGGTGCTCCATGATCAGCTCGCCGATTTCGGGGGTGGTGCGCTCGCGCTCGGGGGCGTCCATCAGATAGGTCTCTGCCGCATCGACGATGGCCGCGAGTTGGGCCAGGGGGACGGGACGCTTCTCGCAGGCGCGCAAGAGGCCGTTCAGGACTTTCTGGCGATCAAAGCGCTCGCGGCGGCCGTCTTTTTTGACGACCATGTAGGGGATTTCGTCGATGCGCTCGTAGGTGGTGAAGCGGCGATTGCAGCGCTCGCACTCCCGCCGCCGCCGAATCGAGTCGGCTTCCTTGCTCTCTCGCGAATCGACGACTCGATCTTGCCCGAAGCCGCAATAGGGACACTTCATCTTAGGTCGATTCTAACTCAAGGAACAGGGAACAGGGACGCGCAGGACCATGCTCGCGGAGAGTACGAACAGGCTCCCTGCCCTTGACATCGCACCCGTCTGCTGCAACACTTTTCCATATGGAAGTCCAATTCACTCCCGAGCAGGAAGCGCTGTTGGCGCAGATGGCGAGCATTGAGGGTGTGAACCCGGCCCGGCTTGTGCAGGACGCTGCGCTGCGCCTGATCGACTACGATGCGCGTTTTCGCGCCGCTGTGCGCCAAGGCATCGACCAGGCCGACCGGGGCCTCTTCATTGAAGAGGCCGAGATGGACGCCCGAGTCGAGCGGATGCTGAGCATCTGATGCGGCTTCGCTGGACACCCGCCGCGGCCGGCGATCTGGAAGCTATCGCCGATTATCTAGCAGAGAACCTCCCCGGCTTCCTCCAAACCACAATCCGTGAAATCTACTCGGCGATCTCCACCTTGCGATCCATGCCCCATCGTGGCCGCATCGGGCGTGAAGAAGGAACGCGCGAACTGGTAATCGCCCGCCTTCCTTACATCGTTGTATATCGGCTCAAGGGCGATTCCGTGGAGGTTCTGCACATCTATCATGGGGCACGGCAAAGGTCATGAGATAAAAGGTCGAAGCCCGCAAATCCGCCCACCACCGCCCGACAGCGCGCTGTTCCCTGTTCCGTAGTCCCTCAGTCCCCGGTCCCTAGTCCCTGCCTCAATCGAAGACAACGGTTTTGTTTCCGTAGCAGAGGATGCGGCGGTCCAGGTGCCAGCGGACGGCGCGGGAGAGGACTACGCGCTCGAGGTCGCGGCCGCGGGCGACTAAATCTTCTACTTGATCGCGGTGCGAGATGCGGGCTACGTCCTGCTCGATGATGGGACCGTCGTCCAGAACCTCGGTGACATAGTGGCTGGTTGCGCCGATGAGTTTTACGCCGCGGGCGTGGGCGGCATGGTAGGGCTTGGCGCCGATGAAGGCGGGCAGAAACGAGTGATGCACGTTGATGATGGAGGCTGGGTAGCGGGCGATGAAAGCCGGAGTGAGAATCTGCATATAGCGCGCCAGCACCACTAGATCGACATCTTTGGCGGCAAGCAAGTCGAGCTGCTGGGCCTCAGCCTCAGCGCGCGTGGCCGAGGTCTGGGGAATGTACTCGAAGGGGATGCCGTAGAAGGCGGCGAGATTTTCTACCGCTCTGTGGTTGGAGACGATGACGGGAATCTGGCAGAGCAGCTCGCCGGTGCGCCAGCGATGGAGCAGGTCTGCCATGCAGTGCAAATACTGCGAGCAGAAGAGCGCGACTCTGGGGCGGCGATTGCTGGAGGTCAAGTGCCATTGCATTCCCAGCTCGTCGGCCAGCGGCGCGAAGGCTGCCTTGAAGGCTTCAAGGTCGAAGGGCGCGGGATTGGCGGCGAGAGTGGTGGAGTCTTCTCCCGCGCCGTTGAGCGCGAACTCGACGCGCATGAAGAAGAGGCCGAGCGCGTGGTCCTGATGCTGGTCGGCGTGGAGGATGTTGGCTCCATGCTGGTAAAGCAGATTGGAGACGCGCGCCACCAGGCCACGGCGGTCCGGGCAGTCGATGAGCAGAACGGCAGATTCTTTCATGCTGATTTCAGCTTAGATTATTTCGATGGTTTCTGGAATGCGGAGCGACTGGCTTGTTTACTTTGATTGCTTGATGTGCTCTTGGAGCGTCTGGCGGTAGGAGGCGCATTGCGCGGCGCGCAGGCGGGTGGATGGGACGACCTTGCCGTCTTGCGAGAACTGGATGAAGTTGCGCGATGCGCCTAGCCGCGGCCAGACGGGGAGCGCGGCGGAGTTGGGGTTGCCGGTCTTGGCGAAGTTGGTCCAGTAACTTTCGATCAGGCCGGCGAGTTTGATGTCAGTATCGGTAAAGCTTCCGGCGATGTTGCCTTGTTTTGGGAAGTATCCGAAGACGTAGGGCAGGTCAGAGGAGTGGACGGCTCCCTGCGCTTCCTGCCCTGGAATGGCGTGGGCGAATTCGTACTCCCAGGTGGGATGATGGGCCGCGCTGTGCCATTCCGCCTGGGTCACGGCGGGGCAGCGGAAATAGAGGTCGGCGGTCCACTGGTCGGCGGCCGAACCATGCAAGGGGTCGCTCGCGCCCGCGCCTCCATCGGCCAGGCCGTAGGCGGCAAGGGCCTGGGGAGCGAAGCTGCCAGTAGCATCTGCGATGACCTTGCGCAATTCGTCGGGCGCGGTGGGGGTACCGAAAGTCTGCGCGCCGAACTCGCGTGCGGTGACGCCAATGAGCAGTGGAATCGCGGACTCGCGGCCGGATTGAAAGACGGCGGCGGGCGATTGGGTGACGACCCAGCCATCGACCACCGGACCAAAGATGGGACGCGGATTCAGGCTGGCGCGGGCGGCAAAGAGATCCCGCACGGATAGCTGGCGAAGGTATTTCAGAGCGGCGCCGCCGACGGGAGCCTTGAGCGTGGTGGCGAAGATTGCGCCCTGGGCTTCAGCCTCGTCCAGCGGCTTCAGCGGCGGGTTGAAGGCAGAACTGCTCTCTGCGATGGCGCGCTGAAAAAGACCCTTGGAGAGCGCGGAGGTCATGAGAATGCCAGTGTCCTGGCTGCCCGCGGATTGTCCAAAGAGGGTGATGTTGTTGGGATCGCCGCCGAAGCGGGCGATGTTCTGGCGCACCCATTGCAGGGCGAGAATCTGATCCATGAGCCCGTAGTTGCCCGAGGCTTGATGCGGGGACTCAGCGGTGAGCGCGGGATGGGAGAAGAAGCCGAAGATGCCGAGGCGGTAGTTGACGGTGACGAGCAGGACGCCGTGATTGATCAGGGTTCCATCTTTATAGAGATCGCTGGAGGCCGAGCCGCCTTCATTGCCGCCGCCGTGCAGCCAGAGCATCACGGGCAATGAAGACTGGGGCGGCCAGACCGGCGTGATGACGTTCAGATAAAGGCAGTCTTCCTGGCTGAGCTTGGCGTCGTACTTGTTCCAATCGCCGCCGAGCAGGGGCTGGGCACAGGGAGCGCCGAAGGCTTTTGCGTCGCGAATGCCGGTCCAAGGAATGGCGGGCTGAGGGGCCTTCCAGCGCAGGTCGCCGACGGGGGGCTGGGCGTAGGGAATGGCGAGGAACTCGGCTCCGCCGCCGGGGCGGGCCGCGCCACGGAGTTGGCCGGAGTCGGTCTGCGCGGTGGGGGCATTGTTCTGCGCGCGGGATGGCGGGAAAAGACCTAGGGCTAGAGGGAGCAGGAGGATTGCGGAAGATTTCAGGACGAAGGAAGTGGTTTTCATTTTTATCCCCGGCAAGAAACTATTCTATTCGTTCGATTTGGTTTGCGGGATTGCGAGGAAATGTATGTGAGTTGGGCGCAAAGCAGAGCGCCGTCCCGACGGGACTCCGGGGGAACTAGTGGATTCGCCAACCCCGCGTTGAAACGCGGGGCTAATGACCATTGCGCATACGGCGCGGGCGACGGGCTTGCACTTTTAGCGGAAGCGCTTGGAGGGCTCGTCGGAGTAGATCTGGCCGTCGCGGATGTGGACGACGCGATGCGCGTACTCGGCGATGTCAGGCTCATGAGTGACGAGCACGATGGTGTTGCCGTTGGCGTGGAGGGTATCGAAGAGCGCCATGATCTCGAGGCCGGTTTTGGAGTCGAGGTTGCCGGTGGGCTCGTCGGCGAGGATGATGGAGGGCCGGTTGACCAGGGCGCGGGCGATGGCGACGCGCTGGCGCTGGCCGCCGGAGAGCTCGTTGGGCTTGTGCATCATGCGCTCTTCAAGGCCGACGCTGGCCAGGGACTGCTTGGCGCGCTCAATGCGCTCGGCGGCTGGGATGCCGCTATAGATGAGCGGCAACTCGACGTTGTGCAGGGCGGTGGCGCGGGCCAGCAGGTTGAAGGTTTGGAAGACGAAGCCGATCTCCTTGTTGCGGATGCGCGCGAGCTGGTCGTCGTCAAGCTCGCTGACCAACTGTCCGTTGAGCCAGTAGCGGCCCCTGGAGGGCGTGTCAAGGCAGCCGATCAGATTCATCAGCGTGGACTTGCCGGAGCCGGATGGACCCATGATGGCGACGTACTCGTTATTCTTGATGCGCAGCGAGACGCCGCGCAACGCCTGCACCTGCTGCTCGGAGCCCATGTCGTAGGTGCGCCATAGATCCTCGACTACGATCATGTCGCCGTGTTGCGGAGTCATGGGCTGTTCGACGGTTTCGGTGGTGGTATCGATTAGAGCCATACGAGTGTCATCCTCATCATTTACAGCTTTGACAAGCCGCGGCCGAAAAGGGCAGCGGGGAAAGGGAAATCATAAGACCGGTTCCAAGAAAAGCATACCGCAGGGACTAAAGCCCGAGTTTTCGTTCCGTCCCTACGGGACGAAAGGTCTTTGTTCAACGCTATCCCCGGGGTGCGCTACGCTTCCCCTGGGCTATTTTCGTTTTCTCCCTGCCGGGAGAAAGAAGCCCGTTTCACCCTACGCGGGCCGGCGGACCCGGTGGGCAAGTGATACAAAACCTGCGGATCAGAGCTTGCCAATACTACATTTTCATCATCCAGAACAGAGGAACGGCCCGGGCCTGAAGGCCACCTTAATTCGATCTTATTCAGGGGGCTAAAGCCCCCTGCTCCCTCCGGAATCGTCTGTCTGCAACCGTTGAACTAAGAACTACTGCCAGTGGTTGCGGCGGGCTTGGCGGTGTCGCGTTTGACCAAGGCGTTGTCTTTGAGGACGCGCAGGGTTTTGTAAGGGCCGATGACGATCTCATCGCCCTCGCCAATCCCGCTGGTCGCTTCGATGTCGGTTGCGCCGGTGATGCCGGTGGTGACGGGAACAAACTTGGCGCGCAGCTTGCCGTTCTTATCCTTGGCGACCACAAATACGCCCTGCGTGGAGACGCTCTTGGCGGCGCTGGATGAACTGGCCGCGGCCTGCACCTTGCTCTTGTCCTTGTCGTCGTCTGGGTTGTGCATGGTGAGCGCCTGGATGGGCAGCGAGAGGACGTTCTCCTTGCGCGCCGTAGTGATCTTGGCTGTGACGCTGAGGCCGGGACGCAGGTCGCTGGTGGGCGTGTCGAGCGTGATGACGACTTTGAAGTCCTTGGCCTCTTCAGTGCCGGTGGTGGACTGAGAAGTGGCAACGCCGGTGGAGCGGAGCAGGGCCTGATCGCCGGCCAGCGTTACGTGGCCTTTGAAGACCTTGCCGGGCAGCGCGTCCACGGTCACGTCGGCAGTCTGGCCGGCGACGATGTTGACGATGTCTGTCTCATCGACCTTGACCTCGGCGGTGATGACGCTCATGTCAGCAAGGGTCATCAGCGTGGAGCCTTCGGCATTCTGAATGCCGACGACGACGGTCTCGCCCTCGCGGACGGGAAGATTGGTTACGATGCCGTCAAAGGGCGCGGTGGAGACGGTCTTGTTGAGGGCGTCCTGATTGAAGCGCAGCGTGGCGACCTGGGTTTGCAGATGGCCGCGGGCGGAATCGGTCTGCGCCTTGGCCTGGTTGCGGCCTGCAACGGCCTGGTCGAGCGATGCGACGTCAGTATCGTAAGCGGCTTTTTTGGCGTCATAATCCTGCTTGGCGAGGATGCCGGCGGCGTAAAGGCCCTGGGCGCGCTCCCAGTCGAGGCGCTTCTGTTCGAGGTCGGCCTTGGCGTGCTCGACGTTGGCCTCGGCGGTCTTTTCGGCGGCAATGTAGGAGGCGATGTCGGTTTTGGCGGCGTCGATGGTGGCCTTCTGGGCGTCGACGTTGGCCTCCGGCTGCACGCTCTCAACGGTGGCGATGACCTGGCCCTTGGTGACGTGATCGCCCTCCTTAACAAGAAGGTGGGTAATGCGGCCAAAGGAGGTTGCGCCCACGTTGACGTAGGTCTTGGGCTTGATCTGGCCGGTTCCGCTGACGACGGTAGTCAGCTCCTGGCGCGCGATCTTGGCGGTCAGGACTTTGGTGTAGCCGGCCTGCTGGCGATAGATGAACAACGCCACAACCGCGACGACCACCACGACGGCGAGAATAATCAAAAGAATTTTCTTCATGAGGGCGCTTGCTCCGTGTCTCTCCAATTTCAGTTTACGCAATTGGGGTCAGAAGAGTTCCCGAAGGCTTTTTATCAACGCTGGGCTTTAGCTTCCTATGTATGATTTTTGGGATTTTCGCTTGAAAACTTGGCGCTTTTACCAGGGTCGATTGATCCGGCCTGAAAATTGAGCGGCGGTATCCCCATTTTTTCCGCATAGAATACGGAAAGGATGGGGCGCCCAGCGGCAAAACGCCGGCCTAACGCATTCCCTTCGATTTTTCGATTTTTCCTATGTAGGCGAGCGCCAATACGTACGTCGCGCACAGAGACGCGGTAAGCCAAATGCGCCGTCCCCGCAGATCGTTGCTCACTTCCATCAATCTCCTCTTGGTGATCATTGACTCTCTCCTTTTTCTGTTGGTCCAATGGGCGGCGGAAGCAAACCAGCTTCCAACCCGTCAATCTCTCTAACCGGAAGATCATCCGTGGATGGCCGATTCTGATTCTCCGTGGCTGGCCGGCGCACGAGCATGGTGATGGTCTCCCGCTCGACAGTGATCTCGACGCGCCGGACGGCTTTGCCCTCGCCGGTTTTTTCCTTGATGTTTTCTTCCTGTGCCGGAACGCGGCGGCGTAAAATGTCCATGAAAAGACTCTCCATCAGTTGGCGTTCGGCAACCTGCTACCGTTCCCACTAGAACTCAAATGGAGCCAGAACGTCTTGAATTTCGGCCTGAATACTTCTCAATTGTTATGAAAGCGATTTATGCCATTGAGCACGCATGAGTTATATAGCTTCGAGGGTTATGAGCTGGACCCCTCGCGGCGTGTGCTGTCGCTCAATGGAGAGGCGATTTTTCTCACGCCAAAGGCCTTCGACGTACTTACCTTCCTGGTTTTGAACCCGATGCGGGCAGTTACAAAGGATGAGTTGCTGCGGGCTGTCTGGCCTGACTCCTTTGTGGAAGAGAGCAACCTGGCCCAGCACATCTCGATGCTGCGCAAGGCGCTGGGCGGGCAATCCAGCCTGATCGTGACCATTCCCGGCCGCGGCTATCAATTTGCGGCCCCGGTGCTTGCGGCCCCGGTGCGTGAAACTCATGTGCAGGCCGAGCAAACTACGGAGGCTCAACTTGCGGAGCACTCCGGCGGTCTGCCAGGCGATCTTCCAGATGAAGTGATTCTTCATCGCGTGCGGGAGCGCACCCGAATCGTCTATGAGGAGGTGCCTGACTCGCCGCGGCTGCTCACGGGGACGAAATCGCGCCGCCTGAAAGTCTGGTTCTGGACGGCAGGAGCACTGCTGGCGTGCGTACTGCTGGCTCTGGCTGTCTGGATTTTGAGGAGACATTTTTCTCCGCCGCCGCAAGTGAGCGATATTGTTGTTGCGGACTTTATCAACGACACCGGCGACGCCAACTTCGATCACACGCTGGGCCGCGCGCTGGAGATCGACTTGCAGCAGTCGCCGTTTTTAAATCTGCTGAGCCGGCAGAAGATCAAGCGGACGCTGGCGCAGATGCAGCGCAAAAAGGACGAGCCGCTTACGCCTGAACTGGCGCGCGAAATTTGTGAGCGCAACAATGCGCAGGCCGTGCTGCATGGGGCCATCGCCAGCCTGGGCAGCAAGTATCTGCTGACCCTTTCCGCCGAGGGCTGCGTGAGCGGCAAGCCGATTGCCGCCTACAAGGCCGAAGCCAATTCCAAGGAAGAAGTTCTGCGCGCGCTGGATGAGGCCGCCGGCAAGGTTCGCAAGCAGTTGGGCGAATCTGCCACCACGCTGGAGCGCTTCCAGACGCCGATTGCGCAGGCGACTACGCCCTCGCTTGAGGCGCTGCGCGATTATACGCAAGCCACCGAGCGCTTCGAGCATGGCGACTGGAAGGGCACGCAGCAACTGTTGGAGCAGGCGATTGCGCTCGATCCCGGCTTTGCCGCGGCCTATGCCTCGCTGGGCGCGGCCTACTCCAACCAGGGAGATTTTGCGCAAGCTTCCGAGTACTTCAAAAAGGGCTTCGACTTGCGCGATCGCGCCACGGAACGGGAGCGCCTGCAGATTGAGATCAGCTATCACACCGGCTACGATCACGACCTTGAAGAGGCCATTCTCAGCCTGATGGTGATGACGCGGGTTTATCCCAACTATGAGATAGGCTGGGGCAATCTGAGCAATCAATACACGCAACTGGGCGAGTACGACAAGGCGGTTACGGCCGGCGAACAGGCCTTCCGCATCAATCCCCACTCCAGTTATGTGGATATTGTTCTGGCCAATGCCTACAAGGCCGCGGGACGGTTTATCGATGCGCGCCGCATTGCCAGCGCGGCCATTGCGGACGGCAAGGACACGTGGGAGATTCACAGCATTCTTTATCAGATTGCCTATGCCACCCAGGACTCTGCCCGCATCGACCCGGAAGGCCAATGGGGGATAAGCCACGGCCAGGCCGCTGCCGCGCTGCTGGATCTGGGCAAGGCAGCCGCGGCCTGCGGCAAACTGCGCGCGGCAATCGAAATCTTCAACCGCGCCCACGCAGAGGCGCTGCACGGCGGCGATACGGATATGGCCGATGAGGCGCTGGCCGATCTGGCCGCGGCGGCCATCGATCTGGCGCAGCCTGCCCAGGCCGCGCTGCTGCTCAAGCAGATCAAGGGAGACCCGGCAGACCCCGGAATGCAGGCGATTCTTGAGGCAGAGAGCGGCGACGCGGCGGCAGCCCGGCAGTTTGAGGCGCAGACCGAGGCGAAGCCCGGCAAGAATACCATCCTGCTCTACCATCATCTGCCGGTACTGCGCGCGGCTCTTGCTCTGCGGGAACACAAGCCCGCCGACGCGATTGCAACGCTCGAACCGGCGCGCACCTATCAATGGCTGGATTATCAGATTCCCACGCTGCGCGCTGAGGCTGAGGCAGAGGCGGGAATGCTGGACGCCGCCGAGGCCGACTACCGGCAAATTCTTGGCAACCAGGGCATCGACCCAATCTCTCCCAGTTATGCGCTGGCGCACCTGCGCCTGGCCCGCGTGCTGGCGCTGGAAAAGAAGACCGCCGAGGCGCGCCAACAGTATCGCGCCCTGCTGGATGCATGGAAGAACGCCGACGCTAACCTGCCGATTTTGCTGGCTGCCAAGAGCGAGTTTTCAAGGCTGCAATAGGCTCGATCTCAATCAAATTTATTCGGGATATTGTCGCGGATAACCCTAATAGCCACTTGCAAAGTTTTCTTCTATCAACTGATAAGCGTCAGGGCACGATTTCAGTCGTGCCGGAAATGGCCCAAACGGATTCCGGCTATAGCCGCAGCGGAATTGCAAACAATAAACAACAAAGAGACGCAGGGGCTAAAGCCCAACATTGATATGATTGGCTTTTTCGGCCCGACTAAAGTCGTGCCCTGGTTACAAAGCCTTCGGGAATTGTCTCGCGATGAGTTTTTCCACAGCCTGTGAAGTCATGCCCTAACGCTTCTTGCACTCTCCATGGAATTTTGCAAGTAGCTCGCAAAATAAAATTTATTTTGTAACAGAATGTAAGTTCATTCCACTATGTAGAATGGTTGGCGGTTGACTTGCGGAGCTTCTCCGGTCCGCAAATCGCCCTAACCGGATGATCGTCTCCCTGCCCTCGAGGCCAGCCCTGGAAGACGCGGGCCACAATGCTCTGCTCACATTTCTGCCTACACCGCCCTCATTCCCCAGGACGGCTCATCTGCTGCGCGCGGCCCTGCTCGCCCGCCGGCGTATTTAGCCGCTGTCTCCGCTTCGAGTCATTGGCTTTGAAGCGCTGCAAGGAAAGGGGAATACCGATGTTCGAGAATCGGATATTGCGCCACGGCCGCGCCATGGCTTCCGTCCAAAAAGAGAATTTTCAAAAGATCGCGCGAAAACTGCTTCGCGCTTTGCCGCTGGCCATTCTGGCCGCTGTTTACTGCTGCACCGCCGGTGGGCAGACCGCGCATTTCAGTTGGACGCAACGCGCTGTGGCCGTCGGTCTTGGCGCTCCGTATGGCGTGACGGTGGACTCCAGCGGAAACGTTTATGTCTCGGAAATGAGCGGCAGCCTGGTGCAAGAGGTTGTTGCGGTCAACGGAGTCATCCCGGCCTCGCCCACCATCAATTCGCTGGGCGGCGGTTTCTACGAACCTTGGGGCATCGCGGTGGACGCGGGCGGGAATGTCTACGTCGCCGATTACGGTAACGGCGAGGTGAAGGAGATTCCGCTCAATTGCATCACCTCCTCTTGTGTCAAAATACTGGGCGCCGGTCTCCTTGGACCCACTGGGGTCGCGGTGGATGGCAACGGCAACGTCTTTGTGGCCGACAATGGCAGCCATAATGTGAAGGAGATACCGCCCGGCTGCATATCCACCCCCTGTATGAGAACGCTGGGCAGCGGTTTCAACTCCCCCACGGCCGTCGCGGTGGACGCGAGCGGCAACGTGTATGTCGCCGATGCGGGCACTGGCTGGGTAGACGAGATGGTCGCGGTCAGTGGAAGCATTCCGGCCTCGCCCACTATCTATGGACTCTCTCAATTCGCCGATCCGGAAGGGGTCGCGGTGGACGGGGAGGGGAACGTTTATGTTGTCGATGCAGACCTAGAACAGCTTTGGGAGATCCCGGAGGGCGGCGTCAGCAATGATTTCCAGTTGGGCACCGACTGGAATGGCCCGGAAAACGTGGCGGTTGACTCAAGTGGACGGGTGTTTGTCGCCAACAACTACGGTGAGAGTGTGATCGAAGTGGCGAATTCCGCGGCCTACTTCGGCGCGTTCAACGTAGGCGACTCCAGCGGGACGATCACTTTGGGCTTCACCTTCGATACCGGGGGGCAAATGATGCCCGCGGACGTGTTGGCCCAGGGAGTATCCGAGTCGGACTTTGCCGATGCCGGCACAGGAAGCTGCACCACCAACGGAAACAGCCACAACTACGCCGCCCACGAAGTCTGCACCATGGATGTGACCTTTACTCCAAGCACATGGGGATCCCGCTATGGCGCGGTGGAGCTTAGGGACGGCGGCGGAGAAGTGATGGCCATCGGATATGTTTACGGCACGGGAACAGCGCCGCTGGCGACTTTTGCGATCCCGTATCAGAGCACCGCCGGCAGCGGATTCAGCAATATCACGAGTCTGGCGATGGATGGCTTTGGCGACATCTTCGTTGCCGATGACGCCAGCAATGCGGTGAAGGAGATCGAGGAATCCGGCACATCCCCCGTCTTGTCCTCCGCCAACGGCCCCTACGCTATCGCGATGGACGGTGGCGGCAACCTCTTTGTAGCCGAGGACACCGGCACTACCGCGGTCTACGAGTATTACGAGATCGGCGGTTACACGACGCACAAGCAGTTAGCCGGCAGCTTCACTTTTGACTACATCACCAACCTGGCGGTAGATGGAAACGGCAACGTCTTTGCCGCCGATTACCTGGGTGGGGCTGTCTATGAGATTACGGCGGCCAGCGGCTATGCCGACGTCAAGACCTTGCCCGCCGGCAGCGTAACGCCCTATGGCATTGCGGTGGACGTGAACGGCAATGTTTTCTTCACCGATGCCGCGCATACCTCCGTGGATGAGATTCCGGCGCCGGGCTATTCCACCGTGAAGGTATTGAGCAACAACTTCGAAACGCCCTGGGGCATAGCGGTGGACGGAAACGGCAATCTATTCGTGGCCGACTATGGAAATAACGCGCTGAAGGAGGTAATGGCCTCCGGCGGCTACACAACGGTCAATACCCTGGCCAGCAATGTGACCGGAATTCAGGCGGTCACCCTGGACCCAGGCGGAAAAATCTACTACACGGTCAATGCCGGCGCCAATGTGACGAGGCTGGATTACACGGCCTGGCCCGACATGAACTTTCCCGCGACGGCCCTCGGCTCGACCAGCAGCACGCAGACCGTGATCATGAACAATTCCGGCAATCAATGGCTGTATTTCCTGGCGGTGGGCTATCCGCAGCACTTCCCTGAGACCCTCCCGGCAACGGACGAGTGCTATACGGGCGGCTACGTGGCGGCCGGTGGCAGTTGCGCGGTAACCGTCGCGTTTGCGCCCAGGGCTTTGGGCAATCTGAGCGGCTCAGTGGTGCTGGTTGATAACTCCCTCTACGCGGCGTGGTACGCCTACCAAAAGATCGACGCTTTCGGCAAAGGCCTCTCCACGCAAAGCATCGCCTTCACCGACAGCCTGCCCGCCACGGCCAATTACAGCGTAGGCCTGACTTATTCGCTGAGCGCAAGCGGCGGAGGGTCGGGCAATCCGGTCACCTTCAGCCTGCTCTCAGGACCGGCATCATTGGTTGGCAGCACGCTCACCATTACTGGGGCGGGCACCGTGGTTGTGGCAGCGAATCAGGCCGGCAACTCAAACTACGCCGCCGCACCGCAAGCAACGCAGAGCATCGTCATCAAGCTGGGCTCGCAGACGATCAGCTTCCCGGCGATTACGGCAACCGAATATGCGGGAACGCAGATGACCCTCTCAGCCACTGCCAGTTCCGGATTGGCGGTCAGCTTCACGTCATCCACGCCAACGGTCTGCACCGTCATCGGCTCGACGGCGTCGCTGCTGGCTTCCGGCACATGCATTGTGCGGGCCAACCAGGCAGGCAACGCCATCTTTGCCGCGGCGCAATTTGTGCAGCAGACTTTCACGGTGCATGTGCAAAGCCAGACCATCAGCTTCCCAGCCATCACCGCAACGCAATACATCGCAACAACACTGCCTCTGACGGCCACGGCCACTTCCGGCCTTGCCGTCACCTACACCTCAGTCACGACTTCGGTCTGCACGGTCTCTGGAAGCACCGCATCGCTGATCGCCCTGGGCGCCTGCGTCCTACACGCCACGCAGCCCGGCAATGCGGTTTACGCGATGGCGCAGTTGGTCTCGCAGAGCTTCATTGTGCACCTGAATCCGCAGACCATCAGCTTTCCTGCCATCACCGCGACTCAGTATGCGGCCTCCAATCTCACGCTGAGCGCGACGGCCAGTTCCGGCTTGACGGTCAGCTTTGCCTCCACCACACCAACCATTTGCACCGTCACGGGAACTACGGCCAAGCTGCTGATTGCCGGGACTTGCATTTTGCAAGCCACCCAGGCCGGCAACGCGGACTACGCCGCGGCGGCAATCGTGCAGCAGAATATCGCCGTGCATCTGGCTTCGCAAACCATCACCTTCCCGGCGGTCGCCAGCCAAATCGTTGGGGCAAACGTCACTCTGGGAGCTACGGCGAGTTCAGGCCTGGCTGTCAGCTATACCTCTGTTACCACCTCGGTCTGCACCGTCGCGGGATCGACGGCCACGATGGTTTCCGCGGGAGCCTGCGTGATTCATGCAACCCAGGCGGGCAACAATGTCTACTCCGCCGCTCCGCTTGTCTCCAAGGACATCACCGTCAAGGCAAGCTGAGGAATCAGGGCCAAATCCGGGGAGCGCCAAACGCTCTCCGGATTCAAAATTCAGAGCCGGGCCACGCTCCCCTCCTATCCGCGTCAATGGTCGGGCCCCAGGTTTCCTGTCTGAATACCGCAATGGGTAATAGAAAACAATTACACGGGTAATCGAAATAATAAAAACTATTTACTTGACATGGTAATCATTTCTAGGTACATTTCGTTCGACGGTTGGATAACCGTTTCCCTGGTCCCTTGCGAGAGGGTATGTAACTCTCTCATCCAACACTTTCATCCTCCCTACCCGGCCGACTTACTTGAGCCTGCCGGTCGATGCTGGTTCGTTTGGTGCTGAGGAGTTGTATATGGTGGTGTTTGAGCGTTCTACAGGAGGCCTGTATCTGACGCAGGCCGATATCACAAATCCGGCAGCGGCCCGCGTCGGATTTCTCTTCCAGGACAGCAGTCTTACCGATCCTACCTTCGAGCTGACGCCCGAGTCCTGGGCCAATCCAGCGCAGCAGGGCTATTTCGCCTTCTTCTCCCCTTCAGCCACGCGCGACTGGTCCAGCTTTGCCACGGCGGTGCGGACGGCGTTTGCCGCGGTTCAAGGCGCGCAATTTGCATGGTTCGACGAGTCGAGCGGCGCGCCCGTGGCGACGACGGTGCTGGTGGTGAGCGGGCAGGGCACCTCCAACCCAATCCTGGGAGCGACGGCGGCATTTGTGAACCGCAATGCCACATTGAGTATTGTGGCCAGCCCCTTTGCGCCGGTGGGGATAGCCTGGGACGACACTAATAACTTGTTTGCAATCAACAATCCTAGCGGCGGTGGCAGCCCCGCGGTGCAACTGAGCTTCGATCCGATCGTCGGCGGGACCATCACGCTTCCGTCGCTGTCGAATGCGCTGACGCTGCCGCTGACCGGCAGTTTTGCCGGCTGCGTCAACTCGGCCTATCAGCTCTCAATGAGCGACCTGGACGGCTTTGAAACCGGCTGCTTGTACTTTGCTCCCCCGGCTCAACCGGGGCTGCCGCTCACCTCGCTCCGCTATCCGCTCTTTCGCAGATCCGGCGGCAGCTCCGCGCCCTTCAATTTCAATTTCTGGTTTGACGTTCTGAATGCGACCGACCCTTTACGAAGCTATTTTCAGGCGACCGATCCGGTGTTGGGCTCGTATTTTGCGGCGGCAAACGGAGATGCTTTTGCGCTGAACACGAACGCCGTGGGCACGACGGAAAAACTCAGCCGCCTGGTCTTTGCCAATCGGCCAGTGCAGGAGACAACCGACTCAAAATACTATTACTTGGCGCCGGCGGGTCAGTTCAGCTTGTCAATCGACAGCAGCTCCGGAGTGGCTTCCAACGGCGCGGCCCGGCTGTTGTGCGGAATTACCGGAACGGAGTTTTTCACGGCATCAGTACTGAATGGGAGCGCCGACACGGTGACCTTTGTTCCAGGCAAGGCCGCCTATGCCAGCGGCGCGCCGGACGACAAAACTTCGCAACTGGATGACTCGAAAGGAAGCACGGTTACCTCCTGGATCCAGTTTGCAACGCGCAAGGGCTCCTATGTTTCGCAGCCGGAGCAGTCACCGCTCTTTCAGCAGACGGCGGCTTCGCGGGTGAGCCTGGGCAGCGACGGCAACGGCGATGAAACTGCCGCGCACATTCTGGATTTTCTGGCGCTGGCCACCTGGGCGCCGAACAGCAACAACGGATTGGTGTCAACCCCCGCGGTGCCGATGGCGCCTTACGCGGGCATTCCGGCCAACGCCGACCTGACGCCGTTTCTGGCAATGGAAACGGCAGCGCTGAATCCGACGCGCAAGAATGCAATGTCTCTGGCTCCGCACAGCACGGCAAAGAACGCGCGCGCATTGAGCGCCGCCGCGCCCACGCTGGCCATGACGCCGCAGGGATTGCTGGCCGTCTTGTCCGCCGACGAGCCTCCGGTGTGGACGACGCTGGAGATGGCTCTTTCAGCGGGGAATATTCTGCAATTCACTGCGATGGGGCCTGAGATACGCTCGGCCATGCAGCAGAACCAGATCTTCGCGGTCATCAGCACGCTGACTGGCCCCAATTCCCAGCCGCTCTTTGGATTTGCGGGCACCGATCAGCAGATCAATATCTCGGACTGGGTCTTCAGCCTCTCGCCTGCCGGCACGCCCAGCCCCGCACCGGACAGCGTTCCGCCGATTGTAATTTTGAAATTCTACGATGGGCAGAGCATCGAGTCGCTGGTCAAGAATATCGGGCTGTGGTCAAGCCCGGACGATTTCAATACCAGCGGCTACCCCGCCACGAGCGCGCAGGGATACATTGAAAAGCAGATTGACGATGCGGCAGCGGCAGTCAAAGCCGACCCCAACTCCCTCTTTGCAAATTTCTATTCCATTGTTACCGACCCGAACTTTGCCGGCATTCTGGCGCTGAATTGCAACTTGCAGCTCAACGAATTGCCCTCGGCGATTCAGGCGGTGCTGGGCGGCATGACGCGCGAGGAAAACGGCGCAACGGTGAGCAACGTCGATCAATTCCGCGCCCATCACGTTGGCATTCAGATCAACAATACAGACCCCAAGCAAGCAGATCCCGCGATCAGCCAGAGCTCGCTTTTTGCCTTGGTCGATTATGAAAAGCCAACCGCCAAAAATGCAGCGGGCGCGAAGGATGTCTCGTTGGTGCCGCTGGGTTTTGAAGTGGAGTATCTGCGCGCGCTGTTTACCAATTCGGAGTTGCGCAGCTTTGCCTGCCAGTTAAATTTGACCATCAACAATCTCTTCAACACCGGAGTCACTCTTGAGTCGGGGAACACCGCGGCGGCTGGAGAGGATGACGACAATGTTGTTAAAATTCAAGGTTCGTATCAGAACCATTCCGGCGGAGCCACCGAGGGCCAGGGCGTTTATTCGTTCGTGGCTGAAGGCGAATTCGATTTCACTTTTGCCGACAATCCATATCTGGATAAGATTGCGCTGACCAAGCTGCAATTTTCTTTCCAGCAGGCCAGCGGCGGCTCAAGCGCGATGGTTCAGGCGGGCGCGACAACGAATATTCAATCGCGCTTTTCTATCTGGGGCAGCCTGGCCTTCAAGGAACTCAAAGTTCTGGACATTTTCGCATTCGAAAAGCTGTCGTTTGCCGATCTTGGCATCGGTGTCAGCTTCGATTTGCAACTGACTCCGCCGCCGCCGGTGGTATCGAATCTGCAATTGACTTTCTCGCCGGGCGATCTGCGTCTGGATCTTGCGCAATCGGAGCCGCGCGAGGGCGATACCAGCCTGCTGAGCCTGCTTCCCTTCCGCTTGAAGTCGTTCCTCTACTCGGAAAAAGCCGATCAAACGCTGGACAGTTTGGATTATTTCAGCCTCGGCTCGGTGCCGGGATTATCGTCGATTGCGAATACCTTCAACTTTGCGCTGCTGTTCGATCTGGATCTGGGCTCGGCGGGCGCGCTGGTGGGTTCGCTGGCAGCATTCAAGTTCAGCTTCCTGATTGGCTGGCTCAGCGGAGACAACGGCGGCGTCGCATTTGGCGTGCAGATGCCGGAGGCCGACGGCAAGCTGGAGATCAAGATTCAGGGCATACTCGATCTCATCATCGAAGAATTCGTCTTGCAGTATGTGAACCCCAAAGATGGCGGCCAGCGCATGTTGGTGGTGGGCCTGCACAATACCTCGATCGAGATTCTGGGGCAGCGAATGCCGCCCGAAGGCAACATGGATTTCGCGCTCTTCAAGCCGCTGGACGGCGACGCGCAGATCGGCTGGATTGTTGCCTATAACAATGAAAGCGGGCAGAACGACAACGGAGGCGGCGATACCACATCGCCGCTGGTGAAGGCCGAGGGCGGCACAAGCGATGTTTTGAATATCAAGTATCTGGGGCTGGGGCAGCGCGTAGGCCCCGACCCGAAAACTCCGCCAACCAACTTTGCGGATTTTCTGAAGTTCATGACTACCGACTTCTGGAAGGCGTTCAGCGACAAGGAATACGACAAGGTCTATCATCCGGACGGCAAATGGCTGATCGTAGCCGATCTTCAGTTCCTCAAGATCATCCAGACCGGCATTGTGTTTTACGATGTCACGCCGTTCTACAGCCTGACGCTGAATGTTGTTGGCTGGTTCAATTTTGAGATTACTTATACCAAGATCAGCGACACGATCGGCCTGTTTTACGCCAGCCTTGCCCTGCCTGACTCGCTGCGCACCTTCCAGTGCGGCGCGGCGTCGCTCACGCTGCCTTCGCTGGGCGTCAGCGTTTATACCAATGGCAATTGGAAGCTGGATGTCGGCTTCCCCAAGGGCGACGATTGGAGCCGCTCCTTCCAGATTCAATGCCAGGCGGGGCCTGTGCCGATCACTGGCGGCGGCGGCTTCTACATTGCCAGCCTCAGTTCCGCTACCGACGATATCTTCATCAATCAGTATCCGAGCATACTTGCCTTTGGCCTGGCCGCGCGGCTGGGCGTGGGCAAGGACTTCACGGCCGGACCGCTGAAGGCGGGCATCAGTGTTACCTTCTTCGGCATCATTGAAGGGGCGACGGGGTACCTGGTCAGCGGATCGACGGAGATCTTCAAAGAGCCGGACGCACTGATGCTGAGCGGGCAGTTCGGGCTGATCGGACAGATCTACGGATCGATCGATTTTGTCATCATCAAGGCCAGCGTCAACGTAACGCTCTCTGCTTCAATCGGCATCGTTTTGCATCTGGAGAAGAATGTTCCGGGCTTCGATGGCAGCATCCTGCTCTACGTGCAGGCCAGCGTATCGCTGAGCGTTTCAGTGAGCATCAACCTGTTCTTCTTCAGCATCACCATCAGCTTCAGCTTCAACGCCACCTTCCGCTTCCAGTGGATGCTGATGGGCAGCGAATCGCAGGCGGCGCATTTCCTTGCGGCGGGCAACGCTTTCCCAAGGGCGCTCACCGCGCCGGTGGCGATTCCGCTCTGCCCAGGCTTCAGCGCGGCGATGCCGTTGTGGTTCCTGCCGGAGATTACGGTCATCTTCCCGGATACAATTCAGGCCGGAGCGCCGAATTTCGTGCTCTCGCTCGGCATCGAGTATGATTCCGCGCCGCCAAGCACGGTCACCTATGCGCAGTTCAAGGCCTTTGAAGCGCTGGTTACGCAGGTGACAACGCTGGCGCTGACTCAAGCGCTGGGACTGTCGGCTTATAACTCGCCGGTCAAGCAGTCGGATATCAATCAACTGGATCAGAATCCGGAGGCGCTTGTCGGCTTCCTGACTTATGAGTTGCTGGTGCAGCAACTGGCGGTCTTCAACCAGACAACCGCTACTGTTTTGAATGGCGAGAAGGGGAAAAACTACAACGCGACTTCCTTCCCGATGCCGCCCTTCCTGCAATTTGCCACCAAGGGCCGCCTGGACGCAAACAGCAAGCCCGCCGATCTGACCTATCAATTCAACCAGAACAATCTTGTCTCAGAAACGTATTTGGAACAAGTGGATGCGTACCTGAATCAGCTCTTCGTCAATGCGACGCAGGGCGATCAAGGACAGTCGCTGGCATCGGATGCGGCAACGATTCCGCTCTCGCAGCAGATTTTCCTGGAGTACTTCAGCGGCCTGATTCGCGGCGCGGTGCATCAACTACTCCAGACCATGGAGAACAACGACCAGGCCGAGCAGGATCTGGATAAGGTTTTCTGCGCGGCGGTTGGAGCCGGGAGCATCGCCTCGCTGGCTGGCCAGATGTCGAGCATGTTCCGCGGCGGCGCGCGGCTGCCTTACACGGCCGGGTTGACGATTCCCGATGCAACCATCAGCACGACAACCAATCCGATGTACGCTCTGCTGTGGCAGCAATTCCCCGTGGGCACGTTGAGCCCGGTCTCGAACGGCGCGACCGGCGTGACCTCGCAATACAGCGTGCTGCTCAGCAATCCCGACTCGACACAGACGTGGATCACGGCGTCAGTCAACTATGCGCTGACCAACCTGGCCGTCGATCCATTTACTGGACTTACTTCTTCGGCGATCACGCTGCCCAGCGCGCCGGCATTGATTCCCTTCACCAACACCGGTCCGCAGTCGTTTGCATTTACCAGCCAGAGCACATGGACGCAGCCCAGCGCAGCAACGGCAAGCCTGCGGCCGCTGTCGAGCGCGCTGAGCGTACTGGCCGCGGCACAGAGTTCGGCGCTCGGCGTACTGGTGGAATCGCGCAGCGCCGGCGCGGCCTACTTGCCCGGCGGAACGCCACTGCCCGCAACAAACTTCGGATGGGCAACCAGCATCCAGATCGTCGCCAAGCAGATTCCGGCCATGGCGCTCGATGGCGGCACAAGCTCCGGTTACTTGCCGTTTGTGTACAGCGTAAGCGGCGCAAGCCAGGCCGATCAGCAGACATTGCAGGCGATTCTGGAAGTTCTCAAAACGAGTTCGCCGATCGATTCGATTCAGGTGCTCTATCAAACGCAAGCCGGCGCAAGCGGACTCAATTCTGCCAAGATCGATCCCGCGCAGGTCTTCCTGCTCAGGACCAACACGACCACCGTTTCCGCGCCTCCCACGCAAGGGTTCCTGATGGCGACCGAACTGGCGGACCCAACCGTTTCCGTGGGCGCGCAGATCAATGAGCCGGTGGGCTTCCTGCAAATTCTGGAGCAGGTTTCCATCACCAACGCGCCGGGCTACTATCTGCACTACAAAGATGCAGCGGGCAAGGATCTGCCCGTGGAGCTTTTCGGTGCAGGCCCGGCTCCGCTGACCATTCTGATCAGCTACAAGGCCGATGGATCGCAGAACACGCAGGCCTCGCCGGCGCAGGTTCAGCCCTATTACAACACCATCGTTCTGAATACGGTGCAAGCGGGACTGGTCTACTACGCGGAGACCGTCGATCCTTCGCTCGACCTGCAATACACGGCTGTCGCGCCGGGTTCCGTGGGCGCGGAACTGGTCCGCTCGCAGGCGGCCACAATGCTGAGGACGCCGGATGGCGCAATGCATTCAAAGGCTGCGTTCATCAAGGCGGCGGTGGAAAACGGCATTGCGCACGAGCATCAATTGCACCATGCACTGGCAGCGGCCGGCGCAGCGCCCGCGCAGCTCAATTCGCTTTACAGCCTGTTGAGTTATCAGGTGGCGGCCACGGCAAATCTCTTCATTCAGAGCAATCTCTCCGCGCCGATTCAGCCGCAGGCTCCGCAAGGCGCAAGTGACAGCGCGCCGCGAACCTATCGGGCATTTATTCCGCTCTACACGCTAGCCACGGCCAATCAGCAACTGCCTCCGAATACGCCGGCGAACCGCTACGCAAGCATTCCCGGCGCATACTCGGCAACGTTCTATCTGAACGACGCCTTTGGCAATCAACTGCCCGGCGGACTGCCCTTCACGGGAACAAACCTTTACTTCGATCCCATTATGCCGGTGGATCAATGGCAGGGCGTGGTCACTTCCTTCGACTTTGCGGGCGCGCAGGCCAACACCGTCAATGTGTATCTGACGCCAAGCCAGGCCGCGTTTACCGGCATGACGACCGATCAGGCAGCGGCCGCATCGGCGCAATACTCCACCATCGTGACGCAAATCAATGGGCCGGGAGTTTCGTTCTACGTCGAGTCCAACCTCTCGCTAGCCGCCGACGGATCACTTGCAACGGTGACACTATCCTCCGCGCAGGCAACCTTGGTGCAAGGTTTTGTCAACGCGCTGGCTTTCTATCTGGAGGAACTGGCCGCTGGCAAACAGCCAACGTGGAATGTGCCGTCGGTGACATTGCCCATCGTGCTGCCGGCAACTGCCAAGCCGCTGGCTCCGGCATTTGAAGTCAGCGTACACCTGGGAATTCAGCGCGATCCAAATCTGATTTCGCCGTCGCTGGAACTTCCTTCGGCGCAGAACGTCAACAGCGCCGTGGTTCCTGGACCGAGCGCGCAGAGTTCGCTGGGAACATTCGCGGCCAACTTCGCCCAGGCCTTCCCTACCCTTGCACTGACGATCGGCCTGGGCGGCGCGCAACAGAATTCGTCGAGCGCGGCATTGCACGCGGCATCTCATGCTTCGACGCACGCCAAGGCGCGCAAGGCTCTGCGCGCCAAGGGCCTGGCTGCCGATCCGATGGCCGCATCCAGCGGACAGGGCGTGCAGCCTCTGTGGGCGGTCAGCCAGTCTCTGTTGCAGATCACGATTAACAGCACCAGCGGGCTGCCGTTGTACTCGTCGCCCAAACCGCTGCTGAACGCGCTTGAAAGCGGCATTGTTCCCATGCCCAACACGCCGCCAATTCTAGCGCCGCTGGGGCAGAACCAGACCTTTGTGGATGTGGATCTGGATGCGCTCAATCGCAACTTCTTTGCCGCGGTCGATCGGGCGCTCGGGCCGGGATTGTCGTCAGAGATCTTCCAGGCGAACCGGCCCGCGTACAACAACATTGCGCTGGGCCGCGAGCAGCTTGCCGTCGGCTACGGCGCCAACGAAGTCGATTGGCTCTTCAACTCACAGGCTCCATTTACGGGCAGCCCGGATCAACTGAAAGCGGCGCGCGAAAACTTTGAGCAGCAGATGCGGGCAGAGCTGATGACTGCCTACTCGGTGGATACCATTGTGCAATTCCCGGTGCAATGGAACGCCGCTCTGCCGGCCGGCGCGGCGGGGCAGATCTCGCTGTACGGCCAGGTGCAGCCGGTGGGCGTGCCCGCCTTCAAGCGCGTTGCCACCAACAAACTTGCCGTCGAACCGGGATCGACGCCTAACTTCTCCACCGCGCAGATTGACGTTCCAGATTCCGGATCAACCGGTCTGCTCACCTTCACGTATGGCACGTCGGAGATTGCCGATGTTTCTGAAATCTCCGTCAATTTGCAATTGAATGTCTCGCACATTCAGGTGTACACGGAGCCGGCCAGCCAGACGCCGCCGGGCGAGGCGCGCCCGTCGCTCTGGTTGCAGTTGATCACTGCCAACGATTCGACGATCGAGGGCGCGCTGCCCAACACGCTCATTCCCATTGGACCGGCCGGCACGCCAACAATCATTCCGCTGGTCTTCCGGCAGTATCCCACGCCGCCGACGATTATCATGCAGTCGGGATTGGAAGGCGGAGACTCGACCGGCAAGAAGCAATGCAACTTCGACAACCTTCTGACGCAGGCCGCCGCGTGGCATTACACGTTGCAGTATCAGGCGCAGATTACCGCGCATGACCGGCTGCTGGCCTACATCTCTTACAACACGGAAACTGCCAGCGGAAACAGTTTGCTCACTGCCGATGCAGTGGGTCCGCAGCAGTACACACTCTTCCAATCGCTGTGCAGATTCACGGCCGCTTATGCAATTCTGCAGCCGATTCTGGATCTGCCCGCGGACCCGAACTTCAGCGCAGCGGCGGGAGCGCTGGCGCAGTTGGTGCAGGATGTGGCCAATAACAGCGACTGGAATCCGCAGCCTTTTACCAACATGCTGGGCGCAAGCAAGCAGCCGGTGACGGACCAGTACACCATCACCGATCTGGCCGTCGAGAACACAGACAGCCGGATCATCACGCTGACTTGGCCGTCGGTGGAATCCAGCCTGCCGGGGGCAAGCATTGGCGTGGTGGCGATTGCGCCGGACGGAACGCCTTACGCTGGCCAGACGCCGGGGCAAGTGCCGAATGGCATCACCGACACCTACACCGCGACGCCGCCCATCAGCGCCGATTGGGTTGCCCATCAGATGGAAGTGGATTGCCTGAATGTGCTGACGGCCGAGAATGCGCGGCCGGGCGTGCAGATCGAGCGCAATCTCATCATTCTTGAAGACGCGCACGACAATCCGTGGACGGCCATCCAGGAGTTCGTCTACATGACTCCGTTTGTGGAAGCCGCGCAGCCGGTAACTCCGTTCATTGATAACGATACGCCGATCGACGTTGCCAAGCTGCCAATTCAGACGCCGATTGCGGGCTGCCCGAGTTCGCCGGCCAGCCTCTGCCAGCGCATCGGCACAATTCTCAACGATCTGCTCAGCAATCCGGCGCAGCTTGCGGCGCGCAACACGGCCGCATCAGAGCCTTCGTCGATTTACATGCTGAAGATTGGCTGCGGCTTCCAGTATCCGATCAATGCCGCGGCCAATATGCCGGACAACGATTCGCCGATCCTGCCGCTGATACCGGTGGTGCTGGCCCGCTCGTTCGCCATCGACGTAAGCCAGGCTGGGCAGATCGGCAGCTTTGCGTCAGCCTACGCCGGCGCAATTCAAGCATGGGCGTCGGTCAATGGCATTCTCTTTGGCTCGTCGTCCAAGCCCACCGGCGGCCAGCTTATCTTCGATGTGACACTTTTTGCCCAATTGAGCGGCAACAACAGGCCCCTGTTGCGATTGCGCAATCTGCAACTCGCGCTCAGCGATGTCGATCCATCCCCAACGATGCGTTGAAGCCTGAGGAATTTTCACCCGCGCCGCGGGCCAGGGCACGCGGCGCCACCAAACCAAAGCAATAAGGAGAAAAAACAATGAGTCACGCCGCCACACATGAATCGCACTTCCTGGTCATCGACCAGGGATCTGTCAATGCCAACTGGGACGGATCGCCAACCACACTGAACCCGAACGATAACATCAACCTTCCCCAGACAACCAACGGATCGCTGGTGCTGGCCTATCAGAATACCTCGACCACCAACAACAACGGAACGCTCTCGGTTACCTCTGGCGGAAGCGCGCCTCAGTTCCTTCCCGCTCCGGCCGGTCTCAACCAGCCGAATATCCTGGTGAACAATTGGCTGGGGAACAACCTGAGCCTGACAAACATCAGCCTGACCGGATCAAAGACGCCCATCTGGGTGGCCGCGGTTGGTCCAGGGCTGCCCGGCGTCACTCCGGTAAAGCTGCCCACCGACGGCAGCCTGGTCACGCTTACCAGCGGCAAATCCGCGCAGGGCATCGCCATTCCCCGCTGGATGCAGTTGATTCTGCAAGCAACCAGCGGCGACTTGACGGTCTTTGCCGTTATTGGCGGGCCCGCCGATTCGACTGGAAACAACGCGTATGTCATCGCGCTGAACGCGGTCGCAAATACCGGTCCCAATACCGGCGTGGCCCCGCCCGCGGGCTACTACGCCACCACGACGGCAAACACGTTTACCTTCCAGTTCAACTGGGGCAGTTCCAATGTCTTTGTCGCCAATGAATCGCCCTCAACCGCGGCCGCTGCAACGGTAAGTATTCGCGCCCTCTAACTTAACAGTGCCGCGCGGGAGAATCCTCTCGCGCGGCATTCAGGAGATCGACTCGATGCCAAAACCACTCGCGCCCAAACCGGCACAATATGAAATCATCGACCAGTTTTCGGTCAATTACAACTGGAATGGCTCGCCGATCGTACTGCAGCCGAATGACAATGCAAATATTCCGCAGACGCCGAATGGCTCGGTGATTCTGGCATGGTTCAATCAGTCCACCCAGAACAACCGGGGCACACTTTCACTGACCTCGGGCGGAAGCGCGCCGCAGTTTCTGGACGCACCGGCGCTTTATTCCCAACCCTTTATTCTGATGAATAACTGGCTGGGCAACAATCTGAGCGTCACCAATATCAGCGCCGTCACTGCCACACCGATCTGGGTTGCACTTTACGGCCCGGGCATTCCCGGCATCTATCCGCAAAAGCTGCCGCCAGACGGCACAGTGGTTTCTCTTGCCACGCTGGCAACCGCGCAGGGCACCGCTCTGCCCAGATGGATGCAGCTCAAGCTGAATTGCAGCTCCGGCAGCTTTGCTGTCTTTGCAATCATTGGCGGACCCAACGGTCCCAATGGCAATGGATATGTGATCGCGTTGAATGCGGCCACCAACACCGGACCCGGCACTGGCGTTGCGCCGCCCGCGGGGTACTATGCAACCACGATAGACAACTCCTATTCCCTTCAATTCAATTGGGGAAGCTCGACGGTCTTTGTGGCCAGCATGTTGGCCACCACCACCCTGGGAGCCACGGTGGCATTGGTTTCTCTGTAATACCGTGACCGCATGATTTGGTAATTGCATTAACTTAGCGCCGGCCTTTCGGCGGCTGTAGCGTGGACGTCCTCGTCCACGCCTGCTCGGTAGCCATTACCAAATTCCGAAAACAGCAAAGGCCTGAATCGCAATTGCGATTCAGGCCTTTGCTGTTGAAAGAAGCGATGCCTACTGCACTGTGAGTGAAATCTGGAAGGTATTCTGGGTGCATGGTCCTTGCGTGGGGCCTTGTGCGCCGGATACCGGATCAACGCAGGGCTGCACTGTGACTGTGTTGGCTGGAGGAGGCGCCAGATATGGATCGGAATTGGCCAACACGGTGATCGTAGTGGTTCCGGCCGGAGTTTTAAATTGAGCGCCGCCGCCGCAAGCCAGAATTCCACTGGCCGAAAACGCCAGCAGAACGATCGCAACCAGCATCGACACCGTTGCCCAGGCTCCGCGCATCCAGCGACGCCGCGACAACAGCAGCGACAATCCCGCGATGCCGCCAAACCACCACGGAATCGCACCCGACAAGGGTGAGTTGGGAGGATTGTTTACGACTACCTGCAACTGTGTTGTGGCGGCGGGATACGGATTGGATGCGGTATTGGGCAGCACCGAAACCTGCCCTGGCGAAAAGACGCAGATCGCATTGGCCGGAAGCGAAGAGGCCAGGCATTGATAACCGACAACACCCTCCCATCCACCGTAACTGGTGTTGGTGAAGGTGATGATGCCATCGCCGATATTTTCGCCGGAGACTGGAATACCAGTAATTGAACTGCCGCTCGATGTTACGCCCACCGAGCCGATTGCCGGTGAAGCATTGAAGGTTCCGGCAGCCGAACTGGAGGCGGCAAAGTCTGCGTTGCCGTTATAAGTGGCTACGACGGAAATCACATCGAAGGCCACGCCGCTGGCCGGTGCGGCAGGCGTATAAGCATAGGTGGCCGAATAGGTTCCCGCGCTGGCCGGTTGCAGAGTAACCGTTGCCGGCGCCACTTGCGTTCCGCCTGAGTCCGTAATGGCAAAGGTGACTGTTCCATTGGTGACTCCGGCGAAAGTGGAAGAGACGGTTGCCGTCAGATTGATCGCGGTGCCCGCCGGCTGGCTTGGCGGAGTGGGATAGAGCGTGGTAAACGAGAGCGTGGTCGAAGTTGTCACCGGCTGCACATTCACCGTTGTCGCCGGCGTGGATGAGCTTTGCTCGTAAGAGTCGCCCCCGGAGGTTCCACCCAGATAATTAGCCGACAAGCTGATAGCGCCACCGGAAAGAGTTCCGCCTGCAAGCGTGAATGTAGCCGTGCCATTGGTCAAGGAGACGGTTTGCAGAATAGACCCCGTCGACGCATTGACAAGATTGACCGAACCCGCTCCGACTGGAGTCGTTGTACCGGACACGATAACAGTCGCGGCAAGAGTGACCGCCTGGTCGTAAGAAGGATTGCCGCTCGGCGAAGTCACTGCGAGAGTTGTCGTGGTCGGCAGGGTGATGCCTCCGGAGCCTGTGAACGTAAGCTGCGGCGCGGCGGCGTTGGCGGCGTTGCTGCTCAGTATGTAAGTCTCCGAGAACGATCCGCTCGACGCGGGCGCAAACTCCGATTCAAGGCTGCAACTCGATCCAGAAGCCACAGACGCGCCGCTGGCGCAGGCATTGCTCTCTGAAGTCAGAAGCTGGAATTGCGTTGTGTCTCCAGTGACCGTGTAGTAAGGCGAACCGAATGTCAAGGCGGCGTTCCCGGAGTTTTCCACGTAATAGGGAAGCATTCCGCTGGTTTCGCCCGTATTCCACTGGCCGAAGGACTGGGTGGAGTTGGTGCGGCTGACGGTATATGCCGCGGCGTTTTTGTTGTCGCTCACATACAGATTGCCGATCGGGTCGATTGCAACTCCGAAAGGAGCCTGAACGATGGCTGTTCCCGCGGAGTTCAACTGGCCGATCACATTGACGGCATCGGCTTGATTCACAGTGCCGGCTTCATTCGGGATGCGCCAGACCTTGGCATTCCCTTGATCGACTACGAACACAGCGCCGGAGGCATCCAGGGCCAGAGCCGATGGAGCGCTCAAATTCGAGGCGATCGTAGCCTGCACGCCCAGACTTAATGGCGCCAGCAGTTCGTAGACATTGCCATTGCCCGCATCGGCGATATACACATTGCCCAGTGCATCGACGGCGACTGCCGAGGGAGTGGCCAATCCCGAGCCGATGGTAAACGCCAGCGAGAAATCCAAACTGCCAACATAAGGCAGATAGACAACGCGCTTGTTGCCCGCATCGGCAATGTATAGATTGCCCACGCTATCGACTGTCACTCCGGCAGGATTGTTCAAGGCCAGGGCGGCTAAGATGGTGCTGCTGGAGATCAGGGTAGTGGGCGTTGCAAACGCGCCATTGACAAACGGGATCTCAACAATCTGGTTGTTGCCGGAGTCGGCGACATAGACGTTGCCCGCTCCATCGACGGCCACGCCCGTGGGAGCGTTGAAGCCGCTGGCGATTGCGACCGCGGCAGCCGACGAAGCACCCACTGGCACTTCCAGAACTTCATTCAGCTTGGAGTCGGCAAAAAAGAGATTGCCTTGATTGTCGATGGCTGCGCCGGTTGGCGCGGTAAAACCACTACTGAAGGTCGAGACCACGCCGGGATCGACGGTGAGCCCAGCGCCCATTCCAGTGCCGGATAAATCAGCTACAGCCAGGGCCGCGCCTTTTGCGTCGGCCAACACAACGCTGCCGGATGCCACTCCAGCCAGTGCGGGGATAAAGGTGACGTTTACCGTGCAACTGGAACCAACCGCATAGCTGGCCGCCTGGCAGGTTCCTGTTGTTGCATTCGAGTAGATTCCCGTGCCGGAAACGACTGAGATGGCGCCCAGGGTTTCAGCGCCATTGAAGGCGGCGTTCAAGGTTCCGGTTCCGGTTGCGCCCAAGGCCGTTGATCCCAAATTGACGCTGCCCAGCGTAACCTTGTAAACCGTCGCGGTTCCGTCTGAGTAGAAAAGATTTCCAGACGGATCAACAGCCACGCCGCTGCCGAGGGTAATTGGGTTGGCCTGGCCCGAGCCTTCCATCACGATGAACTGATCGGCCGGATTCAACGTCCCGCCTTCATTGGGAATTTCATAGAGAATCGAGGTCAAAAACAACGGCGGATAATAGTTGTTGCTGGCATATTGCGCGCCTGTTCCCTGGTCGGAGACGAAAAGATTTCCCGCAGGGTCCAGGGAAACTCCCGTGGCGCTGATGTAACCGCTTCCGATCTGCACCGGTGCGGTGGCGTAAGCGCCTGAGGCGTATGGCAGTTCGTAGAGGAGGCCGCCGGCGGTGTAGTAGATGTTGCTGGCGGCATCAAGGGTTATAGATGTAATGGGATTTGCCAGATTGCCCAGAAGCGTCGCGCCAACCGAGCTAGTGGAATTCTCTTCAAGGAGCTCATTTACATTAGCGCAGCACGCAACATTGGTGCCGATGAATACGTTGCCCGCCGCATCCCCGGCTACCGCCGAAGCGCTCCAATAATAACTGACAGCACCCAGGTTTCCGATGCTGTAGGCATTCTTTGATGTGGTTTGCACCACGCAATTCACAATGGGGTATTGGTAGACGTTATCCGCGCCCTCGGTAACATACAGATTGCTCTTGGTCGCATCGATAAACAGGTCGTTGACATCGTAATTGAGCCCATCGGTGGGAATTACGGTCGAGATCGCTCCGCCTCCGGCGGGGATCTCTGTAACGATGCCGGTTGGGGACTGAATGGCGTAGATATTTCCGCAGGCATCCAGAGCCACATTGGCCTCATTCCACGCCAGGCCGGTCGCGGTCACCGTGCTACTGGCCGATATGACCACAGGCGGCACATAAGAGCCAGCCGCGAAGAGATCTGGCGACGCCATCAACAAGAGCGCAGCCAGGAGCATCAGCCATGCCGGCCGCGCGCATCCGTTCATCCAATCTTTCCTCAACATTTCAAGCCTCCAAAAGAGCGGCTCATTGCCGCGTGTTGCCTTTGTTTCCTGTTCCGGCTTCCGGCCAACCTTCTCCGTCGCCCGATTCCCTTGGCGTGAGGTGCGGCAGGACGCAAACTCTTGCGCCCTGCCCCACGCTTAGAAGTTGTACTTCACGCCGAATTCCACGATGCGCACGCCAAACTTGTAGGGCGTATATCCGAAGCCGGAGTTTTGCAAACTAAGCCCCGCAATCGCCGCCGACTCTGAATACACGCATCCCGCGCCGGTCGTCTGATTGCACGGCTGATCGGCGAAGGTCAGGTTCAGCGACGAGAGGTTACTGGGGTTGAACGACGAAATCGGATGATTGAGGAAATTGAAGGCCGACATGCGTAGCTGAAGCTGCTGACGGTCATTCATTTGAACGTCCTTGTATACGGAAAGATCGGAGCTGAAGTAACTGGGACCATGCACATCCGGAAGAGTCCACGCCCCCTGCGTCCCCTGCGCCGGAAGACCGAAGCATGTGCCGTTGATATACTGCTTTGCCGGCTGGGTTCCAGACAAAACCTTCGTCTGGAGGCCTTTCCGCGGATCGCACGTAACCTTGGGCTGCAGCAGGTAATCAGAACTGCCCAGCCACTCCGGTGCGCCGACGCTTATGCCTTCAGTTTGCAATGCGGGAAGCGACCCATAAGCATAGCCAACAGTTGCGGACAAATTGTAGTTTGTATTCCCGTTGAGAATGGAAAGGTCCGGCCCGCTGGCCAGCTTCGTAATGCCTGAAAGCTCCCAGTTATTCAGAACCCAGCCCAGTTCGCGCTTGCCACGGAACTTCTTCCCCTCTTGGTAGGAGTAGGTAATGTTGAACGCCTGTGGCCGGTCAAAGGATACGATTCCATAATCGTGATTCGCGTTCACCGGATCGGCCGTATTGCCTGTGTCATAGTTGCCGCGCACGCCCAGCGCCTTTGACAACGTGTAATTGGCGCCAATCGCCAGTGAGCCCCGCTGCTTGTTCAGAGAAACTTGCAGCGCGTTGTAGTTGGCCCAGTTGGTATGATGCGGAACAAAAATGCCCCCGTAATTCGGATAGGGCCGATACTGATTTTCCAGGCTGCTGTTGCCCCCGATGGTCACTGTCGGCATCGTTTCTCCAGTCAGAGCGCCGCCTCCAACCTGCGGATCTGGTCCGAAGAATGCGCCCAGCGGAATCGCGTTCTGGTTCTGCAGGCTGTAAAGCGCATTGGAGGTGTTGCCTAGAGTCGCCAGATGCGCGCTTTGATTGCCCACATAAGCAACCTCCAGCATTGAGCCAAAGGGCAACTGACGATCGACCGTAAAGTTGTAGTTGTAAGTGACCGGTTGCTCGCTGTCATGCGGGTCATCGGCGGAAACACTGGGCGTCACGCCGGCGGTCAGAAGGTTCGTGTTTGGATTGGTAAAGCCCACTGTCCCGTTGTTGTAGAAACCGCAAGTAACAACCTGCGATCCTGTTCCGGCAGCCGGCGGAGTGAAGCCATTCATCAACTGGTCCAGCGTGCAGCTATTCTTGCTGCCATAAAGGGTGTTATCGACCAGGTCCATACCGGTAGCAACCGCGCTACCAGCGATATTATTGGAATCGCGAGACCGGTAGGCTCCCCAACCGCCGCGCAAGACCGTCTTTCCATCGCCGCGCAGATCGTAGGCTATTCCCAAACGCGGTGAGTAGAAGAGCGGCCGGCTGGCCCATCCGGAGACAGGAACGCTTGGATCCTCTTTATGCCAGGTAATGCCGGGCCACGTCCTGGGATCCAGGGTCATGCCTTGATCGAATTGATGCTGTTGGTAGGGTTGAACCGGACCGTACTTTGTCGGATCCCAAACTGCGGCGCCAACTCCATGGGAATCAACCCACGGAGGCAGATGAGATAGCCGTATGCCGAAGGTCACTGTGAGCTTGGAATTCACCTTCCACTCGTCCGTGCCATAGAACTCAAGCGTGTTGAAATACATATCCTCGTTGGGATCTACCGAGCTCTGCGTATACCCGCCAGGGCAGCCGGCCAGGAAGTTCGCCGCGGTATTTCCCAGCGATGAACTTTGCGGGGTAAGGTATCCCGTCGGAACTACAACCGGCGCGGCTTGATTCGCAAGGCATCCCTCCCAGCGGGCGAACGTGATATTGCTGTTGGCATCGCTGCCCAGAATAATCGAATTGTTCCTCGACTGCTCAGCGTAAACTCCCAACTTAAGGGTGTGGGTGCGATAGCTCTTGGTCAGATTGTCGCTCACATTCCACGATGATTTCCTGAGAAACTCGCTGCCCGCTGGCACATTCCCAAAGGAAAAACCCGGAATGCCGATCGTCTCATACGACCCAACGCGCGGCAATTGGTTGTCGCCATTCCTTAGAGGTCCGCCTTCGTATCCGGCCGTCTCCCAGGGAGTGCCCGTGTCCAGCGCCTTCGCGCGATCCTGGAACTGCTGAGGTTCGCTGAAATACATTCCAGCAGCTACCAGTTCGTTGGTCGTGGTCGTGTTGATGACTTTTGTCAGATTGAGTGACGCATAACTAGAATTGCCGTGCGAATCCTCCGGAGTGGGAAAAGGAACCGTGTCCGGTGGATTGTAGTACACGTTATTCAAAGCAGCTTGCTCGTTCACTTTTTCCCAGTTGTAAGTGCCATATAACTTCAGGGTATCGGAGATGTTCTCATCCACGCGACCGTGAAACTGAAAACCATTCTTGGTCCCCATCACGTTCTGGGCCCAGTTATAACCGTCAGAGGCGTAGCCGCCGGCTGCTTGCGGAACGCGATTGATTGCCGGGAAAAGGCTTGTATACGTGGCCATCGCCGGGTTGATGCTGTTGAGCAATCCCCCAACTACAGTGGCCCCGTTCTGATCAAGTCCTCCGGCCGGCGAATGGCAGTCGCCGCCAACATTCGAATAAGCGGCAGTTACTGTGTAGTCTTGAGCGCAATTGGTTTGAAGGCCCGCTGGGGATGTATGCAATGCCGCGCCCAGGGCATCCCACGAGAAATCGTAGCTGCCCATCGAGCTTGGATCGGTTCCCAACATGCGCGGGGTTGGGATGAACGCATACTGTGGCCCCGAGTTCGCCCCGTTTACATTGGTCAATTGATCGTAATACTCAAACCCTGCCCAGAAGGTGAGGCGCTTGCTGTCGTTGAAATGTGTGCCGGGAATCTTCACCGGTCCACCGATCGTCCCTCCAGGATAGTAATACTTGGAGGGCGCTTTGATCACGGCCGGGGTTTGGTCCTTCGACAGCCAGTCGTTTGAATTGAAAATGTGGTCCCGGGCGTACATATAAAGCGACCCGTGATATTCAGCCCCGCCCGATTTGCCCACCGCATTGACGATGATCGGTCCCTTGGCCTCGTCGGCGCCAAAGTTGGAGGTCTGCACCTTCACCTCCTGCACCTGATCCATATTGATGTTGGCGGTGGTGCCGCCCATGTCGCCCACATCGATCACTTGTGCGCCGTCGGTAGTGATGCTGACAAACCCTTGCTGCGGCGCGGCACCGTTGGCGCCAAAGCTGCCAAGCTGTCCCGATCCAAAACTGGTTGTAGTGTAGTCAACTCCCGAATTGGAAAGGCCCGTGCCGGCATTCACCGTAAATCCGGGCAGCGTGGCTACAAGTTCCAAAGCGTCGCGGCCAGTGGTCGAGAGCCGCGCAATATCGCCGGCGCTGATCAGGGTGCTGTGCTCGCCGGAATCCTGGGTTACACCAGCTACTTCCGCCGTAACCGTCACCGATTCAACGACCTTTCCGATGGCCAGATTGATCTTCGGTATGGAGAGGCTGTCGCCGGGGTGTACCTCGATGCCGGTAACCCGCCAGGACTCGAAGCCCGCCATGGAAATCTGAACAGTGTAGGTAGCCGGCTGCACCGCGACAAAGGTGAAAAATCCCTCGCCGTTGCTCTTGGTGGTGCGGATCGCCTTGCTGTCTTCATTGGTGAGCATCACTTTGGCACCGGGAACCAGTGCTCCCAGGCCATCGCGAATCGTGCCCGAGATCGAAGAGGTTGTCTGCGCGTGTACTGCCGGGATGAGGAGCAGAAAGACCGCATTCCAAAGGATGGCGCACCACAGCCGCGTGTGTGCCCGGGGCTGTGTAAACAAGGTGCGAAGCGGATGGATCATTGACTTTGACAAGGCGTGCCTCCAAATTTGGGAGCCATTACTTCTGGCTCAAAGATGAATCGATTCTTCTGTTTGAACCTGAAACCCGCCCGCGCCAACTCTTGGCTTTCGGGGCAGACCTGGTTCATTCGTTCTTACTGCCGCGCAAAGCGGCCGGACGCTGCCGCTTCGCGCTTTACGCATTCCAAAAGGGCCGTGATGCGCGGCCTGTTTCCTTTCAAACTTGTGCATTGAGCATTCACAGTTCTCGCCGAAATGAGAGCCATCTCCACAGAAAATTTTCTCAACAAATGCGACTACCAACCGGCAAGCTCAATCTTCCCGATCTGCTGATTCGGCAGACTTTCAGGCCTTCCGCTCGGGTTCCAAACTGCGAACATGTAAATTTGCTAACTGACGAACCTTATGTCGCGCTGCGAGAGATGCGAAAGGTTAATCTTGTACGGTCTTGTACGGCACTTTCCGTTAAGAATGTACAAAAACGTACAAAGTTGATTATAAATAAGATATGAATTGAATGCGGGGATGATAAATCGCCGCGTTGCAATCCAGTACCAAGGCCAGCTATCATCAAAGTTTGCGGAAGTCAGCACTGTCCAGTTGGAGCGGGATCATGCCGGAAATCCCCGTCCTATCCTCTCACCAGAAAGAACGCGACGAACTCAATGCGGTTGTCGAGGCATTGGCGAAATATCCGCGCCTCTCTCGCCTGGCGCGCTATTTGGGCGACAAATACTTCCTGGGAGAGGTCGACCAGCTCCATGAATACAACATCGCAACCGAGGTCTTTGGCCGGTCAAAAACCGCCTTCGATGCCGGCGAGGACGCCATCGCCAGGGTCGAGGCGCACCGGCTGCGCAAGAAACTAAAGGAGTTCTACGAGACCAGCGGCAAGGACCATGCCGTGCAACTATCGATTCCAACCGGGACTTACGTTCCGCTGTTCATCCATCGGGCTGAGACGCCACCGCCACCCGCGCCAGCCCTTGCGCCGGATGCACAGGATTCTCGCGCCGATCTTTCTGCCCCAACGGATGATACGCCGCCAGCCAGCCTTGATGGCGCGAGAAGCAAGGTTTTGTTCCGGTTGAAGGGCAGCCGATGGTTCTACCCGCTGCTGGCCGCCGCGGCCGTGGCAGCTCTGGGCATATACTTGGCTCTCCATTATGGCGCGGGTTCCAACACTACAAACGCAGAGACGAGCGCGCCTCAACCTCTTGCCGATTCGCAATCCGCCTCTTCCAGCTCAGCCTCCCTGCCGATTCGCATCATCGCAGGCTACACCGGAAAGCCGCGCATCGACAGTGCCGGCGCGGTTTGGCAGGCAGACCAGTATTTTCGCAACGGCGGAATCTGGACCCGTCCCACCGGTTCCATCGCCAGAACCAGCGATCCCCTGCTCTTTGAGCAATGGCGGACTGGCGATTTCTTTTACGACATTCCGCTCAAGCCCGGCGTCTACGAACTGCACCTCTATTTTGTGACCCAGGATAGCGCCATTGAAGCCCCTACTTTTACCGTCTCGGTGAACGGCGAGAAGATACTGCCAGGCTTCGATGTGAACTCCGACGCCTTGGGAGAAAACATCGCCGACGAGCGCATCTTCCGCGACATCTCCCCGGCCAAAGACGGCTATCTTCACCTCGGGTTTACCAGCGAACGAGGAGCGCCGGAGCTTAATGCGCTTGAGATCCTGCCGGGGATTCCGCACAAACAACTGCCCATCCGCCTGGTCACGCAGCCGACTTCTTTCACCGACCACGACGGCCAGTTCTGGCGGCCTGACAACTACTACATGAATGGCCGCCTCTCAACGCAACGTCAACAGATTGCCGGATCGCCCGATCCCGATCTCTTTGCCACCGAGCGCTATGGGCACTTCACCTACGCCATCCCAGTCGATACGCGCGACCGCTACACGCTGGTGCTGCACTTTGCCGAGTTCTACTTTGGACCGCAGGCTTCAAGCGTCGGAGGCACGGGAAGCCGCCTCTTCCGCGTGATGTGCAATGGCGCAATACTTCTGGAAAACTTTGATATCTTCAAGGAAGCCGGAAGCCTGCACGCGCTCACCAAGAGCTTCTACCACCTGAAACCGACGGCGCAGGGAAAGCTCAATCTAACCTTTGAGCCCATCACCAACAACGCCACCGTCTCGGGCATTGAAGTCATCGACGAATCGCAATAGCGCGGCCTTATTTTCCAGGAATCAACAGCACACTTTCCGAAGTGGCCGGAACCGTGACGGAAAAGCTCTTCCCCAATCCCTCCAGCTTGCTTTGCGCCGGTCCTGAAGCCGGCCAGGTGCTGTTCAGCGAGAAGTTGGCGCGGCCAAAGTCATAGCGTGTGCCGGTTGCGGCCAGCACTCCATCGGGAATCGTCACGTTGACCAGATACGGCTGGTTGGGATGCTTGTTGATCAGCACCAGAGCCACGCCGCCATCTTTGCGCCGCACCGCATGAGCAGAGAGCATCGGCGTGCTGGAGCCGGCCTCGACCAGCATGTCGCCCGGCCGCGCCGCCGTGGCCGCCATCTGAATTCCATAGTAGGCCTCGGCTGGCGTATCGGCTGCCACATCCTTCTCATCGGAGAGAAAGCCCGCATGAAGCTCCAGCCACTCCACTGTGATCGCCCCTGCTTCAAACCAGGTCAAGTATGTATCGGTCGCAAAGATCGCGCGCGCCGCTCCTGTTCCGCCGCCATTGGTTTCAGTGATGGCAAGAGGAAGATTCCGCTGCGACTCCCCGGCAAAGCGCGCCAGCTCATCGCGCAGCGCGGCAACCTGGGGCTTGATATCTTCCGTAACCGTCAGGTCCGTCGAGCTGGTCTTGGGATACCAGTGAATGATCGCAAAATCGATCTTGTCCTTGACTTCCCTGAGCAGCGCCTCATTGCCTGTCCCCGGATTCGAGTCCGGCATATCCACGCCTACGCCAATCTTGATCGTCGGGTCCACCGCCTTCATGGCGCGGATAAACTCGAGTGAATTTTTCCCATAGGCCGTTTGCGAAAGCGCCGGATTGCCCTTCCGGTTATCGCCCTTGGGCGCGGGCGCATGAAGGTCAAGCTCCCATTCCGTGCCAAAGAAACCATTGCCGCCGATCTCGTTGCCAATCTCCCAGTAATGGATATTCCAGCCCTTTTCCTTGTTGGCATAGCGCACCCAATCGGCGGCTTCGGCCGGGTCTCCGCCACCGCTTCCGGCAGCATTCGAGCCGTAGTTGACGGTGATGATTGCCTGCGCGCCGCTGGGCAGCACATCCTTGGTCATAAAATTGTCAAACGTGTCATTGGGATTGATGTAGGTGTTGTAGATATTCTGTCCGGCCGTCGCCGAGTGCGACCTCCAATGATAAATATCCGAGTAGGAGCCTCCCGGATAGCGCAGCGCCGTCACTCCAGCGGCCTTCAACTTCTCCGGCAAATCGGGCGGCGTGAAATTGTTGTCATAGACACTGGCGTGAACGCCATAACCCGCCTCGGGCACCACGGCGATTTCCGTCTTCAGCTTCACTTGCACTGTCGCCGTCTTCTGGCCACACGCGGAAGACACGAAGAACAGCAAAGAAACGCAGGCTGCCACGCCGAAGCAATCTCCGGCTGTGCGGCTGTTTTTTGGGGTCGATAGAATCATGCCGTAATCATTTCTTTACCCAAACGTGGGTGATTTCGCCAAATACCAATTTGCGATAGACGTTTGCTTCCTTGTAAGCTTCTTCGATATAGTCTCTGGTTTCTTGCGTGTAAAAATCATCGGGTTTGGCGGTAGTGAGCGCCGTCAATCTGCATTCAATAATCAGTCTGGCCTCTTTGAAAGAGATGTCTCCTGAGGGAGTTTGAATGCTTGTCAATTCAACTTCTTTCATTTTCGCGCTATCTCTTCCCGACTCACTTCCCAAGAAAAGTATCTGTTTTTTATATCCATCCGGAAAGTATGACTGCGTATATGTCTGTTCTTTTTGAATGATTTCAAGCGTATAACGGTCCGCACGAAGAATGCACCACGTGGCGGGCTTCATGAAAAGAAGGCCCCAACCTCCCCCACTGGCTGTCATGGAGTTATAACTATCTATCTTGCCCGCGGTAATAACTGTAAAATCTTTTCCTACCAGCGTGAACACATTGTCGCTTATCTCTTCCGGGGAAATCTGTCTGAACAATTGATCGAAATTCATCTCTTTGAGATTTAATTCGCTCACCTGATGCCTCCTTGTAAGTGGTGCGGGATCAAAATCCGCCGGCAAGCCGTTTCGCTCTAGAGCCTCTTGCAAAAATCCAGTGGTGCGAAGGCCCCCACTCTTTGCATCTTACCCTCTCCGGCCCCGTGGAGCAGTTTATTCGCGGGATGCAAGGTCGTTTGTTCCAAGCCCTGAAGGCAACCTGGAAATACAGCGGCGCATCGCGTCACGGCCAACTCCAGCCCAGCTTTGGTATTCTTTCCTGTCAATCAGGCGAACTTTTCCGCGTGGTTCTCAAGAGGATTGAAAATGAGAATGTTCGACGATTGGAAAAATCTTGCGCCGCTTTGCGCTATTGCGTTGCTGCTCAACCTTCCGGCGACCGCGCAGAACCGCGCCAACGTCACTATCGACCTGGGAAAGACAGTAAACTATCTGACCGGCACATCGCTCGGGGTTCCCGCGCCTACCTTTGAAGGCAACTCCTTCAACCCCGACGGCGCAATCTATCTGCGCTCGGCTGGAGTTTCGGCGGCGCGCTATCCCGGCAATCACGGCGTGGCGGATCTCTATCACTGGTCCACCAAAACCACCACGCGCTACAAGGGCGCGGAGGCTGGCTACTTTGCCCCGGAGAGCACCTTCCCCAGCTTTGCGCTCTTTGCAGAGAAGCTGGGCCAGGCCGTGATCGTCGTCAACTACGGCGCAAACCTTGACGGCGCCGGAGGCGGTGAACCGGCCGAGGCAGCCGCGTGGGTTGCCTACGCCAATGGCGATGCCGCCAACACGCACGACCTCGGCAAAGACTCCACCGGCGAGGACTGGCACACGGTCGGCTATTGGGCGCAGTTGCGTGGCCAGGCGCCGCTCACCGCCGACGATGGACTCAACTTCCTTCGCATCCAGCATCCCCGGCCCTTCGGCTTCAAGCTCTGGCAGATCGGCGACCAGGTTTACAACAACGGCTACTATGGCGGCGACCACGTTGGCAATCCCGATCTGCGCGGCGCGGCGCCAACAGCCGCAAAGGACTATTCCAAACTCAAGGGCGACCCCAAGCTCTCTCCCTCTGCTTATGCTGAAAACCTGAAGGCCTTTGTCCAGGCCATGAAGGGCGTCGATCCCGCGATTCATATCGGCGCGGCGCTGACCACTCCGCCCGACCCCAGCCTGCGCACAAAAACTTATTGGGACAAGGATGGCGAACACCCAGACCCTTCAGCCTGGGCGGGTGTAACCTGGGGCATTGAGTTCAACAAACAGCTCTTGACCGGTGCCTGCCAGAGCCTGGATTTTGTCACTCTGGAATGGACTTTGGGCCCGCTGCTTCCTCCCGATTGGAAGACCCTGGATGAGCCCAGCCTGCTGACGACGACCAAGTCCAACTTCTCCAACATCATCAACTCAATGATCGCCAGCTACGGCCAGTACTGCCCGCAGGGCCATCTGCCGAAGCTGGCCTTTGCGCCCGCCGCGCTCAGCCCCTGGATCAAGGTCGAGCGGCCAGTAGTTAGAGCGCTTTGGCTTGCCGACACCTATGCAATGCTGATCGAATCGGGTTCTGAAAATATCGACTGGAGCGAGATGTATGGCGACACCATGCTCTCGGCTGACCGCAAGAAATTCGGTCCCGCCTTCTACGGATTTCAAATGCTGCATATCGTCGCGCACGGCCCGGGCGATGCGCTGCTGGATGCAAGCTCGACCTCGTCCGTCGTCGGCGCGCACGCCACGCATCGCCGCGACGGCTACTTTGGAGTCATGCTGGTCAACAAGGACAACAAGAACGAGGCCGTGGTCAAGATCACTCTCAAGAACGGAAACGTCGGCGCAACCGGCAAGCGTTTTGAATACGGCAGCACACAATATGACGCTGGTACAGCGCTGGCGGTGGCCCCGTTTTCCGCCACAGGCAATGAGTTCACCATCACGCTGGCTCCATATTCTGTAACGGATATTCTGCTGCCGGACCACAACTAAAGATTCGGCGTGCTCGGTGGTGGAGTTGAGCCTCTCAGGCCGCAAGGCCGTGGACTACGACTCCGCCTTCTGGTGGCCTATAGCGTCCGCGTTCCGTCTTCGTTCTCGAAGGCCGACGCCTCCGCCACTCCACGGCCTGCATCACCAGCCATAGAGCCAAGCCCACCGCAACAGCGCCGCATGTATCCAGCAGCACATCGCTGAAAGAGCCATTGCGATTGGGCAAGAAGCTCTGGTGAAGCTCATCCGCGCATGCCGCCAGAAACGTAACAAAAATCGCCAGCCCATGCGCCCGCGCGCGCCGCCCAAGCCGCAAGGCCGTGTTCTCAAAGACCGCCCAGAAGCCGCGAAAGCAGACCATTGAAAAAATCCCATATCCAACAAAGTGCCCGGTCTTGCGGATCAGATGATGGATCAAACCCCAGTGCAGGCCCACATCGTAGCCAAAGATCGCCTCGGCAACGCGTTGCAGCGGAGCGCTGGTGTGGTCGGCACCAAGATACGGCGTCGACTCGACCGCCAGCACCGTTGCGCAGAAGAGCACCGGCAGCCAGGTCCGCAACTGGGACTTCAATCGCGAAGGCCCAGCGGCAGAAACCTGCGGCGCAAAGACCTCAAAAACAATGGGCGAAGTGGACAAAGCGACTGCTCCTGAAGGCCGGCGCGGCACTTGAACGCAAAAACGCACGCACACCGGTGAGATAAGGGGCTTATCGGTTGATTCCGCCAAACGATTCACGTAAGTCCGCAAGTATTTGAAAAATCTAATCCGCGCTGTACTGAATCGAGACAGTCTGCGCGGCTCACTTGCGCGGCAACTCTTCTCTCGCCCGCCGCCCTCCGTTTACAATCGCAGCAGCCGTTGAGACCAACGCAAAGAGGACAACCGGAATGAAAGATCAGAGTGCCGCCGCGCTGGCCGGCAACAATGGCTTCTCGCTCATCTCCAATGAAAAGCTGATCCAGCTCTTCGCCTTGATGGTCCAATGCCGCCTTATCCAGAGTCGTGTTGAGGAGCGGCTCCGTGAACTGCCTGAGCAGGGCAAAGGCAGCGACGCGACCCTCGGCCTGGAAGCGACCGTCGTCGGCGTCGCCATCGACGCGCTGCCTGAGGACACCGTGGTCTCCTTGCGCCGCAATCTCGCTGTCGAATTTCTCAGAGGCGCATCGCTGGATAATTGCTTCCAGTCCCTGCTTGCCGGCGAGGCGTCTCCAACTCCAGCCAGCCAGTTGAAAATCGCAACCGCGGCGGCGCGGGTCAACGTCGCAACCGGAAACGGCAAGATCGCCGTGGTCTTCTCCGGCGGCGGCAAACCTCCGCTCAGCCTCTGGCAGCCTGCGCTTGACCAGGCCCGCGCCAGCCATTTGCCCATCATCTTTGTCCGCCAGAATGCCTCGCTGGCGGAACTGGAAGGACGCGGCGAGAGAGGCAAAGCCAGCCGCAAAGTGAAGGCCGGCAGCGTTCCGTCCATCGCGGTGGACGCCAACGATGGGGTCGCCGTCTACCGCGCCGCCACCGAGGCCATCACCCACGCCCGCAAAGGCAACGGCCCCACTATCATCGAATGCATCGGCGAGAACGCGCGCCACCCCGACCCCATCGCCGGCATGGAAAGCTACCTCACACGCAAAGGGCTTCTCAGCGACGAGATCAAGCTCGAAATCGCAGACAGCTTCGCCCGGCAGCTTGACGCCGCAGTCGCAGCGGTTGAAGCAACCGCCCATTGAGCCGGTGAACCTTCCCCGCCGTCATCACCGCCCGCACTTTTCTTCATCCAATCCAGCCAAGTGAATGATAAAGTGGGGTGTATGAACTTGAGCGAACGTAAGTTCCCCGCTTCCCTGCTTTCTTGCGCGATCTTTCTGGCCGGCATCGCCCTGGCGGCGGCCTGCCCCCAAGCTGCCGCGCAGGCGACAGTCCAGCCCTGTCAGCCGGCCGTGCTCGGATCGCCGTACATCCCCGTCGATAGCTGGATCTATCCCGCCGTGCTGCGCCTCTACTCGCTCGGCTACATCGACAACGTCTTCCTCGGCATGAGGCCCTGGACCCGCGCCAGCGTCAGCCACATGATCGAACAGGCGGGAGGGCGCATTGAAGACGCCGACTCCAGCGCCGCCACGGACCAGGCCCAGGGCATCTACGACTCGCTCTTGCATGAGCTGAGCGCCGACACGGAAGGCCCCTGCCTTGCGCTCAAGGGACACACCCGCATCGAGTCAGTCTATTCAGTAGCCCGCGGCATCAGCGGCACGCCGCTGCGCGACAGCTATCACCTCGGCTCGACGATTATCAACGACTACGGCCGGCACTATGAAAACGGCTTCAACAACTACTCCGGCGCCAGCGGCTACGCCACAGCCGGCCGCTTCGTCTTCTACGCGCGCGGGGAATTCGAGGAAGCGCCCTCGGCCACCGGCTACTCCACGGCGCTGGCGCAGGCGCTCAGCATTGTGGACGGCACCACCTACACCAACACTACAACCGGCGTGACAGACTATTTCCTTCCCCAGGCTACGATTCCCATGGGACCAATCTCCAGCTTCACCAAGGGAAGAGTCCTCGAGGCCTTCGTCTCGGCGCACGTTCTCAATCATGAAATCTCGTTTGGCAAGCAGGATGAATGGCTCGGCCCCGGCCTGGGCGGCGGCATGGCCTACTCCAACAACGCCGAGAATATCTACTCCTTCCGCATTAATCGCATTGAGCCCTTCCATGTTCCGCTGGTTTCGCGGGTTTTCGGGCCCTTCCGCTACGACTTCATGATCGGCGGCCTGGCCGGGCACAACTACATGCCCAATCCGGCCAACCCCACCGGCACCCTTGCAACCCAGCCCAATGTGATCAATGCGGGCGACCCGTGGATGCACCTCGAGAAAATCAGTTTCCGGCCCACGCAGAATCTTGAGTTTGGCTTTGAGCGCACCGCAATCTGGGGCGGCGAGGGCCACGGCCCCATCACCATCCACACCTTTCTGAAGAGCTTCTTCAGCTTTGCCTCGCCCGCCGGCAACGCCAAGAACGGTCGCGACGATCCCGGCGCGCGCTTTGGCGCATTCGACTTTTCCTATCGCCTGCCCTTTGTCCGCAAATGGCTGACGCTCTACACCGACTCCGAGGTGCATGACGACGTTTCGCCCGCCGACGCGCCCCGACGCGCCGCCTACCGGCCAGGCCTTTATTTGTCGCATTTCCCCGGCATTCCCAAGCTCGACTTGCGCGTTGAAGCCGCCTCCACGGACCCCTCCGCCTCCGACCATCCCTACCCCCCGCAAGGCCCATCGTTTCCCAGCCACTACGGCCATTTCATGTATTACGAGAGCATTCAGAAGCAGGGCTACACCAATCAGGGACAGCTCCTCGGCGATTGGATTGGGCGCGAAGACAAGGGCGGCCAGGCCTGGCTCACTTACCATCTCAACGGCAGCGAGTGGCTGCAAGCAAGCTGGCGCAATCAGAAGGCCACCAAGTATTTCATCCCCGGCTCGACCACGCAGACCATCCCCGCCGGCAGCCCCGGATGCCCCACCGCAACAGCCTGCCTGCTCCCCGGCGGAACCACGCTCAACGACTTCAACTTCCAGGCCGTCAAGCGCATCGGCAAGGACTTCGAGATCAATGGCAACTTCACCTTCGAGCACTGGACCGCTCCGATCTATCTGACCGGCCAGCAGACGGTCACGGCCACAACGATTCAGCTCACCTGGTTCCCCAAGCGCAAGCTCAGCTACTAACCGTATTTCTTAGATTGATTATCAATTTGGGTGCCCCACCCTCGCCGCGTACTTGTTTTTGCGGCACCGGGATCCCCAACGACAGGCCTCAGTCGTTGGGGTGAACTAGGGTGGGATTACGAAAAATCAACCGCGCCGAAAGACATCCCTCAGGGGCTAAACCGGCTGCGGAAAAACTCAATTGGATGAAGGGTACGGGCTTTAGCCCGTATATAACCACTGCTTTATCAACGCCGGCTTTAGCCGCCGAGGGAATTATCAGCCATTTCTGTCGTTAAACTGGCCTTTTTCCGCAGCCTCTTTAGCCCCTGCTACGCTCAATCGCGATTGCACCCCCGAACAGCCCTTTTCCCGCAGCCTGTAAAGTCATGCCCTTTCAAAACTCGATTTTCACCACGGCCTGCAAGGCCGGGCTTACCTGCCCTTCCCCGCTCCACCCGAAGTCAACGGCTCCAAAGGCAGCACATCGGTTCCCTTGTCGGTCCGCGCCCGCAGCGCCAGGTAATCGGCCAGCACATTGCCCAGAAATCGCGGCAGCCCGGCATCTCCATTGCGGCCAAAGGTGCCGGAGAAGACATTGTTCTCCGTCGAGACCTCGCGCTCGAAGAGCAGCGCCCCGCTCTTGCCGTCGAAGACCTGAACTTGATAGATGACGTAGGAGGTTCCGGCCGCAATCCCGGCAAAAAAGCGCGCCGACGGCGAGACGATCCGGTACTCGGAGAGCGCGCATTTGACCACTAAAAACGGCACATCCGGCTGGATGCCCTGCTTTCTTGCGACCGTCGTGAAGGCGCCGGTGTCGATCAGGCGGCCGATCGCTTGATCGAGCGTTGTGTTGGTCAGCTTGCGCGCATCCGACTCCCACTTGGCGGGGATCGCAAAGTCGTCGAAGAGGATCACGCGATAAGCCAGATCGCCGGCATGAACAACCGGCGGAGTATCATACTCGGCAGTCGCGTAAGGGTCGCGTGGACTGGTTGCCTCCTCCTTGGATTTCCTGGCGTGAGCCAGCGGGGCCAGTAGGAGGTTAAGCAGAAGGCAGATCAGAATTGGAGATTGAGCAAATCCGAGATTGCGTTTCATAACGGAATACCTCCAAAGGGTGAGATGGCCAACATTCTACATCCGTGGGCCGAGATCGTTTTCTATTTTTTATAGAGGACAATGGGTTCCAATTCGGCCGCAACATTTCCGCCGCGTCCCGCGGCCATTTTCGCTTGGAATTTTCTTTCTCCGCCGTACTTACCGGGAGACGCGCTCTTTATCCGCGGGCGCGGCAGCCTCAACGCGATTCCCTTCGCGGAAGCGCCGCGAGCTGTACAAATCGTCAAGCCCCTGCTGGCTGCGCCGGTCGGCGTCGATCGCCTCCCGCGCCTCGGTTTCCTTGATCAGAGTCTCAGCCTGGCGGCGCTCTACCCTCTTCACCAGAAACTCCTCGCGCAAAGCCGCCACATCCTCTTTCATCGATTCGATTCCCGGCACCAGAGCCGTGGCGTGAAGAAGCGCCGAGCGCGTCTCCTCCATCCCGGCCAGCCTGTCCGGCAACTCGCTCGTCCGCGCGCTCTGATCCACCAGCCGGCGGCCTCGGCGCGCCCGCTCCACGGACGCCGTGAGCGCGTGCTCCATGCGGTGCAGCTCCGCCACGGCCGTTTCCAGAGCCAGCTTGCTCTGCTCCTCTTCAATATCGCGAATTCGCAGCAAGCGGCGCAGCGCGCGGCTGACAGCCATCTGTTACACCTCCGAGGCAATCTGCGCCAGGCGGCGCGTGCAATCCACAAAGTTAACCTGCTCCTGCGACTGCTGGGTCACAAATGCGCGCATCGCATTGCGCGCCCGCAGCGCCCGGTCCAGGTCTGGGTCCGAGCCCGGCTTGTAGGCGCCGATGCGGACCAAATCTTCTGAACGCGCGTAGACCGCCATCAACTTCCGCAGCAGCGCGGCCTGCTCGCGATGCGCCGGCGCGGTAACGGCGGGCATGAGACGGCTAATGGAATCCAGCACCTCGATGGGCGGATACCAGCCCTCGGCGGCCAGCGTCCGCGAGAGAACCACGTGCCCATCCAGCAGCGACCGCACCGCATCCACCAGCGGATCCTGCTGATCGTCGCCCTCCATCAGAACCGTATAAAAAGCGGTAATCGAGCCCACCCGGAACTGCCCCGTGCGCTCCACCAGCCGCGCCAGGCGCGTAAAAACCGAGGGCGTGTAACCCTTGTTGGTCGGCGGCTCTCCGGCGGCCAGGCCAATCTCGCGCGCCGCCATCGCAAAGCGCGTCAGCGAGTCCAGCACCAGCAGCACATGCTTGCCCTGCGCGGCAAAAAACTCGGCAATCGTCGTCGCGGCCAGCGCGGCCCTCATGCGCAGCAGCGGCGATTGGTCGGAGGTCGAGACCACCACCACCGAGCGCGCCCGGCCCTGCTCGCCCAGCGAGTCTTCGAGAAACTCGACCACCTCGCGGCCGCGTTCGCCCACCAGGCCCACCACCGTCACATCCGCCTCGGTATTGCGCGTCATCATGCCGATCAGCGTGCTCTTGCCCACCCCCGAGCCGCCAAAGATGCCCACCCGCTGCCCGCGCCCCACCGTCAACAGCGCGTCCAGAACGCGAATCCCCGTGCCCAGCGGCGTCTTGATCGGCACCCTGTCCATGGGCCGCCGCACCACGCCATCCAACGGCAGAGAGATCGAGACCGCCGGCGGACGGCCGTCGTCAATCGGCTCGCCCAGCGCATTCAGAACCCTGCCCATCAGCGCCGGTCCCACCTCGATCTCGGGATGAACGCCCAGCGCCTCGACGCGATTTCCATAGCGGATGCCTTCGGTGCTCTCGACCGGCATCGTCAGCACATTCGAGCCGCGAAAGCCGATCACCTCGGCCAGATGCCGCCCGCCAAACTGATCCTGAATTTCGCAGCACTCGCCCACTGAGGCCAGCGGCCCCGCCGACTCGATCGTTCCACCCACAGACTGCAAAACCTGCCCGCGCCAGCGCCAGGGCTGGCTGCGCTCCAAACGGCCAAAGTAGCGGCCCAGCATCTCCGTCATGGCTGGCGCTCCCGTCCGCCGCCCGCCATCGCTGTTACAGGTTCAACCTCTTCGGCGCGATTATGTCCGGCGCGGTCAAAGAAGCCCCGCTCAATCTCGCTCAACTGGGTGCGAATTCCCAGATCCACAGACCCCAGTTCCGTCTCGATCACGCACTCGCCCAGCCGCATTCCCTCGCCCGCCGCAACCGTTGGCTTCACGGCCAGATTGGGCAGCGCGGCTATCGCCTCCGTCCATAGATCCAGATCGACGGCCGGAACCAGCAGCCGCACCTCGGTCGAGCCGGAAAGCTGCCCCAGCGCCACGCGCACCGCCCCGGTCAACAGCAGCGGGTCCATCTGCGCCTCGCGCCGCAAGATGCGCGCCGAAACCGCCAGCGCCAACTGCACCACCTCGCGCTCCACCGCGCGCAGGTAGCGCTCCCGTTCGTGCGCAAAGTTGTCGATCAGCCGCGCGGCATGTTGCTTTCGCTCTTCGGTCGCCGCGGCTTGCCCGGCGGCATGGGTCGACTGCTCGGCCTGGCGTCCCTCTTCGCGGCCTTTCTCGCGGCCAGCCTCGAAGGAGCGGCGCGTCTCCTCGGCCAGACGGCGATCGAATTCGGCGCGCAGACGGAGTTCGATCTCCGACGCGCCAACCGCTACCACCGGCGCCTCGGGCTGCACGGGCGCTTCCTCCTCATCGCTCCCCCATCCACCCCACTCCGGCAGCGGAGGCGCATCGTTGCTGGCCGGATACTCGAAGAGCTGGACCCGCCCGAAGCCGTTCTTCCGCGTTGCCGCCACCGCTTGCTGCAAGGTGTGCCTTTCTTCAGAGATCAGGGGTCAGAGATCAGAGATCAGTTTCAAAGGCCGAGTGAACTGCCCATCGATGAACCTTGATCGGTGACCCACTATAGCTGATCTCTGTTTTCTGATCTCTGATCCCTGATCTCTGACCTCTGACCTCTGATCTCTGACCCCTGATCTCTGTTTTCTGATCTCTGATCTCTGATCTCTGATCTCTGTTTTCTGATCTCTGATCTCTGATCTCTGATCTCTGACCCCTGACCCATATCACGCCAGCATCTCGTCGCCTGTCTCCAGCTTCAGAACTACCTTGCCCTCGGCCTCCAGCCGGCGCGCCAGATTGAGAATCTCCTGCTGGGCCTGCGCCACCTCGCGCGAGCGCACCGGACCCAGCACTTCCATATCTTCCTTCAGCATCTCGACCGCGCGCGAACTCATCGACTTGAAGATCTGCGCGCGCAACTCTTCTTTCGCGCCGCGCAGAGCCAGAGCCAGTTGCCGCTTGTCGACGCCCGATACAATCTCGCGAATCGTCGCCGGAGGCACCGTGACCAGATCTTCAAAGGTAAACATCAAGTTGCGAATCGACAGCGCCAGCTCCGGCTGCCCGTCTTCAATGGTCTCCAGAATCTTCTTCGACTCCTCGGCATTGAGCCGGTTCAGCAGATCGGCCACCGCCTTGAAGCCCGAGTAGCTGCGCCGGGCCGTGTCTCCCACGCTCTCCAGACGCCGGTGCAGAATATGCGCCACCTTCTGCGCCATCTCCGGCGAGAACTGGCGCATCTCGGCCAGCCGCTGGATCGAGAGCACCTTGTGATCCTCGCTCAGATTGTCCAGCACCATCGAGGCCCGCTTCGGGTCCAGATGGGCCAGCACCAGCGCGATCGTCTGCGGATGCTCGCCATCCAGCAGCTTGCCCAACTGCTGCGGATCGGTGCGCTGCAGTTTGGCCAGATTGCCCTGCGCGGCCTCCTGCGAGCGGCGCACCAGGGCCAGCAAATCGTCGGCTCGCTCCTTGCCAAAGGTCTCGATCAGCAGGCGGCTGGCATAATCGAGGCCGCCGTGCATCATGAAGCTCTGCGTCTCCAGCAGCTCCCAGAACTCCTCCAGAACCTCGGCAGACATCTCCGGGGTAATGCCGCGCAGATCGGCCAGCTCCTCGGTGAGCCGCTGCACGTCCACCTCCGGCAGCGCGCGCAGCACCTCCTTGGCCAGGCCCTCGCCCACGGCCACCAGCAGGATGGCCGCCTTGCGCACCCCGGTCAGATTCGCTGCCGCGCGCCGCCCCGCTGCTCCGCTCTGTTTATCGTCGGCCAAGGCCCCGTTCCTCTCTGCAATTCGGCTCTTTACGTCCGCCGATTTCCTTTGTCTTTCGTGCCGTGCCCGTCATTCCCCCGGGCTCATCGAACCACGAACAGGCGCAATCAATCCGAGTGAATCCAGCTCTGCAACAGCCGCGAACTTTGCGAGGGCTCCCGCTTCAGATGCCCGGTCACCTGGTCGAAGATCTCCTGGGTTCTGAGCCGCTCCGGGTCCATCTCAACCGGCTCGGGCGGCTTCAACGCCCGTGTTTCGGTTGTCTCGGCAAGAGCCGCCAACTCCTTGAGCTCTCCCTTGGCCGCTGCCTTCTCCTTGGCCGTCGAAACCGAGCGCGCGCGCGCCACCGCCGGACGCAACCCGAAGGCTACGATCAGCAGCAGGCCGGCCAGCAGCGCGGCGTATTTCACCACCACCGGCGAACTCTCGGCCGTGGCCAGCAACTGCGCCTGCAAGGTCACCGGAGCCTGCAAGCGGTTTTCTTCAAAGGCCAGATCCTGCACCGTCAGCATGTCGCCGCGCCCGGCCTCAAAGCCCACCGAGGCCTGCGCCAGCGCCGTCAGGTTGCGCAACTCATCGGCGGAGCGCGCCTGCCACTGCGCCGCCTTGCCCTTGCTGGCCGCCTGACTCATGCGGTCGTTGACCACAATCGCCGCCGTCATGCGGCGAATCTTGCCCGGAGATTCAATCGTATGTTTGACCGTCTTCGACGAGGCATAAGTCCCCGACTCGGTCTTGGCCGTCTGCGGCGCGCTGCTCAATTGCGGATAGACCGGCAGCGCCTGCGTATTGGGCGCATTCGAGGCCGTGCCGGGAACCCCGGCCGCCACCGGCTGCGCGCCGGATGTTTGGTCCGTGCGCTGCATCGAGAGCGTCACCGTCTGATCCGGGTCGTAGCTCTCGTCGGTCACCTCGGTCGCCGCCGGATCGTAGTCCAGCGTCACCGAGGCCCGCACGTTGCCCGCTCCAGTCACCGGTTCAAGGGTTGCGACGAGTTTTTCTTCCAGAGCCTGCTCGGCGCTCAACTGCATCGCCTCGGCCGTCTTCGGCCCCAGCGGCAAATGCCCATCGGCATCCACCAGCACCACGCGATCCGGCGTCAGTCCATCGACGGCCGAGGCCACCAGATTGCGAATCGCATCCGGCTCATCGTCGGCCAGCGAGCGATGGCGCAGCTTGATCACCACCGAGGCCTTGGCCGGCCGCTCCGACTCGCGAAAGAGCGAATCGTGAGGCAGCACTAAATGCACCCGCGCCGAGGCGACATCGGAAAGCGAACCGACCGTATGCTCCAACTCGCCCTCAAGCGCTCTTTGATAATTGACCTGCTCGTCGAACTCCGAGCCCACCCAGTTCGGCTTGTCGAAGATCTCAAAGCCCAGCCGCCCGCTCTTCAATCCCTTGGCCGCCGTCACCAGCCGCGCCTTGTCCAGTTGCCCGGCCGGAACCATGATCCCCGTCCCGTTGGCCGTCGGCTCAAAGGGAATCTGCGCCACCACTAAAGCCTGCCCGGCCTGGCGCGCATCGTCCGGGTCCATATCCGCGTAGAGTGTCCGCCAGTCGGTGCGCATCCCGTACCAGAAAAGAAAGCCAATCAGCGCCACGGCCAGCACGGCCGCTATCATCGACCAACTGCGCTGCGCCGGATGCATCTCAGCCCAGCGAACCCGGCCCAGAGCCCAAAGTCCGGCGATCCGGTCCGTCAACCGGGGTTCACCAGGCGTCGCCGGCGCGCTCTTCTCCAACTGTGTTCCGGTAGCCATGGTCTCCCTATCTAGTTGTCAGTTGTCAGTTTTCAGTTGTCAGTTGTCAGTTGTCAGTCTTCAGTTGTCAGTGGCCGACAAGACAAGAAGCCGTTTCATTACCGAATTTTGATCGTTTTCAAGTTTTTCCTCATGGCAAGCTTAAAAAGCCAAGCTTTTTCAATACCAAACAATGAAACAGCTTCTCAAGGCGCTGACAACTGTTCACTGACCACTGACCACTGAAAACTGACAACTGAAAACTGCCTTCAAAACTGCATTCCAATTACCGACTGGTAAGCCTGCACGGCCTTGTTGCGCACCGCCAGCGCCAGTTCGAAGGCCATGCTCGCCTTCTGGGTCGCGATCATCGCGGTATGCACGTCCACGCCCGAGCCGCTCATCAATCCCGCCACCGCCGCATGAGCCTGCGTATCAAGCTTGTCCATCTGGCCAACCGCGTTGGTCATCAGATCGGCAAAGGGCGAGGCGGTGGCCGTCGCGCCTCCGGCTCCGGCAGTTGCGGTTCCGGAGACTCCGGCTCCCAACGCTCCGGAAAAAGCTGCTGCAAAGCCTGTGCTCGAAGTTGAGGAGCTTCCCATGCCCGCGCCGGAAAGCGCCTGAGCCTGCGTTGCTGCCGAGAGCGAATTCAATGCGGTTATCATTTATTCTCCCCGTTTTCTCCCCGCGGCCTTCGCCGCTTTTTGCGTCCCTTGCGCCGCTTACGACTTGGCAATCTCCAGCGCCGAGGAGATCATGCCCTTCTCGGCCTGCACGGCGGAGCTATTCAGACCGTATGCACGTGTCGCCCCCATCAGGTCCACCATCTCTGTGAGAGGATTAATGTCCGGATATGAGACATAACCGTCCGTCCCCGCCTCGGGATTGGCCGGATCGTAGCGCTTCAGCGGCGCGGAGGTATCCTGGACCACGCCGGCAATATGCACGCCCGGCGCGGCCTGATTTGTACCCCCCAGACTCAGTGGCGCCAGCAGCGCTGGCTGGCTTCCGGCGGCAAGCGTTCCGGTGCCGGATATTCCCAAAGCCCCGCTACCAGACGCTCCGGACGCTCCAAACGCCCCGTCCCCCGCGGCCGCGCTCATCGAAGTGGCAAACTCCGGATCGCCGGGATTGGCGGCGAAGATCACATGCTGCCTGCGGAACGCGCCGCCGGTGGGCGTCTGCGTCGTCTCGGCGTTGGCCATGTTGGTCGCCACCACTTCGGCGCGCATCCGCTCGGCCTGCATCGCCCCGCCCGAGGTCTCCATCATCGCAAAGAGGTTCATCGTCTTCTCCCTCTAATCAATCTCAAGCACGTAGCGCGCCAAGCTACTTGCCGTCGGCATGGATCGCGTCCAAGACACGCTGATTCTCCTCGCGCAGCAGCGCCACGCCGGTCTTGAAGCGCAGTTGCGCCTCGGCCAGGTTCAGCCCCTCGCGGTCCATCGAAACGTTGTTGCCGTCGGGCCGCGCAATCAGCCCATCGACGGCCTTCAGCCGCACCGCCCGCGCCGGCCGGCCGGTTTCCGTGCCCGTCATCGCCTCGCGCATCTCGGCCTCGAAGTCCATCCCCAGGGCCTTGTAGCCGGGCGTGTCAACATTCGCCATATTCGCCGCCGTCAGCTTGGCCTCGCTGACGGCCAGATCCAGATAGCGCGCAATCTGGTCGCCGAGCTGCGTCTCAACCTGCATCCGCATACCTCCTTGCTTTGAAAGCAGCTAACAGTTGTCAGTTGTCAGTTATCAGTTGTCAGCCGGGTGCCCCACCTTCGCCGCGTACTTGTTTTTGCGGCTAAGGTGGGATACCAATGAACCTGGATCAGCAGCTTTTAGCTTTTAGCTTTTAGCTGTTAGCTGTCAGCTGTCAGCTAATTCACCGCCAGCCCAAAGTCGATCTCGCGCGCCGTCAGCACCGACTCGTCGCCGGCCAGAATCGCGGCGCGCTCCAGCACATGCTCCAGTTCGCGGACATTGCCCGGCCAGTCGTGAGCCGTCAGCTTGGCCAGCGCCTCGGCGGCCAGTTTCTTTACCGGAGCCTCGCGCCCCATCCGCGCCATAAAGTGATCGACCAGCAAAGGCAGATCCTCGTTGTGCTCGGAGAGCGCCGGGGTGCGGATGAGAAAGACGGCCAGCCGGTAGTAAAGATCGGCGCGGAAGGCGCCGCTCTGCGTCTGCTGGGCCAGCGGCTGGTGCGTCGCGGTTACGATGCGCACATCCACCTTGACCGTCTCGTTGTCTCCGACGCGCTGCAACTCGCCGCATTCAACAAAACGCAAGAGCTTGGATTGCAAGGCCAGCGGCATCTCGCCAATCTCGTCCAAAAACAGCGTCCCGCCGTCGGCCGATTCGATCCGTCCCACCCGGCCCTGCACCGCGCCGGTAAAGGCTCCGCGCGTATGGCCAAAGAGTTCGGCTTCGAGCAGCGCCTCGGGAATCGCCGCGCAGTTGATGGCCACAAACGGCTTGCGGCTGCGCGTCGAGAGCCGGTGCAGCCCCTCGGCCACCAGTTCCTTGCCGGAGCCGGTCGGCCCCTCGATCAGCACCGGAGTCGAGCGCGGCGCAACCAGGCGAATGCGGCGGCTGACCTCCAACATGCAGGGCGCATAGCCAATCAACTCAGGCAGCCTGTCGTTTGAGGCCGTCGAAGCCATCTCGGCCACAGAAGGCAGGTTCGCCTTCGCCGCCGAGACAACCGCGGCGCTCGGCCAGGGATGCACCGTCGCCGAAGCTGTCGCGTTTTCCGCAACGGGGCCGCTGTGATCCGTCACAGCCCAGTGCTGCGTCACAGGCTTTGCGGGCGAGTTCGCGGTCGGGTTCGCGGACGAGTTCGCGGACTGGGACCGGGTCAGCGCCGGAGCCGCATTCCAGATCGCCGTATCGTTGTCCTGAGTGCGCCGCAGCGCATAGAGCAACTCCTGGCGATAGGGGCCGCGGGGGCTCTCGTGCGCCACCGAGCCCGAGGCGGTCACCAGATCCACCTCCGGAAAGCGGATGCGGAAGTCCTTGAGAAACTCGGCCTGCTCCAGGTCGGGCAGCCATGAGTCGACGATGATCGCCTCGGGCTGCGCGGCCTCGGCCTCGGCCCAGGCCTGGGCGCCGCCCTCGGCCTCGCGCACCAGCCAGCGCAGGCCGGTAAGAGTCTCTGAGAGCCGTTGGCGGAAGCTGCGATCGGCGCTGGCAACCAATGCCGTGCGCGGGCGGACGCGGGTTGCGACGGGAAGAACGGGAAGGACGGGAACGGGAATGGTAACCATGAGAATTCTCCTGTAAATGAAGTGTTTTGAAATGAGACAGTGATTAGCGCGCTTCAAGAAGCTGTGGCGCGGGCTGCGGCGGCAGAATCGCCGTTACAGGCAGCGCGGCAAGGCTTGAAATCGCAAGATCGTTCTCCGGCGGCACCATGTAACCCTGGCCGCGCACGGTGCGGATCATCTGCCCCGGAGGCGGATCCTTGAGCTTGCGGCGCAGATAGTTGACGTAAACATCGACGATGTTGGTCGTCTGCGTCGGCTCCAGATTCCAGACCGAATCGAGCAACTCCACGCGCGAAACGCACTGCCCGCGATTGAGCATCAGGTGCTCCAGCAGGGCGAATTCCTTGTTGGTCAGCAGGATCGATTGCCCGGCCCGCCGCGCCGTGTGGTCCAGCCGGTCCAGTTCCAGATCGCCGGCCCTCAGCAGCAGCCGCGCCTCGCGCTTGCGGCGCAGCAGGGCCCGGCAGCGCGCCCGCAATTCATGCAGGCTGAAGGGCTTGATCATCAGGTCGTCGGCCCCCAGGTCCAGGCAGCGGACGCGCGTGTCCACCTCTTGGCGCGCTGTCAATACCAGTACTGGCAGATCCGAGTCCATCGCTCGCACCTCGGCCAGCACCTGCTCGCCGTCCTTGATCGGCATGTTCAAATCCAGAATCGTCAGGTCAGGCAGCTCCTGGCGAAATGCCTCCACCGCGGCCGCGCCATCGGAGGTCAAGCGGACACGATGCCCGTCTGCCTCCAGCCCGCGGCTTAAAAACAATCCCAGCGCTTTGTCGTCTTCGGCAATCAATAACCTCATGGCAGCCCTTCTCCTTGAGCCCTGCCGTCAACCCGCAACGGCTTCCGCTCTCTGTTCCCATCTGGCCGCCTTAGCGTGTGCTAACGTGCGGCTCTCCTTTACCTTCCCTCATGGGCGAAGCGAACTCAAGATTGGAAAGTAAAAAGGTGCGAAGGGGAATGCAGGAACGGGTCTGGGAGGAAAGGATTCCCAAAATGGCGAGGGACGTGGACGCCTTGATCCGGCTACGAATGCTGGGTGACCCTGAACCCTGGGTGACCCTGTACCTTTGATAACACCTGCTGAAGCGTGTTAACCAGAAGGGACCCGGCCGCCCGCCAGTGAGCGCCTGGGTTGGACCTGTGCCCTGGCGCGGTGGTCCGTGGCGAAGATCCCGTAGGGAGTTTGCGCCCGGCATCGGAGCGCCAGTACAGGGGATGATCGCAGGCTCAGCGGGTCGAGATACTGCAACAGGAGACCACCAACGCACGCTGATTTTCAGTATTTTGCCGGCATCGATTGAGGTTCCGAGCGCCACCGCGCCTGCCCGATGCGCCGCGGCCGGCAATGAACGCTTGCGCAATGCGCTCTACCTCTGGTCGCGCAACAGAGTCGCCTGGGATGGTGAAAGCAAAAAAGGTATGCCGGAATGCGCGCCCGCGGCCACTCGCGCGGCAGAGCATTGCGCGGCATGGCCGATCGCTGGCTCAAGGTACTCATCGCCAAGCCGCGCAACAATATCCTCTACGACCTCGAACGAAGAACTGCATGACGCAGCGCCTCATCGGCCAGCGCAAGAAACTCGCCTGACTGAAGGAGCGCAGGGCTGGTTGAAGAAGATTCGCGAGAAGGGGCGGCGGAACGGTGTAGTATGTTTTCTGTTGTGCGGAATGGTGTGAACGATGACGATTGTTGGGAAGAGAACGCTTCTTTTGGGAGCAGTCGCAAGTGGTTTGTTTTATTGCGCGGGATTGGTTGCGCAGAGCGCAGTGCCGGCTTCACGCATTGTCGATGCGGTTGACGAAAGCCGGCTGGTCACGCTTGCGGGCACAACGCACCCGCTGGCCAATGCCGCCAACGATCGCGGTCCGGCAGCGGATAATCTGCAATTGGATCGAATGCATCTAGTTCTGAAGCGTAGCGCGGGCCAGGAAGCATCGCTGCGGCAATTGATCGGAGAGATGCACCGCGCGGGCTCGGTAAACTACCACAATTGGCTGAGCGCGGATGAGTTTGGCAGGCGCTTCGGGCCTTCCGATCAGGATGTGGCGACGGTCAAGAGCTGGCTGGAGGGGCACGGCTTCAGCGTGTCCAAGGTCAATGCCGGCAGGCAGACGATCGAGTTCAGCGGCAATGTGGCGCAGATGCGCGCGGCCTTCCATACGCAGATTCACAAGTACGAGGTGAATGGCGAGAGCCATTACGCCAACGCCGGCGATCCGAGGATTCCCGCCGCGCTGGCGCCGGTGGTGGGCGGGTTCGTCTCGCTGAACAACTTCCGCCTGAAGAGCTACGCTCACCTGCTGGGCAAGGCCAGCTACGATCCAAAGACCGATAAAGCGACTCCGCAATGGACGATTGGCGGCAACGGCGGCGGACTCAACTATCCGCTTGCGCCCCAGGACTACGCCATTCAATACGATCTGAACCCGCTCTATAAGGCGGGCATTGACGGCAGCGGTCAGACCATCGCCATTGTCAACGAATCGAATATCGACATTGCGCTGGTGAACAGCTTCCGCAGCCTCTTTGGTTTGCCCTACAATCCGCCCAGGATCATCATCGACGGCAACGATCCCGGCGTGGACGGGGTCAACAATCCGGGGGGCATGAATTATGCGTCGATCGAGGCCTATCTGGATGTGGAGTGGTCGGGAGCCGTAGCGCCCAAAGCCACCATCGATCTGGTGATTGGCGGCGATACGGCGCTGGAAAATGGACTTATTCTGGCATTGGAACACGCCGTTTACAGCAATGTTGCGCCAATTATCAGCCTGAGCTTTGGGGAATGCGAGATGTACCTGGGCAGCTCGAACCAGTTCCTGAGCGATCTGTATGAGCAGGCCGCCGCGCAAGGGATCACGGTGCTGGTTTCGACCGGAGACAGCGGCTCGGCCAATTGCGACAGTTCCGGCTCGGCGTATGCAATCATGGGCCAGGCGGTCAGCGGGTTTGCCTCGACGCCCTACAACATTGGCGTGGGTGGAACCGATTTTTATTACAGCGATTACAGCGCCAGTTGGCAGACCGTCGATCAGCAGCTAGCCACCTACTGGAATTCCACACCGAGCAACAGCACTCCCGCGGTCTCGATCCTGGGAGTCATTCCCGAGCAGCCCTGGAACGACAGTCAATACGGACTGGATATCGTCAACCTGTATACCGCGACCAACGGCCAGCTCACCACCGTTGGGGGCGGCGGCGGCGGCGCCAGCAACAGCGCGCTGTGCAGCTCTGCCTACGACTCCAGCAACAGTTGCACCGGTGCGCTCTCCGGCTACCCGAAACCGGCCTGGCAGACGGGAATCGGAGTACCCAGCGACGGAGTGCGCGATATTCCCGATGTGTCTCTCTATGCCGCGAACGGCCAGAACCTCAGCTTTTACCCTATCTGCTTCTTCGATGGCGATTGCCAGCCGGTGAGCGGCAGCGAGTCCGTGCAATTTACTGGCGTCGGCGGCACATCGGCTTCTACACCGGCCTTTGCCGGCATCATGGCGCTGGTGAATCAGCAGTATGGACGGCAGGGACAGGCAGGCTATGTACTCTATCCGCTGGCGGCCCAATTTCCAGAGTCTTTTCACGATGTCACCGTGGGCACCAACTCAGCGCCGTGCGACATCACAACTTCCGGTTGCATTCCGGTCTCCAATCCGGCAATTATCGACAGGTATCTCGGCGACCCCTCCGGCGGGACGATCACCGAAGGGCAGATCGGCTATGGCACAACCGCTGAATACAATGCCGGAGTTGGCTACGACCTGGCTACGGGACTGGGAACAATCGACGCCGCCAATCTTGTTAAGAACTGGAACAAGGTTACCTTTGCCGCGACCAAGACTACGCTTACGCCTTCTCAGGTCTCGTTCGCTCATGGGACGGCGATTCAAATCAGCGGTGCCGTAATCGCTTCCAGCGGCACGCCTTCTAGCGGCGCACCGACGGGCGATGTGGCGCTGATGACCGATAGCACGGATACCGTTCAGCAGGGGCAGACGCTGTTTACGCTGAGCAACGGGTCTTACTCCGGCAGCGTCAACTTTCTGCCCGGCGGAAGCTACAACATCTGGGGCCAATATGGCGGCGATGCGGCCAACGGCCTGAGCACATCCGCGCCGGTGCTGATCAACGTGACCCCGGAGGCCAGCACAACCAGCCTCATCGCAGAGAATCTGGAGACCTACTCCGGGCCCGAATATGTTACATCCGGAACCATGAATATTCCTTACGGCGAAGATCTGGTTTTCTATGCTCAGCCGGCTCCGAGTTCCAACCCCGGGACGTATACCGTACCCACTGGCACTGTTGCCTTTGCCGATAACGGTAGCCCCATTGCTACCGTTGCGCTGAACGCGGAAGGCTTTGCCGAACTCAATGCCGCGTGGAGCCTGGGGAGCCATTCCATTACCACCAGTTATTCGGGCGATCAGAGTTACAGCGCATCCAGCGCCGCTCCGTTTACCTTCGGCATTGAAAAGCAAACGCCGTGGATTGGTTATTCGGAGGAGACACCCGCGGGATCTCCGGCTTCCGGCTCGGGAATGGGGACGGCGCACCTCACGATAGATATGAGCGATAGCCTCTTCAATACGAATGCCAACACGGCGCAGCCTACTGGCTCGGTTACTCTCAGCAGCACTCCCACGGGGATCACGGGATCGGCAACGCTGACTCCATCGACCCGGCAGAGCCTGGCTGGCTTCTTCATTCAGGCGCCTCCCGGCGACTATGCTCTGACGGTCAGCTACTCCGGCGACGCCAATTACAACGCCACCACGCAGATCGTAACCATTCCAACCTACCCAATTGTGATTGATGCGCCAGGCAATCATCTGGCCAGCACTACGACCGCGACCATCACCGGCAGCATTTCGCCCACCACATCGGTCACCGTCAATGGCTCCGTGACCGGGCAGAGCGGGCAGCCTGCGCCAACGGGCGAGATATTCATCATTGACGCAGGAATCTCCTTGCATGGTTACCTGGTTACGCCAGGCTCCGGCGACGTTTCCACCTTTTCCTTCGTACTGGGCAGCCAGTCGCTGGCGGCGGGAGACAACTTTTTAACCTTCCTATACGGAGGCGACAATGTATACAATCCCTCCCTGTTCGCGCCGGCCAATCCCATTGTCAATCCGCTTTCCGACTTTACCCTGGTTCCGGATTCGAGCACCGTATCCGTGGCGCCAGGTTCCAGTACCTCGGTGGCCATCAATCTGGCTTCCGTCAACGGCTTCAACGGCGCGGTAGCCTTGACCTGCACTCTTCCCGCCGGACTTACCTGCGCTATTCCATCCCCGGCCAGCCTGTCCAGCGGCGGTGTTGCAAGCGCGTCCGCGACCGTCAGCGCGGCAGCGGCTACGCCCGAGGGAAGCTATGACGTGCTGATTGTCGGCACCGATTCCACGGGTAAATTTGTACACACCCTGGGATTGAAAGCGATCGTCGGCTCGTTCATCTCGTCTGTGCCAGGCTTTGCGGTCACCAACAGCGGCAACATCGCCGTGAAGGCCGGAGCAACCAACGGCAATCTCTCGACCATCGCCGTTGCCTCGATGAACGGATTCAGCGGAGCGGTTTCTCTGAGTTGCAAGGTCACTACTGCCATCTCGGCTCCCAACGATCTGCCAACCTGCTCGCTAGCCTCCTCCTCGGTCACAGTCAGCAGCAGCGACTCGGCGGGAGTTGTGCTCGCGGTAAATACTACAGCCTCATCCAGCAGCAGCAACCGGGCGCCTATGCGCCTGTGGCCCGCGGCCGGCGGTACAGCCTTGGCCCTGCTTTTCCTTGGCGGCATTCCGCGGCGTCGGCAGGGCTGGGCGAAGATGCTTAGTCTTCTGGTTCTGATTGTGTCCCTAGCCAGTGTGGGCTGCGGTGTCTCCTCGTCTGGAAAGGGAAACAGCCTCGGCACTACGCCCGGCATTTATACCGTCACAGTGACAGGCGCATCGGGAAGCCTGTCACAAAATACCGTTGTGAGTGTCTCGGTGAAATAGCGGCCCGCTCTGCACGGCTCCGGTAAAAAGACTCTAATCTTTGCGCCGGGGCCGAAGATTCTGCGCTTCTTCAACTTGCGGGTGAACCATCGCGGCATACGCCTGCCCGATGGATGGCGCAACGGGCAAAGGAAGTTTTCTATCTCGATTCGCTGTACAATCCCAACAGGAGGCGTGCAAGCTACAACGCGGCGAAGGCCGAGTTTGCGCGTCCAATCCTCAAGGTGTCCCGATGACCGCTACACGCGAGAAGAGCGAAACGCGCAAGCTGCCCATGATGCCCATCCGGGACATGGTGATCTTTCCTTATATGATGACGCCGTTCGTGGTGGGGCGCGAGTCCAGCGTGAGAGCGCTGGAAGAGGCGCTGACCGGCGACCGCAAGATCTTTCTTGCCACGCAGCACGATGCCTCGGTGGACGAGCCTAAAGCCAAGGAGATTTATCAGGTAGGGTCGATTTGCAATATCGTGCAGAGCGTCAAGATGCCCGACGGCAATATCAAGGTGCTGGTCGAGGGCATCGAGCGCGCCAAGTCGATCGAGGTCAATGACGGCGACGGATTCTTTGTGGCTACGGTGCGCCTGGGCAAATCGCATTTCGAGATGACTCCGGCGGCCGAGCAACTGATGCAGCGCGTGACCAGCTTGTTTGAGCAGTACGTCAAGCTGCAGCAGTCGCTGAACTACGAGACGATCATTGCCAGCGCGCGCATGGATGAGGCGGCCAAGCTGAGCGATACGATTGCCGCCAATCTGCAATTGGGAATCGAAGAGAAGCAGGAGTTGCTGGCGCTCTTTGACCCCGCGGTGCGTCTGGCGCGCATTGCCGATGTGCTGGATGTGGAGATCGAGAAGCTGGATCTGGACCGCAACATCCAGTCGCGCGTGAAGCGGCAGATGGAGCGCGCGCAGAAAGAGTATTACCTCAACGAGAAGATCAAGGCGATTCAAAAAGAGCTTGGCCGCGGCGAAAAGAGCGAGTTCGACGAGCTGCGCAAGAAGATTGAAGCGGCGGGAATGCCGAAGGACGTGCTGGAAAAGGCGATCCAGGAACTGAAGAAACTGGAAGCGATGCCGCCCATGTCGGCCGAGTCTACCGTGAGCCGCAATTACATTGACTGGCTGCTTGCGGTGCCGTGGAAGAAGCGGTCGAAGGAGACGCGCTCGATCGATTACGCGGAAAAAGTTTTGAACACGGACCATTATGGCCTGGAAAAAATCAAGGAACGCATTCTGGAGTTTCTTGCAGTGCGGCAGTTGGTAAAAAATCCCAAGGGCTCGATTCTGTGCTTTGCCGGGCCTCCCGGCGTGGGCAAGACTTCGCTGGGAATGTCGATTGCGAAGGCGACTGGGCGCAAGTTTGTGCGGCTCTCGCTGGGCGGCGTGCGCGATGAGGCGGAGATTCGCGGGCATCGGCGGACGTATATCGGCGCGCTGCCGGGTCAGATCATTCAACACATGAAGCGGGCGGGGACCAAGAACCCGGTCTTTCTGCTGGATGAAGTAGACAAGATGGCTTCGGATTTCAGGGGCGATCCGGCCTCGGCGCTGCTTGAGGTGCTGGACCCGGAGCAGAACTCGACCTTTCAGGATCATTATCTAGACGTGGATTACGACCTCTCGCAGGTGCTCTTTGTGGCCACGGCCAACGTGATGCATACGGTGCCGGCGGCGCTGCAGGATCGCATGGAGGTGCTGCGCCTGCAAGGCTACACCGAGCAGGAGAAGCTGGAGATTGCGCGGCAATATCTGGTAAAGAAGCAGCGCGAACAGACCGGACTGACCGAGAAGAATATCGTCTTCAAGGACGATGCGATTACCGCCATCATTCGCAATTACACGCGCGAGGCGGGCGTGCGCAATCTGGAGCGCGAGATTGGCAATCTCTGCCGCAAGGTAGCGCGCAAGGTGGTCAAGAACGGCGCCAAGCACAAGGAAGAACTGACGGCCGCCAACATTGGCGAGTTTCTGGGCGTGGCGAAGTTTCGCGACTCCGAGGTGCATGAGAAGAGCGAAGTGGGCTTGGTGACCGGCCTGGCGTGGACCGAAGTGGGCGGCTGCATTCTCACTACCGAAGTGCAGGTGCTGGACGGCAAGGGCAAGCTGACGATTACCGGCCAGCTCGGCGACGTGATGCAGGAGTCGGCGCAGGCCGCGCTGAGTTACATTCGCGGGCGTTCGCAGGCGCTCGGCTTGTCCCGCGAATTCTATCGCAACATGGATCTGCATCTGCACGTGCCCGAAGGCGCGATTCCCAAGGATGGACCCTCGGCCGGCATCACGATGGCGACGGCGCTGGCAAGCGCTCTGGCGAAGATTCCCGTGCGGCGCGACATTGCCATGACGGGCGAGATTACGCTGCGTGGCAAGGTGCTGGCCATTGGCGGATTGAAGGAGAAGCTGCTGGCGGCGTTGCGCGCGGGGATATTTGAGGTGATCCTGCCGCGCGCCAATGAGAAAGATATTGCCGAACTGCCGGACAACATCAAGAAGTCCATGAAGCTGCATTTTGTGGACACGATGGACGAGGTGCTGGTGCTGGCTTTGGAAAGCCCGCTGCCAACGGCGCTGCCGGTGGGGACAGATGTGCTGGCTGGGGTTTCGTCGAGCGAGATTTCGGCTAACTTGCCTGCGCCGCAGTGATCCTCATTGAGAGAGAGCCATGGCTGACACAAACGCCCGCTCAAAGCTGGGGATCGAGCGTTCAATCCGTTCCAGTGGAATGGTCAGCGAGAGGCGAATATAACCGGAGCGGCCAAATCCTGTGCCGGGTACGGCTAGCACACCCTCAGCCGCGAGGCGCGCGGTGAATGCGATGTCGTCGGCGATGGGCGTTTTGAGGAAGACGTAGAAGGAGCCTTCGGGGCGCGTCACTTCATAGCCGATAGCCGCGAGCGCATCGCAGAGTACATTGCGCTTGTGCTCGTAGGGCGAGGCATCGACGGTCTGCTCGGCCGCATCCAGCATCACCCACTGCCAGATTGCGGGCGCGTTGATGAAGCCCAGGATGCGATTGCTGAAGGCGCAGGCGCGGCGCAGATTTGCCGCGTCTTCCAACTGCGGCGAGAGCGCAAGATAGCCGATGCGCTCGCCGGGTAAACCAAGCGACTTCGACCACGAGTTGCAAATTGCCGTCTGCGCGATGAACGAAGCGACTTCTGGCTGGCGCTGGCCGTCGTAGACGAAGGCTTTGTAAGGCTCATCGCTGATGACGGTGATGGGCTGACCGGTGCGCGCAAGCATCTCTTGCAGAGCGCGCAGGATTTTTTCTGGATAAACGCGGCCCGTGGGATTGTTGGGCGTGTTGAGAATCAGGGCTCGCGTGCGCCGCGTGATGGCAGCACGGATGCGCTCCACGTCTGGCAGAAACTCCGCATCAGTTTCGACCGGAACCATGCTGCCGGCGTGATTCGCGATATAAAACGGATACTCCGAGAAGCAGGGCATTAAAACAATGACTTCATCGCCGGGATCGAGAATGGATTTCAGGATCACGTTGCATGCGCCCGCGGAGCCGACTGTCATAAAAACGTCTTCCGCGGTAAAGGCCAGGCCGGTCTCGCGGCGCAGCTTTTTTGCCACGGCCTCGCGGACTTCTGTGTAGCCGGGATTGGGCATGTATCCGTGCGAGCCTGCGCGGTTGCCAGCCACCACGCGGCGCAGCGCATCGAGCACGGCGGGCGGCGGTTCCAGATCGGGATTGCCAAGCGAGAAATCGAAGATGGCATCGGCCCCGCGCTCGCGCTTCAGCCGCACGCCCTCTTCAAACATGCGGCGAATCCAGGAGGCGTTCTCGAGTTGGCGGGTGATGGTCTGCGATACGGGCATTGTTGTTGGGCCTTCCTGGCGTGCGATTGATCTTTTAGCGAGTCAGCAAGTCAGCGAGTCAGCGAGTCAGCAAGTCCGCTAGTTAGCGGCTATTCAGTTGCACACGACTGGCTGCGCTCTTACTTCAGCAGTTCTTCGCTGGCCAGCAGATTGATGCCGGCCTTTTGCAGATACGCAATTGCTGCATCCGAGTCGTTGAAGCGAAAGATGAGTATTGCTTTTCCCTCGCGCAGATAAGGAAAGGCATACATGTACTCGATGTTGATGCCGCTGCCATCGAGTGCGTCCAGTATGTCCGCAAGACCACCGGGCCGGTCGGCAACTTCAACGGCAAGCACCTCGGTCACCTTGACAACGAAGCCATGCGACTCAAGCAGCGCGGCGGCCTTTTGGCTCTCTGCAACGATCAGCCGCACAATGCCGTATTGCTGCGTGTCGGCCAGATACAAGGCGCGAATGCCAAAGCCTTGTTCGGCCAGAAGGCGCGCGGGGGTGGCAATGTGTCCCGGTTTGTTTTCAACGAAGAGAGAAATCTGTTGAATTTTCATTCTGCCCTCCTGTCGATGACGCGTTTTGCCTTGCCCTGACTGCGTTCGAGCGAATGCGCCTCGACCAGCGCAACGCGAACGCGAATGCCGAGCACATGATCGAGCGCGGATTGAATCTTCTGGTGCAGGCCTTGCAGCGCGCCGATCTTGTCGTTGAACATATTCGGTGTAACTTCCACCTGCACTTCCATCTGATCCAAACCCTGCTCGCGAGTAAGATGAATCTGATAATTCGGCAGAGTGCCTTCGATCTGCAGCAGCGCCGACTCCACCTGCGAGGGAAATACATTGACGCCGCGAATGATCAGCATGTCGTCGCTGCGCCGGCCGATGCGTCCGATGCGCCGCAGCGTGCGCCCGCACTCGCAGCGGCCAGGCAGAATCATGGTGATGTCGCGCGTGCGGTAGCGGATCATCGGCATGGCCTGCTTGCTGAGCGTGGTCAGAACCAGCTCGCCTTCGACGCCATCAGGCTGCGGCTCGCCGGTTTCGGGATCGATAATCTCGGGATAGAAATGATCCTCGAAGATGTGCAGGCCATCGTGACGCCGGCACTCGCAGCCCACGCCGGGGCCGATGATCTCCGAGAGGCCGTAGATGTCGAAGGCCTCGACGCTGCTGGCGCGTTGAATGTGCGCGCGCATGGATTCCGTCCACGGCTCGGCGCCAAAGACACCGGTGCGCAATGGCAGCGATTTAAAATCGACGCCGAGTTCTGCTGCGCGATCGATGAGATGCAGAAAGTAAGTGGGTGTACAGCAGATGGCCGTCACGCCGAAATCTTTCAGCAGCATGATCTGGCGGTCGGCATTGCCGCCGGAGGTGGGGACGACGGTCGCGCCCAGGCCTTCAGCGCCATAGTGCGCGCCCAGGCCGCCGGTGAAAAGGCCGTAGCCGTATGCGTTCTGCAGAATGTCTCCGCGATGCAGGCCGCAGCCGGCAAAGCAGCGCACCATCACCGAGGTCCATACATTGATGTCTTCCTGCGTGTAGGAAACGACGATTGGCTTGCCGGTGGTGCCGCTGGATACATGCAGCCGGACCACGTCTTTCATCGGACTGGCAAAAAGTCCGAAGGGATAGGTGTCGCGCAGATCGCTTTTTACAGTGAAGGGAAGCTTGCGAATATCTTCGAGCGAAGCAATATCGCGCGGCGAGATTCCGCGTTGATCGAGCCGGTCGCGGAAGAGCTTCACATTTTTCCAGGCGCGCAGAACAACCGCGTGGAGGCGCGAGATTTGCAAGGCGCGAAGCTCATCGAGCGGCGCGTAATCTGGCGCGCTTGCGGGATGACAGTCGGCAACGCCAGTTTCTAGAATTGAATTCGCGATCATTGAATTAGCCGTCATTGATTTCGTCCAATCGAGAAAGCTTGCAAGTTTGCCTCGTGCAGCTTCTCGGGAAGATTGCGCCGCAACGCTTCGGCCCATAACTCGGCGTTGAAGGGCAGATGACTGCTCAAGACTCCGAGCAGCGCCACGTTGATGCTTTTCTTGTTGGAGAGCGCGGACTCGTCGATCTGCGAAGCTTCAATGAGAGTGCCGCCTTGACTCAGCGCCGCCGCATTTACCGGAACCTGATCTGTCGAAAGCACGACGAGAAAATCCGCTTCGCCCTCGGGCGACATGGGGCTGAAGACGCGCTCGCCAAAGCGGACGTCGCTTGAGACGGAGCCGCCGCGCTGGCTCATCCCGTGCAACTCACTTTTCTTTACGTCGAGTCCGGCGCTGAAGGCCACGTCAGCCAGAATGTCAGAAGCCTTCAAGACACCCTGTCCGCCCAGTCCGGCGATGACTACGTTAGTTGGCTGGCTCATCGTTGCACCTCTCGTATTCGCGGATGGAGCGCGTGGCCAGCAGGCAATCGCGGCGCGCAATCACGACGGAAAGCTCCGGCGTATTCAGGCAAGTCTGAATCAATTCCTGAAATCTCGCGGGATTCAGCGTGGGGTCGATCACATGCACATTGTGAATGCCGATGGCGCGCGCCAGATCTTCAAAAACAACTTTGCCGGTGCGCGCATGAGCCAGCGTGCGGCCGGTGCCAGGGTGCTCCTGCATGCCGGTCATCGCCGTTGTTCCGTTATCCAGAATCAGCACCAGATGGCCGCTCTCAGGCGGGTTGTAAACCATCTCGACGAGGCCGGTGATTCCGCTATGAACAAACGTGCTGTCACCGATGACGCTGACAACGCGGCGGGCTTCTTCAGGCGGCAGTGAATGACGCATCCCGAGGCCGACTCCGATGCCCGCGCCCATGCAGACCAGCGTGTCCATTGCCTCAAATGGTGGCAGAACGCCCAGCGAGTAGCAGCCAATGTCGCCGGGAACGATGCAGTTCAGGTTCTTGAGAGCGGTGTAAACGCTGCGATGCGGACAGCCGGGGCAGAGCGCCGGGGGCTTGCCGGGAACAGGCTTGGGCTCGGGCAAAAGATCGTCTTCCAGAATGCGGCGAACGCGGGCTGTATTCAATTCGCCAAAGCGATACATCTCCGGCTTGCCCTCAACCGCGATGCCTGCGGTGCGCACGGCCTCGACCAGATACGGATCGCCTTCTTCGATCACATAACAGAGATCGACGCTGGCGGCAAAGTTGCGCATCTGCTCGATGGGCAGCGGATAGGTCATGCCCAGCTTGAGTACGCTGGCCTCTGGCGCGGCTTCACGCACATATTGAAAGGCCACGCCGGAGCTGATGATTCCTACCGAGGATGAACCCGCGATGAGCTGGTTCGGTCCCTCCGCGTCATTCCATTCGGCCATCTCGGCAAGGCGCTTGCGGAGCCTGCGATGCGCGGGGCGCGCATAGGCGGGAATCATGACGCGGGAGGGGAAGTCGTGCTCGAAGTGCGGCGTGTGCGGCGGCGGAATGGTGATGGTTCCGCGGCGGACGATGGTCTTGGAGTGGCAGACGCGCGTGGTCATGCGCAGCAGAACCGGCAGTTGCCAGCGCTCCGAAATTTCAATTGCCCGCAGTGTGAACTCGTAAGCTTCCTGTGAGTCGGAGGGCTCAAGCATGGGCACGCCAGCGGCCAGGGCATAGCGGCGGTTGTCCTGCTCATTCTGGCTGGAGGCCATGCCGGGATCGTCGGCTGAAACTACGATCAGCGCGCCGTCCAGCCGCGTGTAGGCGACTGTAAAGAGCGGGTCCGCGGCCACATTGAGGCCAACATGCTTCATCGTAACCAAAGCCCGCGCGCCGGCAAAGGCGACGCCGATTGCGACCTCGAGCGCGACCTTCTCATTGGGCGACCACTGCGCGCGGCCGCCCAGCTTCTCAAAGGTTTCCAGAATTTCAGTGGAGGGCGTGCCAGGGTAGCCGGTGCCGAGAATCACTCCGGCGTCGATGGCGGCCATGGCAACCGCTTCGTCCCCGCTGAGCAGGGCCAATTCATGGTGCTGCGGAAGAGAATCCAAAATGAATTCCTGTGGTCTTGAATATAAAAACTAGTGTACACGAAGGGCGAATGCAATCGACTGTGCCAGCGATCACTTTGCGGGAAAGACGCAATCCAGCCAGAGGCTCCAGAAACGCGCTGCGGCTTCTTCCAGCGCTGCGCCGTGCTGGTGGGCGTCGGCGCGCAGGCGGGCAGCGGGAATGCCTGCATGGTTCAGTTCGCAGGCGTGGCCCACGTACCAGGATTCAAGGCCGCCGGCGGTGACTTCAGGATGAAATTGCAAGGCCAGAGCATAGTCTCCGATGGCGAAGGCCTGATTTGCGTAGCGCTCGGATTGGGCCAGATGAAGCGCGCCTTCGGGCAGATCGAAGGTGTCGCCGTGCCAGTGAAAGACAAAGAGCGAAGGCGCTAAAAGCGGTGCGAACCAGCCGGGCGAATCGAGATGCGGCGCGGGTTGCAATGGGGCCCAGCCGATCTCCGCGCCTTGAGGGACGGGGCCCTGAGAGCCGGGATAGACGCGCGCGCCAAGAGAGGCGGCGATGAGCTGCGCGCCCAGGCAAATTCCCAGGATCGGTTTGCGAGCGGCGAGGCGCTCGGCGATCAGGGCGATCTCGTCGCGCAGGAAGGGATAGTCGCGGTCATCATAGACGCCGATGGGACCGCCGAGAACAATGAGCAGGTCGCAGGAGGCGGCCTGCGGCAGCGGGAAGCTGGCCTCGGAGGCGTTGACATTCTCGATCTGAAAGCCTCGCGCACACAGCGGCGCTTCAAGCGTGCCAAGGTCTTCAAAGGTGACATGGCTCAGGACGAGAGCGCGAGGCGAGTCGGTCGGCATGGAGATAGTTTAAGCGATGATTCTTTCGAGGAATAGTGGTTTGTTGCCCCGCATATCCAAGTTACTCTGAAATAATTCCGATTGCTCCAAGCCATGTTTCTACTAACTGAGGCCATTTGGTTACCGGAAACTTGGTGCGGCGCAGACCGAAGGCGTGGCCGCCCTGCGCGTATAAATGCATTTCGACGGGAACACCGGCGTTCTTCAGCGCGATGTAGTAAACCAGCGAGTCGTTGACATTGTCTACGTGGTCGTCCTCATCCTGAAGCAAGAAAGTAGGCGGCGTTTGGCGAGTGACTGGAAGATTCGGATTCAACTCGAATTTCTTATTGTCGATCCACATGTGGCCGGGATAAAGAGCGACGGCAAAGTCCGGGCGGCAGCTAACTTTGTCGGCTGCATCGACGGGCGGATACAAGCGCCTCTCAAAATGCGTGCTCACAGCCGCCACCAGATGGCCGCCGGCCGAGAAGCCGAGAACGCCAATCTTGTGCGGATCGATATGCCACTCGGCGGCGTGAAAGCGCACCAGCCCGACGGTCCTCTGGGCATCTTCCAAAGCCATGGGCGATTGCGGATACGCACCCCAATTTGGAGCCGACCGGGGAGCCGGCACGCGATATTTCAACAGCACGCAGGTGATTCCCTTGGCTGTCAGCCAGTCGCAAACCTCGGTGCCCTCAAGATCGATGGCCAGAATCTGGTAGCCTCCGCCAGGAAATACGACAACCGCGGCGCCGGTATTCTTTCCGGCTGGCGAGTAGACCGTCATGGTTGGCCGCGAGACGTTGTCCACCTCCAAAACCTGCTTACCGGCAATTAGATCGTTCTTCCCCGACCACTTGGCGATCTCAGGCCCATTGGCAGGCCGCGCATCGGGAACTGCCCCAGGCCAGATCGGCAGTTGCGCATGACCCTCCGATGGCTGCCAGACGGGCGTCTGCGCGCTGAGGTTGGCGAACGCGAAGACAACAGCGAGAGCAAAGATTGAAGGCTTCATCGGAGTTCCTGTTGCGATGATAGTGGAAGAGCACAGGCGAACGCAGAGTCGCCGCATGACCGGTGGTACTCCTCAGTTTCTCTCCCAGGGCGCGGGCACGCGGACGTGAGCCATCCCCGCGGCGGTTGCGGCTTCAATGCCGATGCCGGTGTCTTCAAAGACTAGGCAGTTGGCGGGCGGAATGCCCAGACGCTCGGCGGCAATCAGGAAGCAATCGGGAGCTGGCTTGCCGTGGAGGTAGTCGTCGGCGCTGACGATGGTATTGAATTTGTCCAGCAGGCCAATGGTATTGAGTGAGCGGGTGACGGAGCTGCGGCGGCCGCCGGAGACCACGGCGAAAGGAATGCGGCCGTGCTCGGCTTCGATAATCTCGACCACTTCAGGAATTGGCTTGAGGGTGCTGAGCAATTCGAAGTAGAGCTCCTCCTTGTGGTGGGCGACCTGCTCGACGGGCATGTGCAGGCCGTGCATTTCATTCAGCGTGGAGACGATGACGTTGGTGGGCTTGCCGCCCCAGGAGTAGAAGAGCTGCTCGTCGAAGGGACAGCCGTATTCGCCCAGAGCCTGCTTCCAGGCAAGGTAGTGCAGTGGCATCGAGTCGACAATGGTGCCGTCGCAGTCGAAGAGATAGGCGCGGAAGTCGCCGGCGGGCAATTCTAGTTTCATGCGGAAAGGGAGCTCCTTGTAAAGTACAGCTTTTAGCCGTTAGCTTTTAGCTTTTAGCTCAAAGTCGAGAAGATTGCTGAAGATTGAGGTCATTATGCCGAGGCTGGCTCCGGCGCAGGAGTCACTTCGCAATGGTCGAGGCGAAAAATCCGGGCATGGACGCTCCTGTTCACTTCTTCTATGGTATCGCCTTACCTGCCGTCCGCGGTGCGGCCCCGGCCGGCCTTCCATTCGCCGAGGGGGGGGTGGCATTGAATGGACCACCTGGGATGAAGAGGCCTCATCTCGCAGCCACTTTGGTTCGAAGGAACTAAATTTATCGCAGGTTGCCGCCCTCAGGATTTCTCCCAGGAGAGTTCCGAGTCCTCGTCCTTCTCTTCGCGGACAAAGACGTCGGCCGCTTTGTGCCACTGGCCCATCTGTTCTCTGCCACCGCCGTCGAGAGTCACTTTATAGGCTCCCGGCCCATTGTCGCCCGTGGCTCGCACCAGAATGACGCCGTCGTAGGCGATTCCCTTGTCGGTAATGACGGTTACTTTTTGCCCCACATCGAACATCATGCATTCTCCCAACTTGCAAAGACTTCTCACCAGCCTAATTTATTTCTCAGGTCTTTCGCTTCAAGCTTTTGAGATTATTTTCGATTCCTTTGCGCAGGGAACGGCGACCTGCACCAAAGTAAGTCAGGATGCTGATCCCCTGGTTTTGCGCTGGCATCGGTTCTTTCGCGGCATTAATGATGCCTACGATCCCAATTTCCCATGCGGTGTCTGGGAATCCAGTGCTGCAAATACGCGCAATTCGAAAAATGCCCCTTGCCGCCCAGAAGGGCCTGTGGTACATTCCTCCTATGAGTTCTTTTAGCTCCATTACCGCCACCATGTGTTGTTGTGCAGCGATATGCTGTACGCAGATGCATTCTGGCGTGAGGAAATGGCTAAGCTAAAAAGACATGCAAGCTGCCGCCTCCAAGGGATCCGCCGCCAGAGATTGAACTGGTAGGTGGATTTTTTATTTGGGACTGAAGTTGAGGCGAATGCGGCAAATGGAGCGTTCGCCAATCCGATTCAAGGTGAGGAAATCATGGGCGTTCCTGAGATTCGCGTCGAAGAACTGAAGAAGCGGCTGGATGCTGGAGAAGACCTTTTTCTTCTCGATGTGCGCGATGAGTACGAGTACGAAATCTCCAATATCGGCGGGCAATTGATTCCGCTTGCGGAGTTGGCCAGGCGCGTGAACGAACTGGATGCGAATCTGAATATCGTGACCGTTTGCAAGATGGGGCCGCGCGGCGTGAAGGCGGCGCAAGTCTTGCACCAGGCAGGCTTCACCCACGTCTGGAACCTGACCGGCGGCATTCATGCCTGGTCGGATCGCGAGGACCACAGCGTTCGCAAGTATTGACTCTATTGAATAGGCGCCGGTGGCGAAGCGGCTAACGCGCAGGTCTGCAAAACCTGTACTCGCGGGTTCAACTCCCGCCCGGCGCTCCAGAATTCCGCGGCAACCCACGGCCGCGACTGCCAAGCAAGTTATCGGAGCATGACCATGAGGATCAAAGGCTGTTTTGCGGGACTGATTCTTCTCTCGCTCATGGCCACTCGCCTGCTATCGGCGCAGGCAGGTCCTCCCTTTCAAACCGACGACCCGACGCCGGTCGATCTTGGACATTACGAAGCCTATATCTTCGGCACTATAGATGGAACTCCAGTCGAATATGACCCAGTGGGACCGGCTTTCGAGTTCAACTGGGGCGCGCTCCCCAACGTGCAGGTCCATGCAATTCTTCCCTTCGGGGCGGCAATTCCAATGAACGATCCTGTCTATCTTCCAGACGGAACCGGACCCAGCGCCTACGGCCTGACGGATATGGAACTGGGCGTAAAATACGGCTTCATCAAACAGACCAGGCGCCGTCCGCGGATTGGCTCATTCACAATGTTCGAGATTCCAACCGGCAACTCTACTCGCGGGCTCGGCGTGGGTAAGCTCTGGTACAAACTGCCCATATGGGTAGAAAAAGAATTCGGTCCCTGGAGCCTGTGCGGCGGCCTTGGCTACGCCGTCGTTCCACAGGCGCAATATCGCAACTATCTCTATGGCGGATTTCTTGTGAAGCGCGAGGCCGGCAAAAAACTTGAGTTGTCGGCCGAAGCCTTCTCTCACGCACGCGAAGGCGCTGCCACGGCGCAAACTCAGCCTGCGACTATGATCGACGCGGGCGGCTATTACCACTTCAAATCGCCGGGACTGCAATTGCTCTTCGCCTACGGGCACTCGGTTGCGGGACAGACGGAGAACTACGGCTATCTTGGCCTCTATAAGACCTGGGGAAAAGACAAAACCGGCAGTGAGCAAGCTGGTAAAGCCATGCTCAACGCAAATCCGCGTTAATCAAGTCTATCCCGCAACTGGATTCAAGTGTTCTGTGCTACCGATTTGCATCCTGCTTCTTGCATCGCACAGTCGTTTCATTTGGCAATTTAGTTGGGCGACTCCCGTACCCGCATCTTTAGGCGCCTGATGCAGCGCGGCTGAACCGATCTATCCGCCAGCACTGAGGCACTGAAAACATGCTGCACCGGGTGCTGGACGCGGGTTTCAGCAAAGGCCCGGACCGCAAACCCGCCTGCAATTCGGCGCAGATTTTTCCGGACTCAGCCGCATCGCCCTCAACTTGCTCAAACAAGAACAATCGTTTAAACGAGGAATCGAAGGAAAACACCTTAAGACCGGTTGGGACAATGACTGCCTGCTCCACCTGATGCGAAATCAAGATGCGTTTGCCCTGGGGGATTCACCTGCCATTGCAATTGCCATACGTTTACCAGTAGACTTGATTTGCCGGTGTGGATCTGCGGACGGTTGCAGAACTACTCGGGCATGGGACGCTCCAGATAGTCATTCAGTTGCGCACATCTCGCTCTTGAAGATTCGGGCTTGGCGGTTGATTGCCTGGTTCTTGCCGGTGGGCGGATGGTGGCTCAATAGGCGGCTGGAAGATCTTAATTGAATAATCCAAAACATTAACTCATTCACAATAAATGAGTTATAGCGCGGAGAGGTGGCAGAGCCCGGTTGAATGCACCTGACTCGAAATCAGACATAGT
>CAZDYU010000001.1:0-132820 GCA_964509755.1 uncultured Occallatibacter sp. | reverse complement strand
TCTCAATATAGGTGTGATGCCAGTGTCCGAGCGGGTGGTGACCAGGGGTAAGTTTCGAAAGCCCGTACAAGGGACGCCAGTCCACATATACTGTCCAGTGGCGGGTGGCCCAGGTCTGACCAATAAAATTGGGTGGCCCACATCTTGAACATGAGATGTGGGCCACCCAACTTTATGAGGGATGATCAAGATGCGGGCCACTCGCGTCTTCTAGTTTTCGGAGCTGCCGTCGGCTTCGCGGGCGGCCATTCTTGCGCGCTCGAGGCCTTCTTTGGCGCGGCCGTTGCCGGAATCGCAGGCCAGGACGGCGGCGAACTCGCGCTGCGCGTCGGCGTATTTGCCTCGGCCCAGTTTCTTCCAGGCCTGGTCGATCTGCCCGGCGTATTGGCTGGGGTCAAGATCGCAGCGGCCGCCGCGCTGGGCTTCTTGCTGCGACTTGGCCGGGGCGACCTTCTCCTCGCGCGGCGTCGGCGTATCGGAGGAGGCTTGCTGGGCGGGCTTGTTCGCGCCCTTCTGGGCGTTCTTGGCTGCCTTGGAAGACGGCTCGGGTTCGGCGGATTTGGGATGCGCCGAAGCTGCGGAAGCTGCCGAGGTTGTGGAGGCTGGCTGGCTCTCTGGCGCGGCTGGAGTCGTGCTAGACCCGGTGGAAGCGGGCGCGGTTTGGGTCTGGCTCTGATCGGGCGCGGGAGTTGAATTGCCGCGCGTGAAGAAGAAGATGGCCGCGGCCGCAATCACTACAGCCGCAGCCGCCAGGCCGCCGAACAGTTTGCGTGAACTTTTTTGTGGCTCTTCAGCCTGGAAGCGCCCGGTGACTCGCGCCGCAGCCGCGGCGGAGAAATCCTCTTCGATTGGAGCCTGCCGCACCGGTTCCGGCTCAGGCTGGTTTTGCGCGGCCTGCTGGGCCACCAATTGGGCAAGAACTTCTTCGTCTGAGGCGCGGCTGGAGTGGTTCTGAGGAGCGCGCCAGACAAGCTCTCGCAAGCCGTCTCCCGAGGCCGCTTGCAAGGGGAAGCCGGGGAGGTTGTCAAAGAAGCGGCTGGCCTGGCTGCTGAGCAGAATCTGCTCGGGCGCGGCCTGCTGCAACAGATGAACTGCCTCGCCGACCGACTGGCCGGGATCTTCTTTGGGAGCATGGATCAAGGCCGCCAGCGGGCCAGAGTTCGGCTCCGCGCCTTCGGCAAATCCCTGCGCGGCCCACTGCAGGCGGCGCGCGGCCAGAATGGCGGATTGAAAGGTGGGGAACGAGGCGACAAGGACTTCGCCATCTCGCGCGACGGGGAGACCCTCGGAGGCTGAAATGAGATCCAGCGTCAGGCAGACGGCTGGGGCATCGGTCTCCCAGATAGATACGGCCTGGTGGGCGGGGTCAGTTCTGTTCCAGAGGCGCAGAGAGAGCAGCGCGTTTGGGGGAATGGAGGCGTCGGCGGTGGTGACGGATTCTCCCTGGCTCCGGGGAGAAGCCTGCTTCGCTGCCTTTTCAGGCTTTCGAGAGTGCGTTGACGCGGCCATCTTTGCTTGTAAGGCCACTTTAACAGTCTCCAGCCAGCTTGCGCCGAAAAAAATTGCAACCTTCAGGGGGAAGTGTTAGCGTAGCAGAAAACGTTAGCGGTCGTAAAATTTGTTTCAGGCGCTTGTCAAAGGTTCCCTCCCCCTGACGACGCCGGGCAAGTTTTTACAATGCGGCTTTCCGCTTTCGGAAGAATGCAATGCCAGCCGAAGCTTCAGGGGGGCGCAGTTGGCCTGCCGAGCCGGCTCACTGGGGAAATCATGACAACGCGTTCGACTGTTTACCCGATCCTTCCTAGGTTAGCTTCTATAGGGCGTTCTCTGGTGGTGGTTCTGGCGATGGCGGGGCTCTGCCTGGGCTGGCTGACGCCGGCGGCCTCAGCCAAGGAACCCGTTCTGACGGCCATTGAACTCTACGACGGGCCGTCTGGCGCTGCCTACGTGCAGTTGACCGATGTGCTGATCAACGGCAAGGCGGAGATGCGCGATTGCAATCCGTACGAATCGGCCGGGGTGGACAAGTCGTCCTACGGGAAGATGGGCAAGGTGCTGCTGGTTGAGGGCGGTATGCTGGATCGCGGCCCGAACGGGGTTCTGCACTATACTTCGCCCTCTGGGCAGACGGTCTGCGTGGTTCCTGCCAACGCCAAATTCGAGCATGGCGGCACGTATTCGCTCTCTTCGCTGGCCGATCAGGCATTTCTGCATGGAAGCCCGATCGCCGGCGGCAGTGGAACTCCGCTTGCCGCTCCGCCGATCCGCAAAGGCGTGAAGCTGGTTTTTGTTCCCGCGCCCAATATGGAACTGGCGGAATTTTTGCGGGCGCAGCGGGCCAACGATGTGGAGGGCTGGCAGGCGTATCTGGCAAAGTACACGTCGGCGGCTCATGGCACGGAAGCCAAGCGTTCACTGGCCGTGCTTTTTTCCGATGCGGGCGAGGCAGCAATTGCGGCTTACGACAAATCGGTTGCGGCCGCGTCGCCGTTGTACTCCCAGTTGAAGACCGCCAAAGCCAAGGCCGACCAGGCGCATACGCTGGCGCCGGATCAGGCAACGACCAGGAAGGTTGAAGGCGAGGTTCGCAACCGGCTGACGTCTGTTGCGGCGCTGGGCAGCACGGAACTGGATACCTACCGCGCGGCTTTGGCAGCCCGCACGGCCGGCTATATTCACCTGCAAAATGCCCACAGCTACAGTGACACGATTTCGGGCATCGATGCCTTTCTGCCGCAGGGCCAGACGCTTACGGGCGAAGTTCTCAAAGAGGTCAACAGCTTTGAAGGGGCGCTGCAATCGGCTAACGCAGCTTTGGATGCAAAGCAATTCGATCAGGGCTATGCGTTTATCGTTCCTTATCGCGCCTTTGCGGATGAAGAAGCGCGGGTTGCGGTGGTCGTCGATGCGACTTATGCCTACCATCTGGAACAAGGCAACAAGTTGGAGCAAGGAGAAAACTGGGCGGGGGCAATCAAGGAATTCGACCGCGCCGCCAGCATCAAGGACACGGCAGAGGCGCGCGACTCCAGCAAGAATGCTCAGAAGCAGTTGGTGATTACGCAAAATAAAGCAGCCGCGGAGAAGGCGCTGGCGGCCAGCAGGGATTTTCAAACCCAGCACAACACGATTCGCGCTTATGAAGTTCTCTCGAACCTGCCGGACGCGCAACAGACGCTGGTCACCGATGAGATGAAGACCCTGGAGCCGGCCTATGTGCTGAGCGCGGCGCTTGAGGCCAAGGCGCTGCACCAGGCGCACAGCCCGATTCGCGGACTGGCCGACGAGGTAGGAATCGAAAAGGCCTACGCGTATCTGCAAAACGCATACAAACTCAGCGAGAACGACTCCTACAGGGACAAGATGGACCTGGATGGCGACGAACTGAGCACGTATCTTCTGGAACAAGCCAAGCACTATCTGGCAAAGCCGGGCGGCAGCGGCACGGAGATTGGCTGGAATTATTTGCAGGAAGCTCGGCAGTACAAGGCGTCGAACCTGGATGCGGTGCGCGATGCGATTGTGGCCGCCTCGCCGGCACACGCCATGCGCTCGAAGATCTCGATTCGCGTGCAGTTCCGCGATCAGACGTCGCAGCGCGACAGCCAGGGCGTGGCCGGACAGTTGGAGAACGCCATTATTACCGGCCTGGAAAGCTCGGGAGTGCCGGTCAAGGTGGTACGCACCGGAGAGGCAACGGCGGTGGAGCCGGACTTCGAGCTGGATGGCGATGTGCTGGACCATCATCTGTCGGTGGTTCCGACGCTGGAGCCGGAGCAGTCCGAGTACCGCGCAGGCGAAGAGCAGGTTCCGAGCGATATATGGAACCGGGCCAATCGTACCTATGAGAACGCGCAGGATGAGTTGAAGACCGCACAGGCCGGCCTGGAAGGCGCCGAGGCGCGCGGCAAGGGCGGCAAGATCAAGGAAGCGACTGCCGAAGTGGCGGCGGCGCAGAAGAAGGTCGAGGACGCACACGTGCTGCTGGATTCAACGCCCAAGACCGTCACCAAGGACGTGATCCGGTCTTATGCCTACCACAAGAAGATCATCAATATCTCTGGCGTCATCCGCTTGCAGTTCCGCATTGGGGACGCACTGAGCGAGCCGCGAACGGATCTGGTTCCGATCAGCCGCGAGGAGCACAAGACGGACACGCTGCTGGAGGATGTGAAGCCGGAAGACACGATGGGAATTCAGAGTTCGGGCACGGTGACCGATCCGGCGGAGTTCATGACGGCACTGGAAAACTCGGCCCGCGAAGAGCTGATTGCCGCAGTGCGCAAGAAGGTGGAGGCGCTGCCCGGCAAGATCTATGAGAAGGCCAGCGGGCGCGAGAAAGAGAGCGATCTGGATGGCGCCGGCGAAGCTTACCTGCGCTATCTGAATCTGACGCGGGAAGACAAATCGGTGGAGTATGTGCACGCCAGGCAATTTCTGATCGAGAACTTCAATATGCTGCCGGAATCGGTGGATGCACCGTAAGGGCGGCGAAGGGTACCGGACTGGACTGGCTTGGAGCGCGCGGGGGCGCGGGGCGTTTGGGGGCAGGCGAGAGGCGGGACGGGAAAGTGGAATCGGCTGGGAACAAGCAGGGCGGGGAGATCACCCGCATCGGTAAATACGAGATTATCGACGTGCTGGGGCGCGGCGGCATGGGCGTGGTCTATCGCGGCATCGATAAGCAGATTGGCCGTGAAGTGGCCATCAAAACCCTCACCCAGGGCTTTATGGGCGACGCCAACATGCTGGCGCGCTTCTACGAAGAAGGCCGCCGGACCGGCCGCCTGAATCATCCCAATATCGTCACGGTCTACGATCTGGGCGACGACAACGGAACCCCTTACATCGTGATGGAGTGCGTGCAGGGCGAGCCGCTGGACAAGCTGATTCGCGCCGGATCGCAGCTTACGCTGGCCGACAGGCTGGGGATTCTTCAGGAGGTCTGCGCGGCGCTTGGCTACGCGCATCGCAATAACGTCATCCATCGCGACGTGAAGCCTGCCAACATTTTTGTTCAGCCCGACGGCACGGCCAAGCTGCTTGATTTTGGCATCGCCCGCCTGGAAAAGCGCGATCAGGATATGAGCCTGACGCGCACCGGCCATCTTATCGGCACGGTGCCTTACATGGCCCCGGAGCGGCTGCGCAATGAGGCGGTGGATGGGCGCTCGGACATCTTTGCCGCGGGCGTGGTTCTCTATCAGGTGATTGCCGGCCAGCTTCCCTTTACGGGCGCCGACAATGTGCTGATGCAGAAGATCATGAACGACCCCTTTCCGCCGCTGAGCACGATCCGTCAGGATCTTCCCGCATCGCTCGATCCGATTTTGGAACGCGCGCTGGCCAAGTCGCTCGACGAGCGCTATTCGACGGCAGAGGAGATGGCCGCCGACCTGACCGCGGTGATTGCCGAACTGCGCCAGGAGCAAGTGAAGGAGATGCTGCCCGAGGCGCAGCGGCTGATCGACACGGGCGAGCATACGCGGGCCCGCGCGGTGCTGCATCAACTGCTGAAGATCGACAGCAAACATGCCCAGGCGCGGACAATGCTGACGGAGATCCAGCGGCACCTGTCTCAGCGGCAAAAGGACGAAAAAATCCAGCAGATCTGCCAGCAGGCCGAGGACGCGATCAGCCACAACCGCTTCGACCAGGGCCTGTCGGTGCTGGAGAGCGGCTTGGAGCTTGACGCCGCTCACCCAGAACTGGTGAAGCTGCGCGAAAAGGCGCGCGAAGAGAAGCAAAAACAGGACAAGATCAATGAGTTTTTGAATCAGGCGGAGACGGCGCGGCGCAAGGGCGATTTCAAGCAGGCCATCGCGGCCGCGGAAAAGGCTCTCAGTGTCGATAAAACCAACCCGCGCATTGTTGCCTTGAGCAACATTCTCAGTAAAGAAGCCGCACAGGCCGAGCGTCATGCGCAGGCCAAGCAACTGCTGGATTCGGCGCGCAATGAGATCAACTCCCGCCACTACGATGACGCCATTGTTTATCTCAAACTGGTTGAAGAGGTCGATCCCACCAACCCTGAGTTGCCGCTGCTGATGGGCGACGCGAACTCCGGCCTGGAGCAGGCCAAGCGCCGCGAGTCGGTCACCAAGCTTGAGGAGCAGGTTGCCGGGGCTACCGGCTATGAGCAGCTTCAGGAGGTTGCCAAGTCGATTCAAGAGGCGATGACCGCCATGCCCTCCGAGTCGGCACTCTACCGGCTCAATGCCCTGGTTGAACGCCAGATCAAAGAGCACGAGAATCGCTTTCTGGTGGATGAAACGGTGCAAGCCTGCCGCAATCTTCGTCCCCGCGAGGCGTTGGAACTGGTGCGCAAGGCGCGCCTCAAGCTGCCCGGCGAGGAGCGGCTGCTGAGCCTGGAGGCGATGCTGGCCAACCGCGTCAAGTTGCAGAGCGTGGAGGAGCGCCGGGCCGATTATCTGGCCAGGGCGCGCGAGGCGCTGGAGGCCAGCCAGTATTCCGAGGCCGTGCAAATCCTGGAGATGTGCCAGACCGAGGGCCTGGCTACCGGCGAGATACTCTCGCTGCTGGATTTTGCCCGCGCCGAGGAGTTGGAGCACCGCCGTCAGGAGCAACTGCGCATGAAACTGGACCACGCGCAGTCGCTGATCGGCGAATCGGCCTTTGATGACGCAATCGCTTTTCTGGAAAACGCGCTTCAGCAGTCGGACGATACCGCGCTGCACATGCTGCTGGACCAGGCCTCGGCTGGCCGCGACTCTCTGCGTCAGCAGACCGAGTCAGTACTGACCGCGGCCGTGAACTTAATGAAAGCCGGCAAGGTTGATGAAGCGCGCGAGTATCTGAATGGGCAGCCGCCGCCTATTCTGCGCTCGCCGCGCGTGCAGATGTCCCTGTGGGCGCTTGAGGAGGAGAAATCCCAGGCTCTCTATCGCACGGTGGGCAGAGCCTATGCCGGGCTTGGGGCCGATCTTCCGGCAGGCGATGCGGTGATGCGGCGCGTGATTGCGGCTTCAGGCCGCGGCTCGCTTTTTGCGCCGGTGGCCGAAGCATTTCAGTCCAGGGGCCGCGCCTATGCCGATCGCGTCGTCTCCGAGTCGATCCAGAACGCCAAGAACCTGCTTCGCGACCACAACCGGGAGGGCGCGGGCCAGGCGCTACAGGCAGTCGGAAGCCTGGTTGATTTCTCTAGCGCCGAGGTCAGGACGGAGTGGCAGAACACGCAACGGAAGGCCTCGCAGACCAGCTTGATTTCACGGCTGCGGAATTAGGGCATTTTTGGAAATGTGCATGGTTGAGTGATTCAAGGACGTGGCAATATGCGTCAGGGGCGATCAAAATCGCGCGTTAGTATTGTGAATCTAAAGTCCATCGATCAATAACGACGAGCAACCACAGATATTTCGACTCCCTTCGCTTCGCTATGGCCGCTCAGGATGACAGTTCATTTGTTTTTGCGAACATTATTGATCCGGCCCGAAGATAGAGTGGAGGTATCCCATCCATTCCGCAACGAACGCGGAATGGATGGGGAACCCAGCATTTGTGGATTGTTCATTTCCGAATGAAACTCGCATCGGGAGTCATTTGACGCTTATAGCTCATTCAAAATCAGCGCAATGCGTCCGGCAATCAGATCGCTGGGCGGCTCACCGGGTTCCACTTCGATCAGATCCACGGGGAAGGCGATGTTGTGCGGCCTTAGCACCAGCCGGTCGGAGACAAAGTCCACATAGCGGAGCGTGAGGTGCGCACCGTGACGCACCGCGTAGAGATTGGGCCGGTTGGGGCGGTAGGGCATCAGCGAGTTGTAGTGGCGGTCGATCAGCGTAATGGCCTCGGGCATCAGCAGCGGCTCCATGGCCAGTGTGTCCGCACCCGGAATGCGCACGGCCACAAAGCGCTGCCAGGAGCGCCGGGATGGATTCACCCGCGCCCGGATCGACTGCAACAGCCCCGAGGGCAGATGGAGAAACATCTGCGCCGCCGCCGGACGAATATACGGCTCAAAGAGAGCCGACGAGTGGCTCACCACCGGCACCGTGCTGCTTTCGCCCTCCGCCGTCAGTTCTTCCTGCTTGTAGGCAGTCGGCAGCAGGTCGTCGGCGGCCATGTGCTGGGCTGCCAGGATGCGGTCCAGCGCCTCCAGGGAAAGCTGGCGCCGGCTGTGCAAAAAGTTCGACAGATGGGACTGCCCAAAGCCGGTCTGGCGCGCCAGAAGGGAGACGCTGACCGTGCCTCGTTGAATCCTGCGTAGCAGTTCCAGACGGAGCCGCTCATGCATCTGGGTAAAGTTCATCTGTGGATAATCCGCCACCAGCAATGGGAACGAATGGATCCCATATTCCTTCAGCAAAGCTAGAAGGGTCGAATGGCCTTCATTGTCGGCGCTTCACAACGAATTGGAAAGCTCCGATGCAGAAATCCACTGGGGGAGATTGACGCAAGAGAACCATCTTTCTACATTAGTTTTACTTAATCCGGTTCTGACCTGTGGGAATTTTTCGAGATTGAGCTCATTTCCGAAAGTACCGATTCGGGCAGGATTCTGCCCCCATCCAAGGGCAATGAGCATTTGCCGGGCGATGAATACTTCTTCCGGCTTTCTCAATCCCACCCTAAAGCGCTAAAAGATCGGCGTCCGGGGATGGTCGGAGACGAAATTCCAGGATCTGCGCACCATGAGCATGACTAGTAACGAAAGAATCCGACCGGCTGTCCCCTATCAGGGCATTAGAATCCTGAACTGCCGTCACCGGTTCTTTCTGCCCCGTGGAAGAGAGACTTTAAAACTCGACCGTCGGGAGTCAACAAGAAAACGGAGAATCCGTCATGGAATTGCGCGTGCATTTGAAAATTTGCGAAGGGTGCGGATGTCTTTGGTACCGCGCTCAGACCCAAGGGAGCGTTTACTGCCAAGGGTGTGAATCGAAACTGAAGGACTTTCCGACTCCGGAGAGCCGCAAACGTCGCGGCCGCCCGTCGGGTAGAACACTGGTCCGTGTGTGGGCCGTGGCCGATACCACAGGAGGCGCCCAATGAGCGCCGCCCTTCAGTTGCCGATGTATTGGGAGGCCGAGCAGTCGCAGCCGGCCCCGAAACCCGTCCGGAGAATCTGGAAAGAGGTTCCCCCGCCAGCCAAGCCAGCGCCAGTTGAGCCGCTGGTCAGCCTGGGCTTCTACCGCAGGCACACTGAAAGCATGCTGCGCCGATACCTCTACGCATCGATGCAGGTGGGCAGAGCGCCGAATATTCTGGGCGATCCGGTTTCCCGGGGCTGGTGTTCCAGCCGGCCCATCCGCACCTTCGAGGACGCGGTGATCTTCGTGCTGGATGTGGAGACGTGCCTGAGCAAGCTGGGATCGCTGGATCGCATGATGCTGAACCGCATCGTGCTCCAGGAGTACACCCAGACCGAGGCCGCCCAGATGATGGGCATGGCTGTCAGAACCATCTCCTACAAGTTTCCCCAGGCCCTGGACCGGCTGACGGAGAAGCTGCTGGAGGCAGGGCTGCTGGTAATCCCTGACTGAAGTTAGATCCTGATTAGTGGCCGCGGCGCCGCGAGCGCATGGGAGCGTGCCCCACATCCACCGGTCAATTAGCCGGTGGATGTGAGGCACGCTGACGGAAGAACATTTTTATTGCGCTTTGGGAATCAGGATCGGTGTCGCAACAGTAGAAGATTGACATTTACAGAAGTCTCTCCCGATTTTCGATTTCGTTCCTTCCGGCAGGAATATCAGGAGAGCGAAGAGCATGAGCACCGTCCCGACGGGACTCCGGGGTAATTGCAGGCATAGCCCACCCCGCGTTGAAACGCGGGGCTATTAATCATTGCGCCTACGGCGCGGGCATTGAGGTACTGCCGGCATCATGTGCTTCTAGCAAGGCTTCATTGAGGGATCACCAACCATAAAGTCTCCGGCTTTGCCGGAGGATACTTATTGCGCTTTGGGAATCAGGATCGCCGTGGCCGTATACGGTGGAACATCCACGTTGAAACTTGCGCCCAGATTGTCCAGCGAAGTGCGGTTCAGACCCTTGTCGGCCTTCAGCGCTTCCTCGTTGTAGTCGAAGCGAATCCCTTTGGCCGCGGGCGTGTCGCCGGTAAAATGCACCGCAACCTGCGCCGTCTGCTTGGGATCCTTGTTGATCAGCAACAGGCCGTAGCTGCCATCGCGCCGCTTGGTGGCATGTACGGAGAGCAGGCTCACGTTGGATTGCGTTGCCACAAAGGCGTCGCCTGGCTGGTAGGCCAGAATATGCACCATCTGGTAGCCGAAGTAAGCCGAGCGCGGCTTGTTGCCCGCGTCCAGAAAGAGCGGGGTGTGAAGGGTGCTCCAGTCGATGCTGATAGTGCCGGTTTCAATCAGGGTAGCCACGGCGTCGGCGGTAAAGGCGGCAACGATGCTCTGATGTGGAATGGTGACCCCGCCCTGTACGCCGAAGTTGGTAAAGGCCAGGTGCGGGGTGTGACCGGCGGGGCAGTACTTGTGGAAGCGGTCCAGCAGATCCACCGCAATCGCCTGGTAATCCGTATTGACCGATTGCAGCAGCGCGTCCTCGTCCATGACCTTGTAGTCGGGCGGCAGGGTTGGACCCTCGATCAGAGAAATCGCGCCGAAATCGATCTCTCCGCAGGCGGTCTTCAGCAGTTCATTGTCCCAGTCCGCGCCCCAGTTGATGGCGTTGGCGGTCTGGTTGGTCAGATCCGAGGTGGAAGAAGTCCCGATGGCCGAGCTATGCACCCAATTGACGTTTTTGGTGGGCGTGGTAAAGGAAGCGCCGATCAGAATTTTGGGGTCCACGGCCTTCATCGCCTTGGCGTAGGCCTGCACCGCGGCAGAGTAAGTTGCCGGTCCCAGCCGCGGATTGGCCAGGCGCTTTCCTGGGTCTTTATCGCTGGGAATCGGCCCGGCATGCAGGTCGAATTCTCCGCCATGATCGGGGCCGTAAAAGCCGTTGTTCCAGGCCTCGTTGCCGATCTGCCAGAGCTGAATGCCCAGCGGCTGGGGATGATGGATGCGCAGATTGTTGGATCCGTCGTCGGTGTCCAGGGGAGAGGCGGCGCGCAGGCCGGCCCAATAGCCCACCGTCTTCCAGTCGTTGCCCTTGGAGTCTTTACCCAGCGCCAGCGTGCTGTTGGGGTCGCCATTGGCGTAGGCCACCCAGGCCGCTGCCTCGGCCGGCTCGCCACCGCCGGTGCCGTCCAGATTGCTGCCATAGTCCACGCTCACAATCGCCGTGCCAAAGGCATCCAGAAACGGCGCCATAGCGGCAAAGTCGTTGGTTGCGGCAAAGTACGGCGCCTTGCCGTCCTTGTAAGGATTGATGACGCCGGCCGGCAGCGTGAAGTGGTAGATGCCGCTGAGGCCGCCGTTGCCCGGATACCGCAGGGCGTGAACGCCGGCCACGCGCAGCACCTGCACCACCTGCGGATCGTCTGCCTGCCCGTCATAGCCATCCAGCCCCACGCCTAGAGACAGCGTGTTGAGCCGGTTGAGAACCTTGGTGGTATCCACGCTCACCTTCACCCTGGTCTGGCAGAGGAGCGAGCCCGGCAGCAGCGCCAAAGCAACGGCGCTTGAAAAAGTACACGCACGGACGGAAAAAAGTCGCAGCACAAAAGCCTCCCGCAATCACTTGACAACCCTTCACTATAAACTCTTCGGCTGTGCCGGGTAATACCCACTCAGATGGTCAGAAATGAAAATAGATGAACTCGGAGTATCCGCCAATTGCGCGCAAGGCAAAACCGAAAACCAATCCAACAAAAAGGATATATTTCCATGCCGAATCGAGCGTGAGCCAGGAGGGCGCGGGCGGCGCGGGCTGATATCCGGCCGAGGTCAGGCCAATTCTGGATTTGGCAAGGATCTGCTGGCTGTTGGGCAGAATCCAGCAGGCGGCAAGCGCCGCCGCCACCAGCAGAATATCGATTCTGCTTAGGGAAGAGGTCTGACCCGCATTTTGATGCAAATAGGCAAGAGTTGTTCTGCTCACAAAGGACGGTATGCCCATGCCGTCGAGTCCGGCCATGCCCTTCCAAATCACTAACGTTGCCCGCAGGCTTGTAGCGCGAAAGGGAACCCACGCGGCAACAACGCAAAACATGGTGAGCGCCTGAGCCAGAAAGCGCGGCATCGATGGCCAGCCGCGCTTTTTCAAGAGCAGCGCCAGATGATTCACGATGAGATAAATGCCGTGCAACAGGCCCCAGAGCAGAAAGGTCCAGCCAGCGCCGTGCCAGATTCCGCCAATGACCATGGTGAGAAAAAGGTTGAGAAAGCGATGCGCCTCGCCGTTGCGATTGCCGCCCAGCGGGATGTAAATGTAATCGCGCAGAAAGCGGGAGAGAGTGATATGCCAGCGCCGCCAGAAGTCGATGATGGAAGCGGCCTTGTACGGCGAATTGAAGTTGATGGGAAGATCGATCCCGAACATGCGGCCAATTCCCACGGCCATATCGGAGTAGCCGGAAAAATCGAAGTAGATTTGCGCGGTATAAGTCAGCGCCGCAATCCATGCGGGAAGAAAGCTGATGTGGCCGCTGGTGCGGGCGGTAGAGAACAGGCCGCTCACGGTCAGGGCCAGCGAGTCTGCGATCAGCACTTTCTTGAAGAGGCCCGCGGCAAACATGCTCAACCCAGCGGCGATGTTGGCCGCGGCCGCCTTGCCTTTCTGTTCTGCAAATTGCGGCATCATCTCCCTGTGATGCAGAATCGGCCCGGCAATTAAATGAGGAAAAAAAGTAACGAAGAGAAAATAGCCGACTGGATTGTGATCGGTGCTTCCTTTTGTCTTGTAAACATCCACCAGATAAGCAATCTGCGTAAAGGTAAAAAAGGAGATCCCCAGCGGCAGGGTCACATGCATGAAGTGAATGGAAGCGCCAGAAAGCGAACCGATATTTTCGAGCGCAAAATTAAGATATTTGAAATAGATCAACGCTCCCAGGTTTCCCGCCAGCGCCGCAATCAGCCAGATTTTTCGCGGCGATCCGGCTCTTTCGATTCCCAGCCCCATGAAGTAGTTGAATGCGATCGAAGTAAAAAGCAGCCAGGGATAAACCGGTTCGCCAAGGATATAAAAAAACGCAGGATGCGCAGCCCAGCCAGACGTATCTTACCTGCGTGGGACGCGCCGGCAGCAGCCAATAAACGCAGACTACGATGGGTAGAAAAAGAAAGATGAATTGGAAGGAATTGAAGAGCATCTAGCGGCCTCCGGCATAGGTCAAGGCATCTGCAATCGCCCGCGCGGCTTTTCTTCTGCCCGACTCCACCATGTGTCCGCAGGCGCAGTAACGGTCCGCGAAATCCTCATTGCGCAGCGCATCGCTCAGATCCAGAACATTTACCTTGCGCTGCTTCAGTGCTTGAAAGACCAGGCTCTCTTTGGCTCGAACGCTGGCGGCCATCTCCGGATTCAATTGATTCATCAGATCGTAATCGATGGGCGCAATGACCAGCAGCAATTGCTTGCCGCGCCGGCGCGCGTCTTGCTGCACGCTGGCCAGCAGATCGAAGTTCTCATCGCGCAGCGGGTAGCGGAGATAGTTGTGGTCGTAATAGGCCTCGATGAATCGCAGATCCTTGCCATCCCGCTCCGGGCACGGCATATCTTCGGACTCACGCTCGAAGTAAGTCGCGAGCATCTGCTTATACCCCGGATATTCGACGCCCTTGTAGCGAAAGGACAAGAAGCCTTCGCCCGCTTCTCCGTTCAGAATTGCCGGCGAGAAGACTCGCGAACGCAGAGCCGCCTCTTGCAGCGATGGATTGAGCAGCTTGAAGAAGAGATAGCGCTGCAGGCTGCCCTGGTCCCATTGCTGCAATCCTGAAAGAGAAAACAGAACAATCGCCGATTGGTTTTTTGAGTTGCGCAGCGCGGCGGAGGTAAATTGGATGGAGTCGTCGAAACTTTGCCCGTTGTAATTCAGGCCTTCGGTCTTTTCTCCCGTCTGGTCTTGAATCATCTCCAGCAGCGTGCGCCCGTCCGAGTCGCATTTGGAAACATGCGCAACGGTGGAGTTACCGGCAATCGTGATCGGTGCTTGGGTGCGAAGAGCCCGCGCCGCCAAGACAAACTCTTTGAATTCCGGTATCGGCGCAAGAAAACATAACGCCGCCAAAACCAGAGCCCCGGCAAGCAATCGAATGGAATGTTTTGCCGGAAAATCCGCGGGGCGCTCCAGAATAAATCCTCCACCATGAATTGACTCAGTGTAGCGTAGGCAGCACGCGCAGACAAGGCTTCCGGCGCGAAAGGGATGGTAGCCGCGGGCGCAATTGGCAAGAAAAACTACCGAGGCTGAGGGACTTCAGTCCCGCTCGGCGATGATGCTTTGGCTGGAGGCGGCGCGCCCTCATGCCCGCCAACCGGGGCGCCAGTTGGAGCCACAAACGGCTCTGGCCCCAGGTGGCCGCGATGGCAGGTCCAGCAGGTGACGGGCGCGCCGGAGTTGTCCACCATGGAAATGTAGTTGCCATTGATATCCTCGACCATTTTGTACATCAACCGCGCGGTGGATTTCTCCGGCCGGGAATCGTCGGGAAAGTTGAGCGCGGGGCGGCCGTTGGGACCGATTTTGGTTGGGTCGGCGGTGTGGCAGGTGCTGCAATGCGTGCCCAGCGCCGCCTCCCAGCCCTCCATGATCTCGTGGACCTGATCGCCGGTGAGCGTCTTGGGCAGCACCTTGAGGTTGGTGGGGGCTGGATGCGCGGTACCGTGATCCTCATGCGGCGCGGCTGCTGGCGGAGGTTGCGCCGGGGCGGTTTGCGGCGCCTGCGCCACGGCGGATGCGGAGAAGACGGCAGCCGCAACCACGGCAGCCAAATAGGCAATTAAGGTCAGGGAAGAGTTCTTCAAGCGGAGCGTTTCCTCGCGAATTGGAATGGCATTTCCTTTGCTGAATTCTATCCAATCCAGCCGCGCTTGGCCTTTTGTTATAAAAGCCCCCCCCGGCTCTGCCGGAGCGACAGTTGAAGTTTGCCATTTACGGAAATAGCTCACGGTTTGCGATTTCGTTTCTTTCGGCAAAAATGTCAGCAGAACGAAGAGCATGAGCACCGTCCCGACGGGACTCCGGGGGAATTCTAGCCAACTCCAACCCCGCGTTGAAACGCGGGGCTAATAACCGTTGCGCCTACGGCGCGGTCGACAAGGAGGTTGCCTGCATCGTGCGTTTCTACATAGGCCCCTTTAAGAGGCCACCAACCATAAAGCCTCCGGCTTTGCCGGAGGATACTTATTTTTGCTTCTTCTTCCATTCCTTGAGCAGCGCAAGCACCTCTTCGGCGTGGCCGGCGGGCGTAACCTTGGGAAAGATGTGCAGCAGGGTCTGGTCCGGGCCAATGACGAAAGTCGTCCGCTCGATGCCCCAGACTTTCTTGCCGTACATATTCTTTTCCTTGAGCACGCCAAACTGATTGCAGACTTTCTCGTCTACATCAGCAAGGAGCGTGTAGGGCAGCTCGTATTTGGCGCGGAATTTGGCTTGATCCTTGGGCGTGTCGCGGCTGATGCCGAGCACGACGACGCCTTCGGCCTGAAGTTTTTTGAATGTATCGCGGAAGCCGCAGGCTTCGATGGTGCAGCCGGGCGTGTCCGCTCTGGGATAAAAGAAGAGTATGACCGGCCGGCCGGCATAGCTGGAGAGGCTTACGGTTTTGTCCTCGTCGGTTTGCAGGGTAAAGTCGGCAACTTTTTGGTTCAGTTCCATCGGGAAGCACCTCGTATGTCGATTGGAGAGCCTTTGGCGGCAATCAGATTCGATTATTTCCGATACTGGCGGCAGATGGCCGCGGCGTTGCTGTTAGCCGCGCTGCCCGTTTGCGCCCAATACCCCGGCCAGGTGGCCAAATCCTCCAAGGATGCGCCCGTGCTGCGCTCCATTGCCGTGCTGGAGTGGACCGGCGAGGCGGGCAAGCCCAAGGCCTGCCGTCTGGTCCCGGTGGCCGTGCTGGACGGCACGCGGCTTGCCGGTGACCAGCTACAGGATGGCGGCATCTACCTGGCCCGCCCTGAGCCGCTGGCCCTGGCTGGCGAGGTGGAGTACGAACTTCAGCAGGACGGCAAGCCGGTGGGCCTCTTTGACCTGCGCAACACCGGCCATGAGCAGGGCTCGTGGGTGGGTTACGGAGCCTGGCGGCAGCCCCCCGCGCCTCAGCCCAAGCCGTCGATGGATGAGGTTGCGCGGACTAAAATCGACGACGAAGAGAGCGACCAGCCGGTGCTGCATCGCAAGCATCACGCCGACGAGACGCCTGCTGCTCCGGCGACGGACGGCGGCAGTAGCACTGGAAGCAGCTCACCCACTGCCGCGACCCCGGCCGCAAGCGATCCCGACCAGCCGACGCTGCATCGCAAACAGGGCAGCAGCGATGCGCCTGCTGCCAGCGCGCCCGCGGCCAGCACACCCGCCCCAGGCTCTGGCACCGCGCCCGATTCCGATCAGCCGACGCTGCATCGCCGCGACGCCAGCGACAGTGAAAGCGGCAGCGCGCCGCCTAAAAGCTCCGAGCCTGCCGAAACCAAGAAGAGCAAAAAGAAGAATAGGGATGACCTCAGCCATGTAGACTCGCTGCCGGACGTTATCGATCCCGACCGTCCCCGCCTGAAGCGCGGCAAGCCGGCCGGCAGCGGCATGGACGCGCTGCCCAGCCTGATGGGCCTGCCCGCCGAGATGCGCCAGGCCGTGGCCGTCAGCGACGCCAAGAGCCGCCCCGACCATCCCTGGAGTTTTAGTTGGGCTAACCCGGACGATGAGGCCAGAATGAAGTCGGCGCTGGAAGAGACTGCCCGCGATGCGCTGGGGCTCAATCCTCCGCCTGCCCAGCCACCGCCCACGCCTCGCCGGAGCAGCGCCCACAAAAAACTGACGTTACCCCCGCCGCCACCGCCCGCGCCACTGCTCGATGAAGATTTTCGCGTCTTCGAACTGGCCTATGGCTCTGGGGCAACGCTGGTTCTGACCGCGCGCGCCGATGCCTTGCCACAGCCCGGCCCCGCCCAGCCGGGATCCGCTCCGGAATTCGCGCCGGAAGTCTCCGCAACGCCCAGGCCCGCGCCACAAAAATGGGTAACGCTTATCGCCCAGCCGGATCTTTACGGCAACGCTCTGGTGCTGCTCAAGAACGTCGCTGACAGCGCCGATCTGGACGACAACCCGCGCATGATCCTCATCGACGCCGTCGATGCCCTGGCCGACAATCGCGGCGAACTACTCTTCGAGCTGCGCGGCCAGACGCAGCGCCAGTTTGCACTGTATCGCGTCTTGAGAGGCCAGGCCCAGCAGCTCATCGCCACCGGCAACGCCGAAATCGACTCGCGATGAGTTGAAAAGAAACTTTAGTTCGCCGCAGTTTTCAATAGCGAGATCGGGAATTGCCCGCGCCTGAAGGCACCGCTCTCGATTGGCTCGATTTCAAGGGCCTGAAGGCCCCTTCTCCCTCCGATTTTCGTTTGGGAAATAGCAGAATGAAATTTTCATGCTCCGTTGGCCAGCGAAGCCCGGAGGGGAATGAAAAGAAGATTCCTGGGTCCACGGGGCGCAGTCTCTCGTCTAACGAAAAGGAACTCTTTTCACGCAACTTCAAGCTCGAACACAAGCCGCCCCGGCAGCCGCACACTCACAGAAGAGCTTTGGCGAGGGCTGATTTATCCTAGGTAAGTTGCCGCTGGTTTGATTCGCCTTCTCGTCGGGTGAGCTGCCCAGGCGAGCCTCGACTCAAGATTGGTGAATGAATGCGCTATTATTCTTGTCGTCTCTCTGTAACTCTTGTGGCTAGCCTTGGCCTGCTGGCGTTTCCCTCTACAGTTTTCGCTCAGGGATCGGGATCGAAGCTGACCATTGCCGAGCCGCTTCCTGATGCGCCGCAAGCCCAGTACGAAATAGCCGCGGCCGGGCCTCAGAAGCCTCAGGAGCCTCAAGCACCTCAGGCAACTCAGCCTCCCGCCGCGCAGCCGGCGTCCAGCCCGGCGCCAGCCAAGAGCGACGCCGCCAAGGAAAGCTCCAGCACGCAACACGCCGCGCAGAAGCCCGAAGCGGAAAAAACTCAGCACGAAAAGGCCGAGGAGCAAATCAAGGAGCAGGAGACGCAGCGCCTGGTCGGCGTTGTGCCGCAGTTCAACATCTCCTATCGCCCGGACGCCGTCTCCATGACCGGCGGTCAGAAGATCAAGCTTGCCCTGCGCTCCACCACAGACCCGGTGGCCTTCGGCGTAGCCCTTGCCGCCGCAGGCTACCACGAGCTCGACCACGACGACATCGGATTTCCCTGGGGAGTCAAGGGCTTGGGCGAGCGCTGGGGCGCGGCCTATCTGGACTCCTTTGATGGCAACATGATCGGCAACGGCATTCTGCCCGCACTTCTGCATCAAGACCCGCGCTACTTCCGCCTGGGCCACGGAACCGTCACCCACCGGCTCCTTTATTCACTGGCCACCAATGTCATGTGCAAGCACGACAACACCCACAAATGGGAGCCCAGCTACTCCAATATCGGCGGCAATATCATCGCCGGCGCTATCTCCAATCTCTACTATCCGCCCAGCAACTCCGGCGTCACCCAGACCCTTACCAATGGTTTTCTTGTGACAGCCGAGGGCGGCTTCGGATCGATCTTTGACGAGTTCTGGCCGGACGTCTCCCGCAAGATTCTGCACAAGGATCCCACGCGCGGACTCGACGCCGAGATGCGCGCCGCCGACCAGGCCAGGAAAGACGCCGAGAAAGAAGCCAAAAAAGACGCCGCGGCTGAAAAGAAATAGGGCGCAAGCCCGAGCCCGATGCTTCTCTTAAATCATTCTCGATCGATCTTGCTTTCAATGGCGCTGCTCTCGATGCTCGCGGCAGCGCCATTGGCAAACTCGCAGGCAGCTCCGCAAGATGGCGCCGGAGCCTATGCCACGGGCGTCTATCGCAATCTCTTTGCCGAAGACGGCCACGCCGCAAAAAAGATTCAAGCCAAGATCGACAAGGCTTACGCGCAGCTCTTTCACGGCGATCCGCGGACAGAGGCCGTTGCTTTTTCCGCCGGTAGCAACGCCAACGGACCTTTGATGTACGTCACCGATTGGGCCAACCACGATGTGCGCACCGAGGGCATGTCTTACGGCATGATGATCGCCGTCCAGCTAGGCAAGAAGTCCGACTTTGATGCGCTGTGGAATTGGGCGAAGAGTTACATGTATATCGCCAACCCGAAGCATCCGTCGTATGGATATTTTTCCTGGTCGAGCAGGACCAACGGCCAGCCCAATGAAGAGACGCCCGCGCCCGATGGCGAAGAGTATTTCGCGATGGCGCTCTTGTTTGCCGGCAATCGCTGGCCCGGCGGCCAGGGCATCTACGACTATCATGCCGAGGCCGAGCGGCTGTTGACCGCAATGCGCCACCGGGAGGTCGTTACCGGCGCGACCAGATTCGGGCAGCGCAGCGTGGGTCCGGAGGTCAGCGAGAAGGACGCAATGATTCTCTTCGTACCTGGAATCATGCAGCAACCTTTCACCGATCCCTCCTATCACCTGCCCGCTTTTTATGAGTTATGGGCGCGCTGGGGTCCGGCCGAAGACCGCGCATTTTGGGCTCGCGCCGCCGAGGCAAGCCGCGCCTTTTTTGTGAAGGCCGCCGACGCGCGCACCGGCCTCACGCCCGCCTATGCCAACTTTGACGGCACGCCGCACTTCACGCGCTTCCCGCAGTCGGGCGACTTTGGCTACGACGCATGGCGCACCGCCAGCAACTGGTCGGTCGATTGGTCGTGGTGGCGGAAGGCGCCGGCCGAGCAGCAGTTGAGCGACCGCATTCAAAGTTTTTTCGACTCTCAAGGCATCAACGATTATGGCCCGGTCTACACGCTGGATGGCCGGTCTCTGGGCTCGACGCCAGGGCTGACACATGAGGAGCATCCGGCTGGACTCGCAGGGACAAACGCGGTTGCCGGGCTTGCGGCGACGGACCGGGCGCGCGCCAGGCGATTCACTGAAGCCTTGTGGGAGACAGAGATTCCCAGCGGCCAAAACCGTTACTATGACGGTATGTTGTACCTGATGAGCCTGCTCCACGCCAGCGGCCAATTCCGTATCTGGAGGCCGAGCAACTAAACCACAGCGGCCCCGCGCGCCTGATCCCGCCCCCGAGCCAGCGCGCGCAGATCCAACTCCACCCAGCGCGGATTCTTCACCAGCCTTCGCAGCGCGGCTTCGACGTTTACATCCGGCAGCACATCGGCAATCTGAAGCAGCGCGCCTAGCATCACCATGTTGCCCGCGCGCGCATTGCCCAACTCATTGGCAATCTCTGTAAACGGACACGCCAGCACATGCACGTCTTTCTGCTCGCAATCGGCGGGAAATCCATCGCCGTTGTAAAGAATCCACCCGCCCGCGGGTACGCTTTTCACAAACTTCCGCAGCGACGGCTCATTCATCGCTACAAGAATATTCGGATTCGTCACCATCGGCGAATCGATCACATGCCGCGACAGGCGCACATGGCAATTTGACGTTCCCGAGCGCATCTCCGGCCCATACGACGGCAGCCACGAGACCTCGAGCCCGGCATCGAGCCCAGCCTCGGCCAGCACCTCGCCCAGCAGCAAAACGCCCTGCCCGCCAAAGCCCGCCACGCGCACCCGCAGATCCAGCGCGGTCGCGGCCTTGTCAGCAGGCAGCGGATTGCCCTCGGGGAGATCTTCGTCGGCGACGCCGAGAATCCTGGGAATCTCCGCAAGCGGCACTGCGGCCTGCGGGGCCAATCGCGGCTGCGCGGTTTTGGTGCGATCGCAAAAAACGCCCAGCGGAAAGGTCTTTTCCATCACATCGCGCACCCAGTGCTGCGCCTCCACCGGTGTCTTCTTGAAGAGCGTGGGACACGGCGAAAGCACTTCGATGAATGAGAAGCCCAACCCGCGAACTTGATTTTCCAGGGCTCGTTTTATGGCCCGGCCAGCCTGCGCAATTTGCTTGTTGTCGCCCAGGCCAACACGCTCAATCCAGACCGGAGCCTCCAGCGTCGCCAGCAATTCGCAGACATGCAGCGGATAGCCTTCCGTCTCCGCGCTGCGGCCTTGCGGCGTAGTCATGGTCTTCTGTCCTATCAGAGTCGTTGGCGCCGATTGCCCGCCTGTCATGCTGTAGACGGCGTTGTTCACGAAGATGACCGTAATCTTCTCACCGCGATTGGCCGCATGAAGAATCTCCGCCGAGCCGATCGCCGCCAGATCGCCGTCGCCCTGATAGTCGATCACGATGCTCTCTGGCTGGCTCCGTTTCACCCCCGTAGCCACCGCGGTTGCGCGGCCATGCGCGGCTGAAATGTTGCCCACGTCAAAGTAATGGTAGGTGAAAACGCCGCAGCCCACCGGTCCCACAAGGATGGTGCGATTCTGAATGCCCAGCTCATCGATGGCGCGCGCCAGCATTTTGTGAATCTGCCCATGGCCGCAGCCAGGGCAGAAGTGCGTCTGATGCTGCAACTCCGCCTTGCGCTCAAAGCGCGGGTAAAAGGCCTTTGCCCGGCCGTGCGACACCGCGTATTCGGCAATCATTTCGCTAGACATGGGCCATCCGCTCCTCTTCTGCCTGCGTTGCCGGCGGCATCTCTTGCGCCAGCTTGCGCACAAACGCAAGAACCTCTTCATGCGACGGAACATTGCCGCCCACGCGGCTTAAAAACTCCACTGGCCGCGCGCCATTGAGCGCCAGCCGCACATCGTCCACCATCTGTCCGTTGCTCATCTCCACCACCACAAAAACCCGCGCCCGCGCCGCCAGCCGCTTGAAGTGCGGTTTGGGAAACGGGAAGAGCGTGATGGGCCGCAGCACGCCGACTTTCAGCCCATCGGCGCGCGCCTCCGCGGCCACGGCTTTGAGAATGCGGCCCATGATTCCGTAGCCCGTCAGCACGATCTCCGCATCCTCGGTGCGCCATTCCTCCGCGCGGGTTTCACATTCTTCAGCACGGCGATACTTTGCTTCCAGATGCCCTTGGTGCGCCTCCATCTCATCGATGTCCAGATGCAGCGATGTGATGAGATTGCCGCGCGTCTCTTCAGTTCCCGTCACGGCCCAAGCCGGCTGATGCGGCTCCGTGGCCGTCTGCTGAAACTCGACCGGCTCCATCATCTGCCCGATGAATCCATCGGCCAACAGCACCACCGGGTTGCGATAGCGGTCGGCCAGCTCGAAGGCCAGCGCCGTCAGATCCGCCATCTCCTGCGCGGAGTGAGGAGCAAGAACGATGGTGCGATAGTTGCCGTGGCCTCCACCCTTCACCACTTGGTTGTAATCGCCCTGCTCGGCTGCAATGTTGCCCAGGCCCGGCCCGCCGCGCGTAATGTCGGCAATCACGCAAGGCAGCTCCGCGCCGGCCATATAGCTGATGCCTTCCTGCATCAAGCTGATCCCCGGCCCGCTTGAGGCGGTCATGGCGCGCACTCCCGCCGAGGCCGCGCCGTAGAGCATATTCATCGCCGCTACTTCGCTCTCGGCCTGCAAAAAAACTCCGCCCGCCTGCGGCATATAGAGCGCAGCCGCCTCGGCAATTTCGCTTGCCGGCGTAATCGGATAGCCATAAAACGCGCGGCATCCGGCCAGAATCGCGCTTCTGACAATCGCCTCATTGCCCTTCATCAATTGCTTGCGCATGAGCTTGCTCCCACAATGCCTGCCTTCGCTTCAACGTCTTTGCGGGCCACGATTCGCAGCACCGTTATCGCGCCCGGCTCGGGGCAGACCATGAAGCAGATTCCGCAGCCCGTGCAGCCCGCGCCCGCGTAAACAGCGGTCCGATAGCCGTAATGATTCAGCCGCTCGCCCAGCGCAATCAGCTTCAGCGGACAGGCATCCACGCAGAGTCCGCAGCCCTTGCACTCATCCACGTCCACGCGCAGCTTGCCGCGGTCTTTCTTCTCCGCATCGTTCATCGCCACCCCTCTCCGGCGCGCCACAAGCCTTCAGGCCGCCGCCGCTCTTCGCGCTCACCGAACCAATTCGCTTGTTCTTGCGGGGATATCCCTGAAACCATTCATTCTCGGCTTCAGAAACCTCTCCGGCAGTGATACACATCACCTCGTCCCGCCGCACCGCATTCGGCTGGCCGCTCCAACCATGAAAACAATACCGGTTGCATTCTCATGCTGCTGGGGCAATAATTGCGCTCGGATGCAGACACCCAGCGATTTCGTCGCAATCGACCAGCCGCAAGCCTCCGCGCGCGCCCTTCAGGTGGCGCTGATGCTCACCGGATTCAGCGCCATTCTGGGCCAGATTGTGCTCATGCGCGAACTGATGACCGTCTTCAATGGCAATGAAATCTCGTTGGGAATTCTTCTGGCAACATGGCTCTTCTGGACCTCCGTGGGCAGCATTGCGTGCGGCAGTTTTCCGCCGCGAAATGGCAATGCGCTTTGCGCAGTGGCCGTGCTTGAATGCCTGCTCGGCGTGAGTCTTCCGCTCACCATCTGGGCCTTGCGCGCAAGCAAGAGTATTTTTCAGACGGTGCCAGGCGAGTTGGTTGGTCCGCTTCCCATGCTGATTGCATCGCTTGTTTGCCTGAGTTTTTTCTGCATGGTCGCGGGCGCGTTGTTTGTGGCCGCCGCGCGCGCCTGCAATTCTGAGTTCGCAGTGGACGCGCGCACCGCGGTCAGCGCGGCATACCTGCTGGAAGCGGCTGGTTCGGCCATCGGAGGCATCACTGCCAGCCTGCTTCTGCTGCGCTTTTTCGATCCATTTCAGATTGCAGGCATTGTGCTTGTCTTGAATTTATTGATGGCGTGCGTCCTCGTCCTGCGCATGAATCGCAAACAATTTGGAATCGCACTCGCAGTAGCGCTGCTGCTTGCGCTTTTGATCGTGGTTCGCCTCGCGCCCTGGATGCAAAGCCAAGCGCAAACGCGTGAATGGCGCGGCTTTCACGTGGTTGCATCGCGCGATTCCATCTACGGCAATCTGCTTGTAACGCAGACCGGCGACCTGCGCAGCCTCTATGAAAACGGACTTATCGTCGCCACCACGCACGATCAGAGCGCCGCGGAAGAATCGGTTCATTACGCGCTGCTGGAGCATCCTGCGCCCGCAAATGTTCTGCTCATCGGCGGCGTGGCCAGCGGCAGCATTGCCGAGACGCAGAAGCATCCTACCGTCGAGCGCATTGATATGGTCGAGCTGGACCCCGCGCTGATTGCGACGGCGCGGCAATACTTAAATCCTGCCGTCCTCGCCTCCGATCCCCGTCTGCATCTGCACCTCAAGGATGGCCGCGCCTGGCTCAATGCAACGCGCGAAAGCTTCGACGTAATCATCGTGAATGTGCCCGATCCGCGGACCGCGCAATTGAATCGCTTTTACACCGCCGAGTTCTTCCTCGCCGCGCGCAATCATCTTGCGCCTGGTGGATTGCTGGCGCTGCAACTGCGCTCGGCGGAGGAATTTCTCAGCCCCGATTTGCAAGCATTCTTGCGCTGTATCGACCGCACATTGCACGAGGCATTTCCTTATGTTGTCGCGATTCCCGGCGAGACCATCCACTTTTTTGCCGCAACCCGCGCGGATCTTTTGACAGAGGATCCGCGCGTGCTGGTGGCGCGCCTGCATGAACGCGATCTGAATACGCAGTATGTGAGCCAATACTTCATCCCTTACCGCATGATGCCCGACCGCATGGCCGAGTTGCGCGACCAGTTGCAATCAACAGCCAACACGCAGGTCAATCGCGACTTCACGCCCATAGCGTATTACTTCAATGTCGTGCTATGGAGCGCGCAATTTAAACCCGATTATGCCGACTTGCTGCGCGCCGTTTCGCAGGCTGATTTCAAGCTCGTCTTCGGCACGGTCCTGCTTGTCCTACTTTGCGCGGCAGCTTTTTTTGCATTCGTTCCCGCGCGCCGGCAGCGCATCCGAACCGCCGCCGCCTGCTCGATGGCGGCAACGGGATTCACTTTGATGGCGTTGCAGATTTTTCTGCTGCTTGCATTTCAATCTATCTTCGGATTTGTGTACAGTCAGCTCGCAATACTGATTGCGCTGTGCATGGCCGGCATTGCGCTGGGCAGTTGGCTGGGAATGCGCCGTAACAAAGCCCACGCTTCCCGAGCCGTTGCGCTAACTCAACTTGCTCTTGCTCTCTCTGCTCCGCTGTTGATGCTGTGTGTCAGCCAACTCGCAAAGCTCTCCGCGCCAAATGCAATGTGGTTTGTAGCGCAGATCGTCTTTCCCTCGCTGGCCGCGCTCTCAGGCATCCTGGGCGGTTATCAATTTCCCATCGCGACGGCAATGTATTCTGCCGAAGAAGACAGACAACAAAGCCTCGGTACGCTCTACGCTCTTGATCTGCTGGGCGGATGCCTGGGCGCTCTCGTGCTCAGCGGCTATCTCATTCCAGTCTTCGGATTCTGGAAGACCGCATGGCTCTGCGCGGCAGTGAATCTTGCGCCGCTGCTGCTTGTCGCGCGAAATCGTTTGCCGGATTTCCGCGAATAGTAGGATTTCTTTCATCCTCACAGCTTATGTTCGTTGAAAACCACCGCCGTAAAGCTGAAAATATCCGTGTTCTCATCGCGCCAGCAGCCACTGTCCATCTTCGCCTTGCGGCAAGTCTGCTCAAGAAAAGTCTGCCGGTCCCACCTCTGTTCCACTGGAACCTGCGGAAGCAGCAGGCCCTCGAAGTCGCCATTCTTCATCAGCAATCCATGTTCGCCGATTCTGATTTGTTGCACATCCAGCACCCGGCGCAAGGGCGAAAGCACGGAGACTTCATACTCCAATTGCGAAAGCTCCGAAGCCGCCACCGGATCAAAGCGTGGATCGCGCGTGGCCGCCAGTGTAGCCGTGTCGCGCACCGTGATGTAGAGCGGCTTGATTGCCGAGGTGTAGCCGATGCATCCGCGCAACTCGCCAGAGATGGTCAGAGTCACAAATGCGCCGCGCTCTTGATTCAGCGTTGCATCGGTGATTGCAACGGGCTCATACAGCTTCTGGTCTTGAATCGCACTCTCAACGGCTTTGCGCGCCAGAGCGAGTAACTCCTTCTTCTCTTCGTCAGTCAACGAGAAGGGAATTTCCTCTGCCTTTTTGCCTGGTGCTTTCACAAAAACATCCGCGCTGTAGCCCACCACGCGCGCGTGATCGCCTGTTACATCGCCTGAATTCGCGTACTTCAAGACGCGCGCCTGGTTCGCGCCCATGCGCTCGGCGTAGATCATCGCGGCTACAATCGGCGCGCCGCCGCAGGCCTCCCAAATTCGCGCGTCGAAGTTGCGCGACATGCTGAAGTAGTCCCACGAATGCAGTGCGTCGAGCGTCTTGTGATCCATTCGCACCGCGTCATCGTAGCTGTGATAATGCGAAAGATCGGAGCTGGCAAGCACCAGCGTCTCGCCTTCCTTGCCTTCGCTCTTGATGAGTTTTGCCAGCGCCAATCCCAGCGCGCGGCTGTTCTCGTAGCTTTGATCCCCCATCACAATGGGCACAATCTCAAAGTTGCCCAGCACCTTTTGTAGCCACGGCAACTGCACTTCCACCGAGTGCTCGCCTCCCGCCGGCGTAGGCTCATGCCCCTCGCTCCTGAGGCGCAGGCTTGAGTCCATTTTTACCAACTGCCGCGCAAAGGCCTTGTCCACCTGCACCATTCCCAGCGGCGTTGCGTAAGCGTCGCCCTCATAAATCGAGGTGTAATTGAAGGCCACATAATGCGTCGGCGCAATAATGACGACGCGCGAATACTTGCGTCCCTTCAATGCCGCATAAGTGTATGCAGCCACCGGGCCGGAGTATGGATAGCCCGCGTGCGGCGCAACCGCTGCAATAATTGGATCGTTGACAGGCGGATCCGTGACCTGCGCCAGCAGGCTGTCGATCATCGCCGAGAGTTCCTTTGCATCGCTCGGATAAAAACTGCCCGCTACGGCTGCCGCGCGCACCTTGGCAGCGTCTGAGGAGTTGGTGTGCGCAAGCGGCGTAAAGATCAGCAGAGCCAGCAGCGGCGCGGCCAGCCAATAGGCGTGTGGGTTCATTGCAAAGTTCATCTGCGAAACCTCCTCTGCATTCTCATGCGTGCCAGACGCCGGGGATCGGCTGCTGGCAGAATGGGCATTTATTTTTCTGAATAAGCATCTGCCCGGCTGTAAATCCCACGCGCTCCACTAACATCTTGCGGCATTTGGGGCAGTACGTGTTTTGCGCGGGATGGCCGGGCACGTTGCCGATGTAAACGTAATGCAGCCCCTCGGCGTCGGCAATCGCCTTGGCGCGCTCCAGTGTGGGCAGCGGCGTGATGGGAAGATTCTTCAACAAATATTCGGGATGATACTGCGTGAAATGCAGCGGCACATCCTCGCCCAGATTCGCTTTGATCCATTGGGCCAGAGAGCGAAACTCCGCGTCGCTGTCGTTGAGCGTGGGCAGAACCAGATAAACAATCTCCGTCCACTTGCCCATTTTGCGCAGCGTCACCAGCGTATCCAGCACCGGCTTCAATTGACCGGTGACGACTTTGCTGTAGTACGACTCGGAGAAGGATTTAAGATCGATCTTGACGGCGTCCATCTTTCCGTAAGCTTCCTTCAACGCGTCCTGCTGCATGAATCCATTTGAGACCGCAATGCTGCGAATGCCGGCGCGATGGCCCGCATCGGCCGCGTCCATCAGAAACTCGGCATAGACAACCGGCTCGCTATAAGTGTAGGCAATCGTCGGGCAGTTGTATTGCCTGGCGAGTTCGGCAACGCGCTCGGGCGGCGCGTATTGCGCGGGAACCTCCTCGGGCCTTGATTGCGAAATCTCCCAATTCTGGCAGAATTTGCAGTTGACATTGCAGCCGGCCGTGGCAATCGAAAAGGCGATCGTCCCCGGCAGATAGTGGAAGAGCGGCTTCTTCTCGACGGGATCGACATGCGCCGCGCAGACACGCGAATGAACCAGCGAGTAGTAAGTTCCGCCGCGATTTTCGCGCACTCCGCAGTAGCCGCGCTCCTTGTCGCCCACCGCGCATTCCCGCGGGCAGAGCTTGCATTTGATCTTGCGATTCGCCAGCTTCTGGTAGAACTTGGCCTCGACAACAAAACGCGAATTATCTTCGCTACCGGCATCGGCGGCGGACGGCATCGCGGCTGCGGGCTGTGCAACAACACCCATTCCCAACGCAGCGCCAGAGGCCAGAGCGCACTTCAAAAAAGAGCGCCGATCCAGCGGATTCTTCATAACTTCTAGCCCACTTAATTCACAAAACATAAAAACCTTTCCGCAATTCTTCCCGCTAAACCTCGACGATTGCAATCTTTTTCGGATCGTTCGTGCCCAGTCGGTGCTCTGCATCGGCGGCGGTCGCAATGTAACTGGGCGCTCGCTCCTCAGCCGACAGTGTCTTTAATCCCTTTTCAGCGCGCTTGCGCTCGATCATCTGCCAACCCGTGTGGTCGAGCGCAACCGGATCAATAGAGGCGAGCAGCGTGTTGGCATTCCAACTGTGCTCCGGCTTATAGCCCGGCCCGCCTTCGTACATTGCAGTCGTCGCGTCGCAGATTGTCAGCCGCATTCTGCCGCGAATCTCCGGCAGCATATTCAAGTCCGCGACGTAAGGATTACAGCCGTTGGGATGGTACTTGTTGGGATTATGAATGACGCCGTACATATTCTTCAGAGCAATAGTGACCCCCGCGCCGTCGTGGTCTTTCAGCACAGGAAGATTGATGAGCACCTGTGTGCGCTGCGTAAGAATCTTCGACAAGCGGCTGCCCACGCTGCCATAAGCCGACAGGTCATCTTCGTAACCAACGCGATCGGTGCCGAAGCATTGCACGCGGTCACCGCCTACGGCAAGATGAAAGCCGGCGCGCTCCAGTTCGTCGCTCTCGCGGTCCCATACAACAATGTCGCTGGCTCTGACACCGGCCTCTTGCAGCCGCTCGCAAATGGCCGCGACAAGTTGAGTATTAGTAGAGATTCCGCGGCCGCCGAGAGTGTTCACCTTGAGGCTGACCGTATCGCCGGGACGAACCAACCGCCGCCACGCTTCGACGGCATGATCGCGTTCAAAGAGAGCCTGCATCGCGTGATCGAGCAGTGCCGCGATGCGATGCGAATCGACCGAAGAGCCCGCGCCGCGCAGCAACTCGTCGCGCGCAACCACGACTCTGGACTTCAGCGGCGCGGAGCCGGATTCCGCCGCCAGCGCTTCCGCCGCTCCGCCCGCGCACAGCAGCGCAACTCCGCTCAGAGATGACTTGATAAAATCCCGCCGGCTGCCCAGTTCGCTGCTCATTTGCGTCCTCCGCCAATCGTGCGGGTCGCATGACCTCAATCAACTGCTACGCCCAGCCGCCGGGGGTTGCAGTGATGGCCGGCACGTGAGACGGAAGACCGTCCGCACTCCGGCCCCGCTCCGCGAAGATTCTATCGCGCAAGCCGCACGGGGGGATACACTGCGCAAGAGGAGTTTTTCGTGACCCAGAACGCCGACCGCCTGCCCGCTTCGCCCGCCCTTTCAACCAAGCGCGGTTATAACTTGTTTCTGCTGCTGGTTGCCGGCCTGGGCGGCCTCATCTACGGCATCGATGTGGGCATCATCGGCGGCGCGCTGCCGTACCTGGAAGCGACCTCGCATCTGGATGCCGCGCAACTTTCGGTCATTGTTGCGGCAGTGCTCTTGGGCAGCGTTATCTCAACGCTTTTTGCCGGCCTGCTGGCCGATTGGCTGGGCCGCAAGCCACTGATGATTCTCTCCGGCCTCACCTTCGTCTTCAGCATTCCGGTCATCGCTCTCTCGCAAGGATACGGGCCGCTTTTTCTGGGCCGGCTCTTGCAAGGCATCAGTGGCGGATTCATCGGCGTGGTGGTTCCGCTCTATCTTGCCGAGTGCCTCTCGGCGCGCGATCGCGGCAAGGGGACCGGAGTCTTTCAATGGATGCTTACGCTTGGCATTGTCGCCGCGGCCGCTGTGGGAATGTACTTCAGTTATCGCGTTGCGGAGGTTGCCGTCGCTGCCAGCGCAGATACTTTATTCCACTTCAAGGATCATGTCTGGCGGCAAATCTTTTGGGTTTCGTTTCCTCCCGGCGTACTTTTTGTGCTGGGCAGTTTGCTGGTCAGCGAGTCGCCCCGCTGGCTTTTTAAGCGTGGTAAATCAGCTGCCGCGCTCACGGCCCTGCTGCGTTCGCGCAGCAATGAGCAAGCCGCGCTCGAACTCGGCGAAATGGAAACACGCGCGGCTCAGGAGACTGCCCGCTCCGCGGATGCCGGCCACAAACTGCATGACTCTCTGCTGCGCCGCAAATATGCAATTCCCTTCTTGCTGGCCTGCCTGATTCTCTGTTGCAATACGGCCACCGGAATCAATTCGATCATCGGCTTCAACACCAACATCCTGCTGCAAAGCGGCCTCTCGGACTTGCAGGCGCATTGGGGTTATGTGATCTTCACCACCGTCAATTTTCTAATGACAATGGTGGGCATGATGCTCGTCGATCGCAAGGGCCGCAAATTTCTGCTGATTCTGGGAACTTCGGGAATTATTGTTTCGATTGTCAGTGTTGGCATTCTTTTTCTGCGCACGGAAAAGGCAAGCGTGGATGCGCGTGAGTTGGTGCAGACTATGGTGCGGCCCAATCAGGAGCTGACTTTGCAATTCGATCCAGGCGCGGCCGGCGAACTGCTGCGGGCAAACGGTGCGGGGGCGGAGCAGATCGACAGCAAGCGCGCTTCGATGGCCATCATCTACTCCTATGGCGACTTTACCGCGGCCACCAACTTTGTCCGCTCCGACGACGCCGCGGCGGCGCCTATTCAGATCAGCCGCGCCAACTGCCTTCCCGCCAATAAAATTCAAGCGCTCTTTAAAAATCCCTTTGCCGATCTCGCCGCCGCGCAACGCGCGCCGTTGCACATCGACAAGGCTCTCATCGGACAAGTGCCCTCGGCGCGCCATGGCTGGATGGTGGCTATCGGACTCTATATTTTCATGGCCTTCTTTGCCGTCGGCCCCGGCGTTTGCGTCTGGCTTGCGCTTTCTGAGTTGATGCCCACGCGCATCCGCTCCAACGGCATGAGCATTGCGCTGGTCATCAATCAATTGGTTTCGACCACGCTGGCCGGCATTTTTTTGCCTTTTGTCAGCAAGCACGGCTACTCGTCGATCTTCTTTCTCTTTGCCGCCTGCACAGTCGTCTATTTCATCGTTGCGGCATTTTTCCTGCCGGAAACAAAGGGCAAAACACTCGAAGAAATTGAAGCGCATTTTGCGGGACAGTCCGCCAACTGAGATTGCGACTGCCGGTAATCTATGAAAAATCCCGCTGCTTTCGTAAACTGAAGTCATGAAGAAAAACCGCTCGCCGTTCTATGTCACTACCCTGATCGCCGGCGCATTCTTCATGGAAATGCTGGACGGCACCATCATCGCCACCGCGCTTCCGCAGATGGCGCACAGCTTTCATGTCGGCCCTGTCAGCCTCAATATCGGCATGACCGCTTACATGATTACGCTGGCCGTCTTTATCCCCATCAGCGGCTGGGTCACGGACCGCTTCGGCTCCCGCTCCATCTTCTCAACGGCAATCGCAATCTTCACGCTCGCCTCGGTGCTCTGCGGCCTCTCCAGCACCCTTGCGCAGTTCATTTTGATGCGCATACTTCAAGGCATCGGCGGCGCAATGATGGTCCCCGTTGGCCGCCTCATCGTGCTGCGCACCGCGCCCAGAGAAAAGCTAACGCAGGCGCTTGCATACATCACCTGGCCGGCCCTTTCAGCGCTGGTAATTGGCCCTCCGCTGGGCGGCTTCATCACCACTTACGCAAGCTGGCACTGGATCTTTTTTCTCAATCTGCCCATCGGCATCCTGGCATTGATTCTGGCGCTGCTGTGGATTGAAAACGTGCGCGGCGATGAGCTCCATCCCTTCGATTGGCTCACTTTTCTGCTGGGCGGCTTTGCCTCAGCCGGAACCGTTTACGCCTTGGAAAAGCTGGGCGGCGAGGGCGGCCACTGGCCTCTTCCCGCCGCTGTTCTCGCACTGAGTTTGCTCAGCGGAGTCGTTGCAGTTCTCGTCGCGCGCCGCCATCCCGCCAAGTCGCTCATCGACTTTGAGTCGCTGCAAAGAAAAACTTTTTCGCTCTCCATCTATGGCGCCAGTGCCTTCAGAATCTCTGTCGCCGTGCTGCCCTTTCTGCTTCCGCTGATGTTTCAAATAGCCTTCGGACTGACGGCCTTTCAATCGGGTCTCTACCTGCTCGCGCTTTTCGCGGGCGACGTCAGCATGAAAGTCTTTGTCATTCAAACACTGCGCCGCTTCGGCTTTCGCCGCGTGCTGATTGTCAATGGAGTCTTTACCGTCGCGTCAATCGCCGTCTGCGCAACCATTGCGCCCGCCACGCCCGTCCTTCTCATCGTCGCCATTCTTTTCATCCACGGCGGCTGCCGGTCGATGGAATTTACCTGCATCACTACGCTCGCCTTTACCGAAATTGCGCCAGGCAGGATGAGCCGCGCCAACAGTTTTCTCAGTGCCGTGATGCAGCTCAGCTCGGGCCTGGGCGTTGCTGTCGGCGCAATTGTTTTGCGCCTTGTCGCCCACGCGCGCGGCCACTCCGCTGCCGTTCCTGAGTTGCGCGATTTTCATCTTGCCATTCTGATCGTGGCGCTGCTGTCGCTGGGCCCGGTCTTTGACAGCCTCAGCCTGCGCCATGATGCGGGCGCTGAAACCAGCGGGCATCCGCAGCCGGAACTGGAACCCGCGCACTAGTTGCGTAACCGCCCACAACCGGCGAGAATCAATGCATAGAGCGGCCGTCAATTTGAGTTCGCTCAACAATGTTCATGCGCAAAATTGCCTCTACAGAAAGTTTATCGACGCCGCGTAAAAGCCGCTGGAGTCTCCGCGATTTTGCCGCGGCAACTGTATTATTTCTCGCAAGCGCCGCGGTTGTCTTATGCCAAAACGCGCATCTCGCCATTCTCTGGGATGCAAGCTACACGCTGGAGTCGAGCCTCCGCATTGCGCAGGGGCAGATGCCTTATCGCGATTTCCCCTTTGTTCATGCGCCTCTCACGTTCCTCATTCAGGCAGCGATCATTCGCCTCACCGGACGCGTCTTCTTCCACCACGTTCTCTACGCAGCAATCGCATGTGGCGCGGGCACGGTGCTCGGCTGGCGCATTGTGCTCAAAACGCTGCAATCCAGCCTGCGCGCATCGTGGCCGGTTTCACTGCTCTTGACCGCGCCACTAACCGTCCTAGGCATTTACTGCATCCTGCCATTTCCCTCATACGACTGCGATTCAGCTCTATCGATCCTTCTTGCTGTATTTCTCTTGCAGCGTTTAGCGCTTGATTCTGTTGCCTCGCAAACCAGCCCGCGTCCAGCGCTCCCGCGGCCCTTTATTGCCGGCGCGGCGCTTGCTCTACCGCTCTTTGTCAAACAAAACATCGGCCTGCCTTTTCTACTCGCGGCATTTGCCCTCATTCTTTTTCTTTTGGTCGTGAACCTGATTCGCCACACTCCCGGCCGTGCGGCGTTGACCGCGATCCTTACCGGCGCAACTGCAACACTTCTTGCCGCGGCCCTGCTTCTGCACTTCACCGCCGGCATCAGCAACTACATTCATTGGACCATCCGCTTTGCCGCCGAGCGCCGGCTGCCCGGCCTGCAAGACATGCTTTCGGTTTACACCGAGCCCGCGCTGCTGTGGGAGTTGCCGTCAATCGCCGCCGCCCTCTTGCTCTTGCGCAGCCCGGTTGTAAAAAATATCTGGACCCGTCTCACCGCTCTTGTTTTGCTTGCCGCGCCCTTCGTCTGGACACTGATTGGTCTTTTTCTCTCTACGGATGCGGACGATCGCGCCGATTCTCTTCTCGCACTCTGGCCGCTGCTGCTCATCCTCAGCGCCGCGCTTGCGCTGTGGAACCTTTTCCGCAAGCCGAGCCTGCGCGCCGTGATTCCCGTACTTCTGCTGGCCGCAATTCACGGAACATTTCTCTCCCAGCAGTTATGGGGATCGACCTATGCCATCTGGCCGTTGCTCGCAATTCTGATTGCCGAGATGATTGTCTTTCTGGCAGGAATCGAGCAGAACAAAACAGCCGCGGACGCCGCGCCCCAGAGCCTCTTTCTCGTACCAGCTCTCTCCGCCGTCATCGCTGCAACGCTGCTTGTTTGCGGCGGTCTATACACTGCCAGCGAGGAGCGTCTCAGCTACGCGCAACTGCCCGGCGGACCCGTATTACATACCACATTTCCCGCGCTCGAAGGGCTATCCGTAGCCGGCCCTTACCTGCCCGATTTTGATGAACTGCTGCGCTTCTCCGCCAAAGAAATCCCCTTTGACGACGGTTTGATTCTTATCCCCGGCGAAGATCCGTTCTACTTTGCCACTGGCCGCACTCCGCGATTTCCAGTGCTGCTTTTTGACAGATCCACAGACCCATATTCGCCCGCGCAGCTTGTTGAAGAAGCGCAAAAGCATAAGATTCGCTGGCTGATTGTGAAACGCAATTTACAGATCAAAGAAGACGTCACGCCCCAGCGCGAGGCTTTGATGAACGCTCTTTTGCAAGTCTTTCATCCCTATTGCAAACTGCGCGCTTATGATGTTTATCGCCGCCCATAATTCGGCTATCAGCGATGCCCCGGCATACTTGACGCGCTACATTTCCCATTAGTTCTTTCATTATTCACATAGTTCGTCCGAAGTTGATTTGGCGCTGACAACGCAAACGCCTACTGCCATCTCTTCCTCTCCATCATGTGCAGCATGAAGGATGGGCTGCGCAGCACGCGGCCAAGCTGGTGAAATAAGACAGGGAAAAACCGTGATCGATAAATGGCTTTGAACTTGGCAATTTTCGCAACGCCATTGTCGCCTGGGCCTGCCTTCCGGCCCAAGAAATATAGATCGAATGTCTGCCAATGGTGAACAAATCCCTTGGCCGAAAATGAAGATAAGTCCACCTTTCCACTTATGTGCCATTTCGTAAGGTTCTTATAATAATTCCATCCCTTATCCACCGTGTGCGGCGAGGTCCACGGCGTCACTCGTGTTGTGCCATGTTCCGCGCGTCCAACCGTTGCGCAAGACATGACCATGAGCCCGCCCGGCTTGAGCACGCGAATCATATTGGTCAGCGTCTCTGCCCAGAAAGGATTGTGCTCCATCGCTTCGCAACTGATTACCACATCGAAGCTCTCGTCCGGAGCATCGTACTTTTGCCCTTCGCAAATCACATCCACGCCCTTGCCAGGGCCTATGTCCAGACCTATATATTCGCAGTCTGAAAATAGGGTCCGGATCGTGCCGTTGATATCCAAACTGCCTATCTCCAGAACTTTCTTGCCCACAAACATCTCTGGAAACAGGGACTTTGAAATCTCTACAAATTCCTTCTGCGCGCTGTGCATTGGAACCTCCATTGGTGGGTCGGGGTGTTTTCAGAAACAGCTGAATCGTCGGCTTACCGTACCTCATCCGAGGGCCGGCGACGACAACTTCGAGCGAGTTCATGGCTGACGATTACTAAATGTTGAAAACTCAGAATCAGGACTCAAGGGGGGTGACAGTTCAGAATCGCCACAGGTACTGGCGCATTCCTAATTCTGATATCTATTCTCAATTATAATGGACCTTATGGCGGTAGATTCACAGATAATTCATACGCGGGCCGGAGAGTTGATTGGCGACACGGATGCCAGACGCAAGCTGCAAGCATTGCAGGCTCATCTCAAGCAGTTGGGCAGCCTGATGGTGGCTTACTCGGGCGGCGTGGATTCGGCCTTTCTCGCGGCCACTGCGCACAGCATTCTTGGAGATCGCATGTTGGCCGTGATCGCCGATTCACCCAGCCTTGCGCGCCGCGATTTCGAGGCCGCCTGCGATTTTGCGCGCGCCCAGCAGATGCCATTGCGCGTGATTGCGACCGAGGAATTGGAGCGCCCCGAGTATCAGCGCAACGACGCCAACCGTTGCTTCCACTGCAAGGACACGCTCTTTGCGGCGATGGAATTGCTGGCTCCTAAGCTCGGTTTCGACCGCATCGCATACGGCATGAACGCAGACGACACCAGGGACTATCGTCCGGGGCAGCGCGCGGCCGAGCAGCACGCCGTGCTTGCGCCGCTGGCCGAAGCCGGTCTGACGAAACTGGAGATTCGCGCCCTCTCCAAGGCCGCCGGCTACCCGCTCTGGGACCGCCCCGCCGCGCCCTGCCTCTCCTCGCGCGTCGAGTACGGCCGCACCGTAACCCGCGAGGTTCTTGCCCAGGTGGAGCAGGGCGAAGAGAGCCTGCGCCAGTTGGGCTTTCGTGAACTGCGCGTTCGCCATCACGGCGAGTTGGCCCGCGTTGAGATTGCTCGCGCCGAGCTGCCGCGCGCCCTCAACCTGGAGATGCTCGACGCCATCACCGCCGCTCTCAAGAGCGCCGGATTTCAGTACGTGACGCTCGATTGCCAAGGCTTTCGCTCCGGTGCAATGAATGAGATTTTAGGGAGTATAATACTGCCGGTTGAAGTGATCTCCAAGCGCGGCGAATAGCCAACAGTTTAAAATGAATCTGAGATGCGAATTGCTTATCTTGAATGTTTTTCCGGCATCAGCGGCGACATGATGCTGGGCGTTTTGGTGGATGCGGGAGTGCCGTTTGCCTGCCTTGAAGAGACGGCCTCCGCGCTTGGCGTTGGCGCGCGCCTTGAAATGCGCAAGGTGAGTCGCGGCGGTATGGCCGCAACCAAGGTCGATGTAATCACGCCCGATGCGCCACACGATCTGCCGGCGCACTCGCACGGCGATCATGCGCACGAGGCTGATTCGCATTCACACTCAGCGGACGGCCACGCCGAAGAACCGCACTCACACTCGCATGAAACCCCGCACACGCACACCCATGTCGCGCATCGATCCTTGTCCGCGATTCTCGCAATCATCCGCTCCGCACCACTCTCCGACTCGGTGAAGCAGCGCTCCATGCGCGCCTTTCAATTGCTTGGCGAAGTGGAAGCCGCAATCCATTCGATCCCCGTCGAAGAGGTGTACTTCCATGAAGTGGGCGCGGTAGACACGATCGTCGATATTGTCTGCGCTGCCGCCGGCGCCGAGGCTCTCCAAGTGGATCGCTGGCTTGCTTCGCCGCTTAACGTTGGAAGCGGAACCGTCGTCTGCCAGCATGGCACACTGCCTGTTCCCGCACCCGCAACGCTGGCTCTGCTTGCCGATGCGCCGGTCTACGCAGCCGGTCCTGCAATGGAACGCGTGACTCCAACCGGCGCGGCCGTATTACGAATGCTGGATGTGTGCTACGCGCCGCTGCCCGCCATGCGCATTTTGCAAACCGGTTATGGCGCGGGCGGGCGCGAGACGCCGGGCCAGCCCAATCTGCTGCGTTTATTGGTTGGCGAAGCGGCTTCCGATGCGCCCAGCGAATCCATTGCAGTCATTGAAACGGTGATCGACGACTGCAATCCGCAAGTGCTTGCCTACGTCAGCGAGAAGCTGCTTGAAGCCGGCGCATGGGATGTGTATCGTCTCGCCGTGCAAATGAAGAAGGGCCGCTCCGGCGTGCAGATCACCGTGCTCTGCCGTCCAGACCTTGTTACCGCATTGCAAGATCTACTTTTTTGCGAGACCACAACCATCGGCCTGCGCTGGCGTCTAGAGAATAAGGAAGCTCTGGCGCGCGAGTTTTTTGTAGTGGAAACAAGCTCGGGTAAAATTCGCATTAAAATCGCCCGCCTGCCCAACGGCAAAATTGTCAATGCCGCACCGGAATACGAAGATTGCCGCAAGATTGCCGAAGAAAACTCGCTCCCCCTCAAGCGAGTTATGGAAGAAGCAATGCTTGCGTTTGCTGCTCAAAAGGAGAACATTTGATGGATCGTGCACGAATTGAAACCTTGCTCAATGGGGTGCGTGAGGGACGCACTGAGGTCGGTGAAGCTCTTGACCGATTGAAGGATTTACCCTTTGAAGACCTGGGCTTCGCCAAACTCGACCACCACCGCGCTCTGCGCACCGGCATGCCTGAGGTGATCTTTGCCGCCGGAAAAACGGAAGCGCAGGTCGCCATGATCTTTGCGCGCATGGCAAAGGCCGGAGGCAACGTGCTGGCAACGCGCGCCACACCGGACATGTTTCGCGCGGTCCGCAACCTCCAGCCGCGCGCCGAGTATCATGAGACCGCCCGCGCCATTACGCTCACGCAAACGCCTCTAACCGTTCTGGGAAAAGGAACCATTGGCGTCATCTGCGCCGGCACCAGCGACCTGCCCGTTGCCGAGGAGGCCGTCGTTACGGCGCGGTTGATGGGCAATACTGTCGAGTTGATTGCCGACGTCGGCGTGGCCGGCATTCACCGCCTTCTGGCGCAAAAGGATTCTCTGCAATCGGCGCGCGTGCTCATCGTCTGCGCCGGCATGGAGGGCGCGCTGCCCACCGTTGTTGGCGGCCTGGTCAATGCGCCCGTGCTGGCCGTGCCCACCAGCGTGGGCTATGGCGCTTCTTTCGGGGGCGTGGCGGCGCTGCTGGGCATGTTGAACACCTGCTCGCCCAACGTCTCGGTCGTCAACATCGACAACGGCTTTGGCGCGGCGTGCATCGCATCGCTCATCAATCATCTTTGAAATAGCCTTCTGTAAAGTTGCGCAAAAAATCGATACAATGGCGCCGTGAGGATAAACGATGCGATCCATTCCACGCTCGTGTTCTCTTCTTTTCTTGCTCGTCTTCACGGCGACCGGCGTCCTGGCTGCGCAGTTGCGTTCGCCGTGGGACAATCGCGCCGTTGTGCAAACCACCGAAGCCTATAACTGCCCCGCGCCGCCGCCCTTCGCCAAGACGGTCGAGGCCAGTTCTTACTACATTGACAGCCACGCATCGATCGCCGATCCGCAGAAGCTGACGGCCTTTCAAAAGGCCTCCGAACCCTCCACGCATCTCAGTCAATACGCCGCCAACGCCGCCGACGCATATTTATACAAGGGCAACCGCGCCGCCGCTCTCTGCGTCTACTCGCTTCTTGACGCCGCCGCCAAAGCCGACGCGTGGGATGGCCACATGCCCAGCTTTCAAGGCGTCTACGTTCAGAATTGGCTGCTGAGCGCCGTCGCCATTTCTTATCTCAAAGTGCGCCCCAGCGGCCTGGGAACGCCCGCGCAAGACGCCGATATTCAACGATGGTTCAAGAAGCTTGCCGGGCGTGTCCGGGAATTCTTCGATGGCGAGGTGGAGCGGCTGCACAAGGACGGCGAGAACAATCACATCTACTGGGCCGGCCTGTCCGTTGCCGCCGCGGGCATTGCCGATAACGATCAAGCCGACTTCAAGTGGGGCCTTGACGCTTACCGCATGGGCATTGATGCAATCCAGCCCGATGGTTCGCTCAAAGCGGAGATGAATCGCGCGCAGATGGCGCTCCACTATCACCTCTATGCGCTCGGCCCGCTCATCATCCTGGCCGAACTCGGCGTCTCCAACGGCATCGATATGTATGGCGCCGGCAAGGGCGCGATTCATCGCCTCGTGAATTTTTGCGTTGCGGGCCTTGAAGATCCAACTTTGCTGCAAAAGCGAACCGGTGTGGCGCAGCTCGTCACGCTTCCTTACGGAGGCTCCGACATTGGCTGGGCCGTCCCGTATCTGCGCCGTTTTCCCAATGCGCAACTCTCCGCGCTGGCAGCCAAGGCGCAGGTGGTTAGGTACACATCCTGGGGCGGCGCGCCGCCGGATTAGCAGAGTTCCACGGGATAATTGTTATCCTCGCGCCGTATTTTCTTTGGAAATTCATTCCCGGCCGAAGACGCCGGCGCATCTTTCCGTTGCCATCGCAACACGGAACCGGATAGCTTATGGACATGCATACCATTCATTGCGCGCGAAGCCTTGCCGCGCTGATTACTCTTTGCGCAATCGGCCTGGGCGTCTCTGCTGCCCAGCAGAAAGCCGCGTCGCCCACGGTAACCCTCGCGCCCCCTTCAAGCGCGGCTGTGAATGCTGTTGCAATCGATCCGTCCAAAGAGCCGGCGCTCGGGCAGAAGGAAAAGCTGCGATTGATCCGCGAAAAAATCAAGTACGTCTTCGTACTCTTCCAGGAAAATCGCTCCTTCGATTTTTACTTCGGAAGCTATCCCGGAGCCGATGGGCTCTATGCGGGGCCGTCAGGCGCTTACACTACTGACAATGTAACTGGATTCACGCAGCCGATCGTCAATACCGACGGAACAGTGGGCAAGATTTCCGCCTTCAGAATTCCCGCCACGATTGTCGATGCCAAGGGCAGGACGGTTCCTCTCTATCCTGCCGATATCGCATCGGTCAATCACTCGCATACAGCGATTGCGCGCAAGATTGCTCTGGATGCAAGCGGCGTTGCGCAAAACTCCGAGTATGCTTTGACCGAAGAAGGCGTGACGCTGAAAGACGGCAAGCCCTCGAATGCGCCGACGCTGGAGCGCAAGCAATTCGGCGAGTTGGTAATGAGCCATGTGGATTGCGACACGGCTCCATTTCTCTGGCGCTACGCGGACCGCTTCACGCTCTTCGATCGCTTCATGGACACCATCATCGGCCCATCCACGCCCAACGCGATTGCGATGATCAGCGGCCAGGGCGGCGAGACGCAGTGGATGCTGCATCCGGACCAGGCAGCGGCGGGCGGCCGGGGCGAAGATGCGGTTGTGCCGATGGTCGCCGACCCCGCTCCCTTCTGGGGTTCGCCGCTGGATATGCCAGACCGCCTCAAGCAGCCGCAGGCCGCCAAGCCCTTCGGCGGTGTCGCAAAGAACCTCACCTTCGCAACGCTGCCGCTCTCTTTTATGGGCAGTGAAATCGGCAAGACAACAGCAGCCGATTACGATCCCGCCTTCGACTTGCCCGATGTGCGCGAAGACATTGAAAAGATCGCCGGCCACGGCGTCAACGCAGTGAATTGGGGCTGGTATCAGCAGGGTTACGAGCATGAGAAGAACGACGAGCAAGGCAAGGCCTCGCATCTGGGCTACGTGGCGCATCACAACGCGCCGCAGTACTTCGGCTACGTCGCCAACAATCCGCTGGCCAGCACGCATCTGCATGGACTGAGCGAATTCTTCAGCGACATTGCGGCGCGGCGTTTGCCTGCATCGGGCGTCTTTTATCTGCGCGGCGGCTATGGCAACATCGACGGCTGGCGGCCGCAGGATCCAAACCCCAAGCTGGCCAAGGTCTTCAATGGCAACGACGACCATCCCGGCTACTCCGACACGCAGATCAGCGAGGCGCTGCTGGCCGAAGAGATCGACGCCATCGCGGCCAGCCCGTATTGGAGCCAGAGCGCCATCATCATCGCGTATGACGAGTCGGACGGTCTCTACGACCACGCGCAGCCGCGCATCCGCTCACACGACGCGGCGGGGTTGCCGCTGGAGCAAGGGCCGCGCATTCCGGCCATCGTCATTTCGCCTTACGCGGTGGCGCATGGCGTCTCGCATGTGCCATCGGAGCATAGCTCGATCATCAAGTTTGTAGACGAGCTTTTCAACCTGATTCCACTTGCGGATCTGCCCGATGAAGCGCGCGCGCGGCAGATTGGCGCGGAGAAATTCGGCCAGCCCAATCTCGGACCCGCGGACGATTTGGTTCCAGACGTGGGCGACATGACTTCGGCCTTCGACGCACTGCGACTTGCGGGTAAGCGCGCGCCGCTCAGCGCCGAGTACGCCACCATTCCGCAAGCCGAGATTGCCAGCTTTCCTCACGCCGGTGGCGCGGGTTGCAAGCAGTTGCAGATCACGCCGACCGATTGGAATCTGCCCAATCCCGTGCCTGCGGACTTCAATCCGCGCCCCGATACTACGCCCGGGATTCCAGCAGCAGGCGGGTGGACGCCGTAATGCGCGCCCATGCAATTCACTCGACGCTGGCATTGGCGTTGCTTCTGTCAAGCGGCCTCGCGCGTGCGGATACCGATGCAACTTTATCCCGCGTGCGCGCGGCGGGCGTGCTTCGTTGCGGCATCGATCAAGCCCAAGCCGAGTATTCCACCTCCGACGATCACGGCAGTCTTGAAGCCTTCGATGCCGATCTCTGCCGCGCGGTGGCCGTTGCGGTGCTTGGCAAGAATGCGCGGATTCGCGTCTCGGATTATCCCGACGACCGCGCCGCAATGCAAGGGCTCAACGCGAGTGAAGTGGATCTGGTGGCCACGCTCTCCGACGACTTTACGCATACCGTGGGAACGCATCTGCAATTCACGCGGCCGGTGCTGTGGGACGGTGTTGGTTTCCTTGTGCCGGGAAAAAGCGCCACAACAAACGCGCGACAATTAACCGGCAAGAAGATCTGTTTTCTCGCCGAAACCAGCGTAGAAGAGAGCGTCCGCGCATGGTTTGCCCGCGAACGCCTCGACTTTGTTCCCTTTCCCTTTCAAGAAGAAGGCGAGATGGAAGCAGCCTTCGCAACCAATAATTGCAGTGCTCTGGCCGGCGACGCAACGCGCCTGGCCCAGACCCGCGCGGCCCTGGCTGCGCATGGAAAACGCGCGCTGCTCTTGCCCCAGCGCATCTCGAAAGACCCCTTGGCCGTAGCGGTGCGCGACGACGATCCGCAGTGGGCGGCGCTAGTCAGTTGGGTTATGGAAGCACTGGTGCAAGCCGAAGAAAGCGGCGTGAATCAAATGAATGTAAAAATGCGCGCGCACTCGGCCAGCGATCCGGTGCTGCGTTTTCTGCTCGGCTCATCCCGCCAGATCGGCCCCGCGCTCGGCCTTGATGATGACTGGGTCGAACGCGTGATTGAAGCGACAGGAAATTATGGTGAGATTTACGAACGCGATCTTGGCAGCCATTCGCCTCTGAAGCTGCCGCGCGGTGAGAACAATCTGCGCCAGCGCGGAGGCCAACTAACAGCGCTGCCGCCAAAGTAATGCCGCGCCAATGTGAATTTTCTCTCGTCTTTCGCTCGAACCGCCGCAAGATGCGAAGATAAGAGCAGGCTCCCGTTTGCATTTTCGCTCCGGGCGCGGACTCCCAGGAGGAATCGCGATGCGCCGCGTTGCGCTCATCTACAATCCGGCTTCCGGCCAGCACTCCTCCAGGCGTCGCGCGGCCATTGATCGCGTTCTCGCCATTCTTCGCGAAGCCAGAATCGAAGTTGAAGCCATCGAGACTCTTGCGCCAGGCAGCGCCGGTGCGCAGGCTGCCGATGCCGCGCGCCGAGGCTGCGATACGATTCTTGCCTGTGGCGGCGATGGCACCGTGCATGAGGTTCTGCAAAGCCTTGTCGGCACTGAGACGGTGTTGGGCGTGGTGCCGCTGGGAACCGCCAACGCGCTGGCGGCAAATCTTGGCTTGGGCGCCAATCCCGCAAAGGCCGTCCGCAAGCTGTTGAAGGCCGAGCCAACGCGATTTTCCGTGGGCCGCATTTCGTATGTGGACGCTTCCGGCGTCACTTGCTCGCGCTACTTTACGGTCGCCGCAGGCGTCGGCGCGGACGCGCTTTTTCTCTCTCGCCTCGACCCCGGCCTCAAGCGCCGCCTTGGCTATATTCTTTATGTAATCGAGGCTTTTCGCCTCTGGGCCACCTATTCCTTTCCGCTCTTTGAGGCGGCCTTTGCTGAACCAGGCCAAACGGAGACGCGCGTCGAAGCACTCACGCAGCTTCTTGCCGTGCGCATTCGCGACTTCGGCGGCGCGCTCAACCACTTCGTTCCCGGCGCATCGCTGCATCGCGACGACCTGCGCCTGGTTGCCTTCAAAACGCGCAGCCGCCTACGCTACTTCTGCTTCATGATGGCCGCCGTCATCGGACGCCACACCTTTGCGCAAGACATTGAAGTGCTGGACGCCGTCTCGGTCGAGTGCCGCTCGCGCAATAATTCCACGGCCAGCGTCTTTGCTGAAGCCGATGGCGAACTGCTCGGCGAACTGCCGGTCCGCATCGAGATTGTTCCGCAAGCCATCACTCTGCTGATCCCAACTGGCGCAAAGCCGTAAGTCGCTTTTCTTTCCAGCCGCATTGCGGATAACCGCCAGCAATTACTTTTGGGTAAGAGGCTTCTCCGCTGTGGCCGGCACAGGCGTAGCTGCTTTCAATTGGCTCAGATCGTCTTGAATCGCTTGCCGTCGAGCGGGATCTTCTTCCGTCTCAACCGGCAGCATTGGACCACTATAAAAATCGAGAATGTTTGCGCGCAACTGGGCCGTTGTCCGATCGAAGTTGTGTGCAGTCAGCCGCTTCAGAAGCTCTGCGTAGCTCGCGTCGGCAAGCGAGTATTCCCCGGCTTGTGCCGGCTTGCCGTCATCCAGATTGCAGTTGGGCAGCACCAGCCGGCCTGCCCGCAACTCTTCCAGCAAGGCGCGATAATGGTCGGTCGTTGTATTGATGCTCTTGATATAAAGATCTTCGGTTACCGGAGTAGGATTATTGAAGCCCAGGCCTTTCAGCGGGCCAATCTTCGGCACAAAGCGCAGCAGCGTGGATAGAATTCGCGTGCCCACTCCCGGCTTTGCATAAGTCTTTCCCCACGCTCTCTCATAATCCGAGCGGGATAGGCGATAGAGAAACTTTTTTCTGGCAAAGTCTGGCGTCTCGCGCATCAGATCTTTCTTGTGCGCTTGCAGCGCCACCTGAGTCATTCGCGGAATCAGTTGGCTGACAAAAAAACGATATGAGCCAACCGCCAATTCCTCGTGTGGCAGAACCTCCTTCAACTCCAACCCATAGACAACCGGAAAGACCCGCTCCAGCAGTTCTTCCGAAACCTCGAATCCGATAAAGTCGTGATACTGCTCCGGCGCATATCGATTCTTCGCCACCTGCAATGTATCAAAGCCAAACTCCGTTTTTAAATGCGCGGTCTTATCCTGCGCATAGCGTATCGATTTGCCATATTTTGCCCGCAGCTTTGGATAACAGATGGCGACCGCCGCATTGACCGCCGGGTGTCCGTCAATGTCCGCCGCATAGTGCGAAAGCGCGCCCAGCGCAAATGCATATTCATCGGCATTTTGGCTTTCAATCACTAACTCGCGAACAAAATCTCCGGTGCGAACGTAATGAGCCAGATTGCTGAATTCCTTGTCGCCGAATGGATAGTAACCCAGATCCTGGATCACGGAGCCGCCGTATGCATAGGCGTGAGCTTCCTTGATCTGCTCTTCGGTGATGCCGGGATAGCGCGCAATCAGCAGTGGCCGGATCTCGGAGATCCATGCCAAATCGACGATCTCTTCGTGTGTCAGAACGGAGTAGGCAAACGCGCTTCCGCTCAACAACAGCGCGGTCAGAACAACCGCCGCCACGCGGGCAAGACCCATTCTCCCGCCCAAGTTCGTTGGCCGGTAGCCGCCGCTCAAATCCGGCCCAGAAGTAGAAGAATCACAACCACCACAACGACGATTCCAAGCCCGCTGGTCGGATAATATCCCCAATTTCTGCTGTGCGGCCAGGTTGGCAGAGCGCCAATCAGCATCAGGATCAGTAACACAATCAAGATTGTTCCAAGCATATTTCCCTCCCGTGAATTCAGCGCCGCGAGCTTTTTCTTCCCGATAACCGCGGCAACGTGAGTCTTTCACAGGACAGGCCAACAATCTGGTCAATTGAAGACATTCGCCACTCCGCTCCGATTCGAGTTGGCTGACCGATAAAAAACTGTATTTATCAAAAACTTCTATTCAACCCGATTCGCACCTGAAACGGTTCGACCGGGTGGGCAACGCGCGTGAATGCCGAAGGGCCTATCGGAGTTCCTGCCGGAGTGATTCCTGGAATGACACGGGACTCATAGGCGTAGTCAATGTCGCTGTCGCTGCGGTCGAGCATGTTCAGGAATTCGGCCGAAACATGCCATTTTTTATTGATTTGACAACCGAATTCCCCATTGAGCATCACCGTTTGATTGGAGCGAAAAACTCCGTCAGAGGTTAGATCGCGCGGGCCAAAGTAGCGCAGGCGCAAGCTAGACGAAAGGCCTTTGTATGCGTGAAGTGTAATGCCCGATGAAATCACTACCCCGACCGCTTCGGGCACATGCTTGCCCCCCGGGCTGCCCGGCGCCGCATCCCCGCCGTCCATCTCGGTAAATTGGGCTCTGGAGTCCGCAAGATCGAAATCAAAAGCCAGATATTCCATTGGCGTGTAGTAGTTCGCCCATTCGATGCCATAGCGGTTGCTCGGCTGTTCTGAAGCACTCGTGCCGCCGGTGTCGCCGTCCTGCATCAGTTCGGAATTACTACGGAGATACCAGAGCGCAAAGGTGCTTTGCAGATGCGGGGCGGCCACCGTGCGCACGCCGATTTCCCCGCCTTTGGTTTGGACCAGAGGAGGGATTCTCGCACTGGGCGTGTCGGGATAAGGATTGTCCGCCGAAATCGGTTCCACCGTTTGCGTTGTGCCGCGTCCGTCGTTCGAGTGAAAACTGAATCCTCCCTGTAAATAGAATTCAGTATTGTCCCACGGGCCGAAGATCAAACTTGCTTTTGGGCTGGGCAGGAACTTGGAGGCCGAGCCTGAATTGGCCGCGTTAATCGAGGCGGAGTAAGCCAGGCTGGTGACAATAAATTTCTCGTCGTCGCCGCGCAGGGCCACGACCGAGCGGAATTTCTCTGTCCACTGGATATTACTCTCCGCATAGAAACCCACCAGTGTATCCGTAAAGCGATCCCGCTCCCTGGTTGCAGGCAATGTCGGGGGAATCAGGCCGCCGGTGTTGTAATCGGTTTTGTCCATGCGCACGCGATTTTCTGTCAGGTAAAGACCATTGTTGATCCAATCGTTGCGGAGCTGCAGGCCGAAGGTATTTGCTGCCCTGCGGCCAAGCCATTGGCTGATGATCGCGTGGTGCGCGTCCAGACCAGCCACCCAGCGCCTGTCCTGCTGTTCGAATTGGTCGCCGCGAATGGGGTCCACCAGGTAGTAAGTAAAATTGGAAAATAGATCGAGATCGTAATAGAATCCGTAGGCCATGAGTTTCGACTCGGATCTGGTGCTTTGGCGATGCCAGTCAGACTGCAAGCTATATCGTTGGCTGTGGCCACCGTCCGCCGGGTCCAGCGTGCCGTAGAGACCAACAAGAGAAACTGCGCTCACGGGGATTTGATCGCTTGAGTGCCACCTGCCGTGATAACCGCGCGCCGTGATGCTGAATCCATTGGCGCCGTCGCCTGGGCTGCAGGTTAGTATTCCGTTGATTTTATTAAAAGCATCCGGATGCTTCCATGGGCCGTCGTCGTAATACTCTTCTGCGCCATACAGCAAACTGCCCGAGCCGAGCTTTCGCGATGCGCCGAAAACAGCCCTCCCATAGCCGAACATGCCGCCTTCCACCTTGGAGAAGTTCTGGGGCAGCTTCTTGAAATACTCAACGTGGGCCGCTCCAGCCGATCCATAGTTGCCAATATCGGAATAATAAGGACCTTTTTCGAAATTCACCCGCTTCACAAACTCCGGGATGACGATGTTCATATCCGAGTAGCCCTCGCCGTGCGCGTACGAGGGAAGATTCAACGGCATATCGTCGATGAAAATCGCGAAATCGGTGCCGTGGTCGAGGTTGAAGCCGCGAAGATAGTATTGGTTGGCTTTGCCGCCGCCGGCATGTTGCGTGATGATGAGACCGGGAACCGTCTCCAGGACTTCTCCCGAACGAAGAATCGGACGATCTTCGATTTCCGCTGCGCCCACCGTTCCCTGGGTTCCGGATTCGGCTATTCCGATAAGATCATCCTCCCGGCCCTGTACGTTGATGGTGGTGCTCACCGAACCCACGCCCAGAGAGATGCGCAGCGGGGCCGGTGCTTGGGTGGCCGCTATATTGACGGAGATTTCTTTGGTTTCAAAATCGGGATTCGATGCGACGAGTCGATAATTTCCTGCCGGGAGTCCCGAAATAATGAAGGCTCCGTTCCTGTCTGACCGTATCGTTCGCTGCACAGTACCGTTCGTGTTTTGGACCTGCACGGTAGCCCCGGCAATCACCGCGCCAGACGTATCAACGACAGTTCCCGATAGCGGAGGCGGATAAGCCTTCTCGCTCGCGGCGGCCGGATGATCCTGCGGATCGAGCACCGCGCCATTGAGGCGCGCGGCAACTGTCTGCGCATCAAACGAAATGGAGAATAAATAAACCAAGGGAATAAGTGTTACGATTCTAATATTCGTGCTATCCATGGCCGCGAATTTTTCCTCTGCTTGGGATTTGCAAATTTCAGTGCTTGCCGCCGTGCTTGTGTTCGTGGGGCGCCTCGATCGCGTGCGCCGGAACCGTCATCACCAGCCGCCCATGCTGCACGCCCTTCAGCCCTATCAGCAGATCCGCAAACTGCGCCACCTTCGCTGACCTGCCGTGCACGATCAGCACTTCAAGGCAGGAGTCGCGATCCAGATGCGCATGGCTGGTTGACACCACCAGTTCATGATGCGCGTGCTGCGCTTCAGTCAGCTTATCTGTTATACCGTGCACGTGATGGTCGTAGATCAGCGTCACCGTGCCCACCACCAGCGCTTCAGGCGCAGCGGTCCGCTCCGTCACCAGCCGGTCGCGAATCAAATCCCGGAAGGCTTCCGACCGGTTCGTATAACCGCGCCGCTCGATCGAGCGGTCAAACCGCTTCAATAGCTCCGAATCCAGCGCAATCCCGATTCTGCTCAGAACGCCCACACGCACTCCCACAACGCGAATCGATTCAAATACCGAAGCATCAGATTAGCACGTTTTCTGAAATCGTGCTATGAGGCCCATCCTCGCCCGCCTGCCTTCATCGTTCGCATCGCTACTTGGCGGCATCGCCATCCGCGCCCAGCGCCTTGAGCCGCATCTGCGCCAGCAAATAAGTCGAGTCGGGAATCTGGACCGCCTTCTTCGGCTTCTTCAGCTTGCGATAATCGGCAATGGCAATCTCCCGCTCGCCGTATTGCTCGGCTATCAGGCCAAAGGCAAACCAGTATGCATCGCTCGGCTCATTCAGATTCGAGTCGTCCATGCCGCGCAGCAGCAGGTCGTGCGCTTCTTTTGTCTTGCCGCTTACCGCGTAAAGGCACGCCAGCGTGTGCAGAATATCCGAGTTGTCCTTGTCCATCTGCGTTGACTTGATCGCCATGGCAATATCGGCCTCTTCCACCTTGCCGGTAAACAGCGCTTCCCAGGCAATGCCATTCAACGTCTCGGCATCTTCCTTGCCCTCGGCGATAATCTTCTGCCCCCACTGGCGCGCGGCCGCGTAATTGCCGCGATTGGATTCGATATACATCTTCCTGCGCAGCGCGTCCTGGTCTCCGTCCAACAGCTTCAGCCGTTCATCGCTGAGCGCCAGGGCCTCATCGAATCTGCCTAGCCCCGTCAATGCATACGATTCCCACCAGAAGGCCCGCGAAGACTCCGGCTCCTGCTTGAGCAGCAGCGATGAAAGCTCCAGCAGCTTGGTAAAGTTATCCTGCTCGGCGTGGTTCGCGGCCAGCGCCAATTGGATGTTCGTTCGCTCGCGTTCGCCCGATGCATCTTTCAGCGCGTCTTCGAGGATCGAAACTCCCTGGTCCGCGACGGGTTTATATTCGACAAGCAGCGCCGCCGCCGCCAGTTTCATCTTGCGCGCATCCGCCGCCTCGCCCTTGATCCAGAAGCGTGGAAAGAACGCTCCGCCGAAGGGATCGTCGCCGCCTTCAATATGCCAGTCTTCGCGCTCCCAGTCCAGCAGCGTCTTGGCGCCTTTCAGATCGCCGGCTTTAATGCGGTCCAGAATCTCCAGTCCAGCCGCGCTCGGATTGTTGTAGGTGGCTAGAATCTTGTAGACGCCATCTTCTTTAACAACGTAGGTTTTGTCGTTTGTTGCCCCCACAACACCAAGCTTCTCCCAATAACCGGTGGCGTCGTCGCCTTCGCCTTTCGCGTTGGCCTCCTGCAAGTCAATATCGATTTCAACATCCATTGAGTCGTCTTCGCGCGCCAACTGGTCATTCCACCGCTTGCCTCTTTCCAGTATCGCTTTCAGATCGTCGGGATCCTCGTGCTTCAACACCTCTTGAGCGTTGCGGCTCTCGATCGCCATCAGCTTGGCCTCGGTCAGTTCAGGATCGCGAGAAAGCAGGAAGAAGCGCTTTGAAAGATCCCCCGGCGTATTGGCAAAATGTATGTCCTCGTGGTGTTGCGCGCCGCGCAGAATCGACGCCAGCCCCAGCGTCTGCGCTGAGTTATCGCCCGCGGCTCCAGCCTCCAGAAAATCCGCCGCCAGCGAATACAGCCGCATCCGCATTAAAATCTCGCCCGCGGTGCGGCAGCTCTCTTTATAAGCCGCGTCGTCGTTGGCTCTCTTGTTAGCCTCGGCCAGCCCGGCCTTGCTGCCATGCAGCATCGCCTCGCTGGCCGCAATCAGCGCCGTCGGCTGCGGATTCAGAGATTGCGCCGCCTCGATCGCTCCCGCCGCATCGCCGCCGTAGAAAAGCGCAAAGGCAAGATTGTTCTTGAGTCCCAGATCGGCCAGCTTCTCCTGACCCAGACTCTTGTACTCGGCAATCGCCTCTTTCATCTTCGATTGACCGCCATACCGCCGTCCCACCGGGTCGTACTCCAGCAAAATCGCCAAATTGGCCTGCGCCGTATGATCCTCCGGGTCCAGCTTCATCGCCGCGCGATAAGCCTCTGCCGCGCCTGCCCAGTCGCTGCCTGGGCGCATATTGCGGCCCACCAAATCATGCTCCAGCACATCGGCCAGCACCCGCTCAGCCAGCGCCGACGCCGGATCGAGCTTGACTGCCAGGCGCGCCTCTGCCCGCGCCGCCTCGCCCATCCCCGCCTCCAGCAGCACGCTGGCCAACTGCAAATGATGCACCGCAACATTTGGCTTTAGCGCAATCAGGCTGCGATACGCCGCCAGCGCCTCGCCCACCTTGCCCTCATGCAGAAGCGCCTCGCCCTTCGGCTCAAAGTTCACCAGAATCGCCGGACCGTCCGCCAGTTCTGCCACCTTGTTGCGCAGTTCGGTTGCCTCGGCATTTGTGTAACGCCGCTTCACGGAGTCGAAGACCAAATGCGCCGCCACCGCGCCATCCTTGTCCACGGAAAATTCTTCCGTCAGCACCGCCGGACCAATCTGTATCGTCGCCGCCGTGGGCAGTTCCTTGGCCACAAAGCCCGCCGGCGGAACAATCCTGTAACGCCACTCGGAGACAAAGGCCTCATTCAGCCACCAATCGGCCGTGCGCGGCTTCTTCGGCTTGTCCTTGTCCTCCTGCTTTTTCTTTTCCTCTGTATCGTCCTTGCGCTGCAACTCGTCGGGCAGCTCCGCAAAGAGCCCATCCAGGCGAATCGCCGCCTGCGCACTATCCAGCCCTGTGTAGCCGCGTTTGACCTTGTCGCAGGCCAGCGTCAAAACAAATTGCTTGGCCAGATCCGCCGGATCCGTCCGCTCCACGCTGGTCAGCTTCTCAGCCGCGTATTGCGACTTCACATAACTCGTCAGCCCCTCGCGCGTTTCCTTGTCCGGATTGTCCGCGTAATACGAGCGGTAGTGCGACTCAAAGACCCCCGAAGGCAGCGTCTTTTCAATCACCGTCGCCGGTCCATTCTCGCCCAGCGTCAGCTCGCGGTCCTCCAGCAGCACGTTCTCCTTCGATGCGGACTGCGGCGTCTTCACCAGAGCCGTCGTCTCGGAGCGCGCAATCAGCGCCAGCCGCGCCTGGTCGTCTCGCGGCAACTCGCCCAGCCGCGCATAGCGGTCGGTGGCGTCGATCCACAGATCTGGCTTCCCCGGCACAAAGACAATCGCGTGATCGAACTCGCCCATGCCCGGCAGATCCTCCGGCACATCCATCCGCGAGCCCGCATTCAGCAGCGCCACATACGACGGAATCCCCGCCGCCCGCAGCATCGCCACCAGCAGCGTCGCCTTGTCCTTGCAGTCGCCGTATTTGTGATCCAGCACTTCGGCAGGATCGTGCGGAACCAGCGCCGCCTCGCCAAACTCGATCCCGGTGTACCGGACCTCGCGGTCCAGATAATCGACAATCGCGCCTTCCTTCTCCGCCACCGTCGTCTTGCCGGCAATCAGCTTGTCCACAATCGACTGCACCGCCGCCGCTCCGGCGTGCGCGTCCACAATTTTTCCGTACTCGCTGGCAATCGTCTGCCATGAGCGCCCGGTGGAAAAACGAATCTCCGGAAACCGCGCCACATCCGGCGGCAGGTCCGGATCGCGAGGCTCCAGCCCCTCCAGCGGACCAATCTCGTAGCTCACCGTCACGCGACCATTGGCATCGGTCCGCACTGGCTTTAAATCCGGCAGCAGCAGCTCGCCAAATTGCAGCGGCAGCGCCGCCGGCGCGTCAAAGACAATGCTGCTGTGCGCCACCGGAATCCGTTCCCGCCCAAAGTTGACCTCGCCCACCCGCCCCGGCGCAAAGAACGGAATCGTCTCGCTCTCGGTGTACTCCTCTTCCACCACCACGCCCACGGCAATCGCCGGAAAGGGCGCGCGCAGCGTCTTGCCGTCGCTGTATTCCTTGTAATCGCCCTCGCGGGTCGGAGCTTCGGTTATCGCCTTCTGATCGAGCAGATTCACCGTGAAATCCGGCGCAATGACGCGGACTTTTATCGTCGGCCGCGCCTCATGCCACGGAGCCCAATCCACGCTCAAGCTGTCCCAACCCTCGGCGCCCTTCTGCGTCAAAATTTTGTAAACCACATGCCCCACATGCGTAAGCCGCCCCGCATCGTCAAAGATGTACCGGTCGTCGTCCACCAGGATCGCCTCATTCGCGCCCTCTGGCGCCGTCACCGCGGAAGCGGCCTGATAAAGCGCCTTCGGATCCACTGAAAAATGCGCCGCCTTCCACGCCTCAACGGCCACTGGCACGGACTCTGGTGCCGGGCTCTGGGCAGGCTCCTGGGCGCGGCAAAGCGGCATGGAAAGCAATGCGCAAAAAGCGCACGCAAACACAGCAAGATGGGATGAAAGTCTGGAAGAAGACAAGGCTGCTCCTGGCATGCGAGATGCCTTTCACGCTAAATGATGTGGTCTACGATAAGCAAGCGCCCAGAGGCTGGCGACTCCGCAAGCGTTGGGTAGTTGAGTCAGTTTGAAAAGGCCAGGCACAACATGCTGCGATAGCTTCAAGAGAAGCCAGCCTTGTATCGATCCACTACTGGCTTCGCCGACCCACGAAGGCCTATTTTTCCGGTTGTGCGAATTTACGGCACAATCGAGTCATTTGTTCCAGACTCACGCCCCCGGAGGTTCACGCCTTTGCAGAGAAGCCATAGACCAACTACTATTTCGGCGACGGCGATGGGAAGCCAGCCAAGTTGCACCAGCTTGGAGGGCTGCGGCAGAATCAGCATGGCAAAGGTGGTGACGGCGACCAGCACGGACGCAATCAAGCCGAAGGCCGATAAAAACTTTGGAATGTAATTCGATTGAAGAAACAGATAAAAGAAGAGAATGGACCCCATGCAGAAGAATATGCCGGCAATGTTGAAGCCGGCCGCGTAGACAGGCGAGAATAGATCCTGAAGCGCCGACAGTTGCGCAATGCTAAAGACGCTCTTCAAATCACCGCCCGTATAGAGTTTGAGAAAAACGAACCCAAAGATCATTTGAATTGCGAATAATGCAGCTTCGACCAATCGAAATAACAGGGCAAGCAGCGCCAGATTCTTGTTGATTGGCTTGACCGCGCCATAAAGACCCATGGCCAGAAAGACCGTGCAAAGTGCGCCAACCAATGAGCTGCTGAGCCCGATGCGATAAAGCATCTCGGAGTCTGCCACCTTTTGGGCTGTCGCCGCAAAGTTATTGGGAACTTGAAAGCGGTTGGTAGTCCACATGCCCAGGATGTAGGCCGCGTCAACAAAGAGATACATGAAACCGGCAACTCTTGCGTACCGGATTTGCGATTTTTCGGATTCAGAGATAGGCATTTCAATTGCTCCATCAGAGGCTGCCGTCCCATCGCGGCCAGGTGTATAGCTACTACTCCCCAGAGGCGGTAAATAAGACCGCCAGGAGTTATTCACCTTGGATAAAGGGCGCAATTTCTCTTGGAAGCAGATACGAAGGCAGGAGCGTGAAAGTTCCAGCATCTCTGGCGAAGGTTCCAGGCGAATCGCGGCGCTCATTCCAGATGGAAGCAGATAGAGATAAATTTACTGCCGCGGCGGTTCCCAGGGATCGAAGGAGCCAAGGTGCCAGAGGTGCCCTTCGGGATCGGTGCAGGAAAATGCCTTGCCGCCAAACGGCTTCTCTTCGAGGTCGAAGACGATTCGAGCGCCGGCAAGCTTGGCGCGGGCATAGATTGCGTCGATGCCGGAAACCACAAGATAAGAAGCTTGCGTCTCGGCGCCGCCTATCTCATCCGGTTGCTTCATCAATTGGGATGTTGCGGACCCGTTGCCAACCGAGCCGATCATGATCATGCCGTTGCCAAAGGTGAGCTGGGCATGCAGCACAATGCCCTCCGGGCTGGTGTGAACGGCCTGCTTCTCAAAACCAAAGGCCCCGCAGAGCCAGTCGATCATGGCTATGGCATCGCGATAGCGGAGGCCCGGGATCACGGTTGATTTGCAATCCTTCGCCAAGTTTGTCATGTGCAATATTCTGCCACCGGGGGCGATTTTTTGCACGAAAGAAATGCAGAGATCGATTTTGCCTTTAACAAGCGGCGTGGCAGGCTGGCACTCAATTGCCGGTTTACTTCCAGGAAATTTCTATGCCGTGAGAGGTGACGCGGATATTGGGCGGCTTGTGGTTGGTGAGGACGCGGATGGCCGAGAAGCCTCCGCCGAGTACGCAGACTGCGCCGCCGCCGACAAGCAGGCCGAGCTTGCTGGTCGGTTCCGGATCCAGAAATGCCAGCACCACCATGGTCACGCCCACGGCGCTGACGCCAAGCGCGACCGAGACGGCTGCTAACTCGCGTTTGGAGATGCCGGCGAATCTGGCCATCTGCAAGAGCGTCTGCTCTTCGGGATCGATGCCGAGATTGGCGTCGTCCACGAGCAGCGCGGTCAGGCGCTCTTTATAGAGAAGCGCAAGGGTGCGCAGCCAATTTGGATCGGAGGTTTTGACGATCTTCTCTTGTAAATCGTCCATGGAAGAGAGTCTATACCTTGCCCGGATCAGCCGTCGTTGTCGGCGATGAGGAGGCGGAGGTCGCGGAGGTTGTTGCCGGTGGGTCCGGTGACGACGGCGTCGCCGAGCGCGGTGAACATGGGACACGCGTCAAAGGCGACAAGCGAGGATTTTAAGTGGAAGCCGAAGGCGTGTGCGCGGGTGACGGTGGTGGGGTCGGCAACCGCGCCGGCCGACTGCGTGTTGCCGTCGATTCCGTCCGAGCCGGCACTGAGCACGGTGAGGCGTTCGCGCGGATAGCTCTCCAATTCGAGGGCGCACTCCATCACAAATTGCTGATTGCGGCCGCCGCAGCCAGGGGTGCGATCCAGCGTGACGGTGACCTCGCCGACCGAGATGAGACAGAGCTTGGGATGAACGGCGCGCAGAGCGTGAAAGCGCTCGAGGAGATAACGTGCGGCGTCGGCGTAATCCCAATCGTCGCAACTGTTGTCTACCTCGACATGGAAGCCGGCCTTCTGTGCCAGGGCGCGGGCGTTCTCAGCCAGATCGTGGCTGGAGAGAAGAATCTCGAAGACCGAATCGCGGAAGGGCGCGGCCTCTTCGCTCATGGACGCGGCGTTGGTGATGCGGCGGGCAAAAATCGCGCCGGGCTTGGGAAATTTGGGGAAAAAGGGCGGACGCCATCCTTTGTTGCCGGGCGATTCGGGCAGGTCTTCGCGCTCGAAAAATGCGCGTACACTGGGCGGAAACTTGGAGCGCAGGTCGTATTTGTCCAGCAGGGCGCGGACCTCGGCGACAGTTGAGTGGTCGGGCGAGGTGGGGCCGGAGGAGAGCGCGTCAAGCGAACGCAGCGGCACGTCGGGCAAGAGCAGACTGACTTTTGCGGCCTCGGGCGCGGCAATGGCCAGACGGCCTCCCTTGACCGCGGAGAAGTGCTTGCGCAGCGTGTTTACTTCAGCGATGGGCGCGCCGGAGGCTAGCAAAACTTGATGGAAGGCGATGGTGTCATCGAGCGAGATGCGCGGATCAAGCGGTAGGTCAAAGATCGCCGAACCGCCGCCGGAGATGAGGAAAAATATAAGGGTATCTTTACGGGCTTTGCGAAGCATTACAAGTGCGGCGCGGGCGGCGGCGAAGGATTCTTCGTTGGGAAAGGGATGGCCGCCCTCAAAGTAGCGAAAGCGCCAACTGCGTTTCTTCGGCAGCTCATTGGAACAACATATTCCGCGCAGGCCTTTGCGGCGATTCATGCGATCGAGAAGAACTTCAAGCATGGGGCTGGCGGCTTTGCCAATGGCGATGACGAAGATTTTCTTGTAACAGGAGAGGTCGATGGTTTCCGGTCCGCTGCCATCGGGAAGGAGGCGATACATCCTGCTGTGCTCGAAACAAATGCGGCGGTCAAAGGCCGTTGCGACGCTGCACGCCTTGATGGATTCGGTAAAGATATTGGTGGCTGTGGTGTGCAGAGCTTCAAGGGCAAAGTCGCTGGCCGGTGTGATTGCCGTTGCGCCTTCGGCCATCCGCATTCGATTTGGTGTGAGCATTCTAATCATTTCAGGCTCAATTCTACTCGCTGTGCGCCGCTTTTCGCATCTTCATTTCAAGGTTTGCGCCGCATTGGGAAGATAGAAGCTTGTGGAATTCCTGACTGGAAAAATTGAGATGTGAAACTCCCGCATCCACTTAAAACACCGTGTGCGGTATTCTGAGAAGACTATGAGTGAACGATTGCCTGCTGCATTGCCCGTCGATTCAATAGACCCTATTCGACTTACTCGCGAACTTTGCCAGATTGAGTCGACCACCTACCACGAGGGCGCGGTGGGGGATTTTCTGGCAGATTATCTGGGCGCGCGCGGATGGTGTGTGGAAAAGACGCCGGTCGAACAGCCCCATGAAAGTGCCGGCGGCGGCGAGCGCTGGAATATCTATGCCGGCGCGGCGGGCGAGCGGCCCGACCTGGTTTTTTCAACCCACATGGACACCGTGCCGCCTTACATTCCCTTCAGCGAGGATGAGGAATTTGTTTATGGGCGCGGGGTTTGCGACGCCAAGGGAATTCTGGCCGCGCAGGTGGCGGCTGGCGAGACGCTTCGTGCGGCGGGATTTCGGATTGGGTTGCTATTCGTATCCGGCGAGGAGCGCGACTCAGCCGGCGCGATTGCGGCCAACAAGGTTTCCAAGGGCAGCCGGTTTTTAATCAACGGCGAACCGACCGACAACCGCCTGGCGCTGGCCACCAAGGGCGCACTGCGCGCGGCTTTCAAATCGAGCGGCAAGATGGCGCACTCGGCTTATCCGGAGCTGGGAGATAGCGCCGTGCACAAACTGATAGAAGTGCTAGGCAAGGTGCTGACCATGCCCATGGCGGAGCAGGAGGGCATTGGGCCGAGTACGGTGAATATCGGGCAGATTCAGGGCGGCCACGCGCCCAATGTGATCGCCGACAAGGCCGAGGCGCAGGTGCTGGTGCGTACGGTAACTGACTCTGGACCGGTGCGCGCGCTGTTGACCGAGATTGCCGGCGACAAAGCAGTTGTGGATTTCACGCTGGATGTGCCGTTTGTGCGTCTGAAGGCTGTCGAAGGGCTGCCGACGATGATTGCCAAGTTCTCGACCGACATTCCGCAGCTCACAAACTGGGGAGAACCGCTGCTGCTGGGTCCGGGATCGATCCATGTGGCGCATACGCCCTTTGAGAAGCTGGCCAAGAAGGAGCTTCTGGAGGCGGTAGAGTTATACGTCAAAGTGGGAAAGCAGTTACTGAGTTAGGTTGTGCATCTTTCTGGTAGACTCAGATTGCATTTTGAGTAGGCGGAAACACTATGCTTAAGTCATTGAGAATCCGGAACTTTAAAGCCTGGAAGGACACAGGAGACGTGCCTCTAGCGCCCTTAACGGTGATTTTCGGAAGCAATAGTGCGGGGAAGAGCAGCATAGGGCATCTTTTGCTTGCTTTGAAACAGACGGCCTTAGCAACAGACCGGAAGAGAGCCCTGCACCTCGGAGACACCAATTCACTAATCGATCTCGGGACTCTTTCTGATTGTCTTTACGGGCACGACCTGAAATCAAGTTTGGAGTTCGAGCTTACCTGGGGTTTACCGAAGCCATTAAGTGTTAAGGACTTGCACGATAGAACAATTTCATACAACGGGAACGCGATCTCGCTAAAAGCGTCCTTGAAGGCCGATGAGAAGGAGCAGCCGGAGATTCGAGGATTTGAGTATGGTCTGCTTGATGGGGCGAAATCAGTTCTTGATATTCAGCACAAACTCAACGGCGGCGGCAAATGGGGGTTGACATCCGAGGCTTACAGATTTGTCGGCCAAGCGCCAGGAAGAAGATGGGACTTAAGCGAACCGGAAAAGTTCTATAGGGTTTCCGAGACCAGCATTTCCAGGTACCAAAATGCGGGGTTTCTCGCGGATTTTGCTCTTCAAACAGAGCGAATGTTAGCTGGTATAAGCTATTTGGGTCCCTTGCGTGAGCACCCGAGAAGAATATACCAATGGTCGGGGGACACCCCCGAGGATGTTGGGCAGAGGGGACAATATGCCGTGGCGGCCATCTTAGCCGCGCAGCAGGATGGCAGGAAGCTGAACCGTGGATGGAAAAGGCCGACTAAGGGATTCGCTGAATTTGTTGCGCAATGGCTTATTGAAATGAATGTAATTCACAGATTCGCGGTCAAACCAGTTGCAGAGGGTAGAAAAGAATTCGAAGTTCTTATCAAGACCAATGCTTGGTCGCCAGAAGTCAAGATCACAGACGTAGGTTTTGGAGTTTCGCAGGTCTTGCCGGCACTCGTCCAAGCTTTTTATTGCCCCCCGAATTCAACAGTCTGGATGGAGCAGCCGGAGATACACCTTCACCCGCAGGTCCAGTCGGTATTGGCAGATGTCCTTATCTCGTCTGTTCAGGCCTATCAGGACTTTGCGGCCAGGAATGTTCAGTTGATTGTCGAAAGCCATTCGGAGCACTTTTTGACGAGGCTTCAACGAAGAATCGCCGAGGAGGCAATTAAGCCGAGTGAAGTTGCGGTTTATTTTTGCCGAAACACCAAAGATGGGGCTGTTCTTGAATCACTTGATCTTAATCTTTTTGGAGAGATCAAAAATTGGCCGGCGGATTTCTTTGGGGACCAAATGGGAGACCTCTCAGCGCGAACGATTGCTGCTCAGCGTCGCAAAATGCAGGGGGCCAGAACGTGAAAGCAGGTTGTCATGCAGTCGTTGATACAAATGTCTTACTTGTTGCGAATGAACAGCATGATAATGTGTCCCCCGAGGGCATTATTGCCTGTGTTGAACGGCTTGAGCGTCTTCGGAAAGGCGGTTGTATTGTTCTTGACGATGGGTTTGAAATTTTGCGTGAATATGGCCAGAAGACAAAACCAAACACGGGCAACCGAGTTGGTGACGCATTCTTGAAGTGGTTACTTCAGAACCTGGGAAACCCTCAATTCGTAGCGCAAATTCGAATCGAAAAGCACTCAGACCGCGGCTATGTAGAGTTTCCGGACGATGCGGGCCTGATTGATTTCGATCATGCAGACAGAAAATTTGTAGCGGTTTCGGTGGCGCATCCAAAGAGGCCTCCGATATTACAAGGCACCGACTCAAAATGGATGCTCTGGGCTGAAAGGTTGTCGGACCATGGGGTGGAAGTCGAATTCCTGTGTCCAAGCGATGTTGCTGGGTTCATCAAGAGAAAGAAATCGCGATAAATGCGGTTCTATTTTACTGAATGAGCGGCAAGTTCTCAGGCAGTATTGGACAATTCTGGTGGAGACTTATGCCCGCGATATGACCGTTTGTCCCGCTAACTCGGTGACGGTGGCGGCGTTGAGTACGCCGAGCATGGCTTCTTGCGCCTGTGCCCAAATGGGGTGAGCGGGGCAGAAGGATTGGCGGCTGCAAGAGGCTCCTGAGACCAGGCAGAGATTCAGGCAGATGGGTCCGTCAATGGCCTCAATGACCTGTCGGATGGAGGCCTGGCGGCCGGCGGGAAGTATTTGAAAGCCGCCCGCGTGGCCACGGCGCGAGGCGATGAACCGCGCGCGGCAGAGGGCTTGCAGAACCTTGGAGAGAAAGCTTTTGGGCGCGCCGGTGGCTTTGGCCAGGTCGGGCAGCAGGGAGCGCTCCTGTTCAGGCAGCGTGGCCAGGTGGACGATTACGCGAACCGCATAATCGGCGGCGCGGGTCAATTGCATCGTGGAACCGGATTCTGCCATTGGAACGCTTCCTCCAAAACTTATCCTACTCAATGGTATCGCGAAAGGCGATTGCGCCGCAGTCAGCCTTGCTTCAGGTCCAGGTCGGCGGCCAGCGGACAGCCCTCGCATTGAGCGGTTCTGCGGCAATGGGCCTTGCCAACGGCGACGGTGAGGGCGTGAAACTCATTGAAGAGCTGGGCGCGGTTCTCAGGGGCGTCGGCGGCAAAGGCGCTACGAGTTAGATCGGCCATCGAGTTGTATCCCTTGAGGCTGTGGCCGGGCGCGGGCGTAAGCAGGCCATGGCGCGTCGCGATGCGGCGCAGATACTCGTCGGCGACGGGGACGGGATGGCCGAGAGCGTAGAGCAGGATGGCGTCGGCGGTCTCCGGGCCAACGCCGGGCAGAGCAAGCAGGCGGGCGCGCAGGGCATCGGTGGGCGTGGCGGCAAGAGTTGCAAGCGAGCTCGCGAACTGGTCATCAAGCATGGCTACGAAGGCTTTGAGCGCGGAAGCTTTGCGGGTGAAGAAGCCGGTGGGTTGAATGAGGCGCGCAAGTTCCGCAATGGGAAGTGCGCGCAGGCCGTCAACGGTGAGGGCTCCGGCGGCGCGGAGGTTGGCCAGCGAGCGCTCCACGGCCTTCCATGCGGTGTTCTGGGTGAGATAAGCGCCGAGAATGACTTCAAAGGGAGTCTGCGCCGGCCACCAGTGCTGCGGGCCGTAGGCGGCGGCAAGCTGGTTGTGCATGGTGCGGAGGCGCTGAGCGGCAGTGGGTTTGGGAGCGGTCACGGCTGGACTTTAGAATAGCGGAGTCAGTGTGGCGAGGAAATGAGTTTGGGAGGCGGAACATGGAGGGCGCGATGAAGAGCCATACCGAGTATCTGGTTTTTGAGACGAAGAAGCGGCGGGAGATGGTGCATATCACCGATGAGGTGGAAAAGATTGTGCGGCGCAGCGGAGTGAAAGACGGGTTGTGCTTTGTCTCGCCGATGCATATTACGGCTGCAGTGTATGTGAACGACTTGGAGAGCGGGCTGATCGAGGATATTGGCAAGTGGCTGGAGGAGCTAGCTCCGGCGCGGCCTGAATACAAGCACCACCAGACCGGCGAAGACAATGGCGACGCGCATTTGAAGTCGCTGCTGCTGCATCACGAGACCACGCTGCCGGTGACGAACGGACGGCTCGACCTGGGAACCTGGCAGCGGGTCTTCTATGCCGAGTTCGATGGACAGAGACGGAAGCGGGTGATTGTCAAAGTGCTTGGGGTGGAGTAGGGATTTTGGCCGCAAGACAGAGAACTTGGCTCCGCGGCAGTCCACACGCGACGCCCACGTTCGTCCAGAACGCCGCCGTGCACTCAAGCACGGCGGCCAATTCATTTCTCGCCGAAAAAGAGTTGGCCGCTGTACTGTTTTCTTCAGATTATTGACACGCCAAGCCTATGCGTTCGCCTCCGGCAATTGCACCGGCCTGGCCTCTAGCAGCGCCTCGATTGTGGCCAGCGCGGCCAGAACTTTTTCGCCCACCGGCGCGTCCACCTGCACCAGCGCCAGCGCCTTTACCGGCTTGGCTCCGCCCCGTTCGCGGCCCAGCGCAAAGTTGGCAATGTTGACGCCGTGCTCGCCCAGCGTGGTGCCGATCTTGCCAATCACGCCCGGTACGTCCAGGTTGCGGCAGACCAGCAGATTGCCTTCAAGCGGCGTCTCGATGTCGATGCCGTCGAACGCCAGCAGCCGCGGATGCTCGCCGCGAATGACAGTAGCGCTGGCGCTGCTCTCGCCCGCCGCCGTGTGCAGCTTGATGGTGAGCACTGTCGCAGCGCCGCCGCCGCGATCGCTATCCTCTTTGATCTCGTGGATGCGAATGCCGCGCTCGCCGGCCACGGTTGCCGCGTTGATGCGGTTCACATTCTCAGAGCCAGCCAGCAGCCCGGCGATGGCCGCGTTGCGCACCAGATCAACCTTGGCATCCACCAGCGTTCCACCATAAATCAGGTCGATGGCCTCAATGCCGTGCTTTCCGGCCTGCGCCAGAAAGCCTCCCAGCCTACCGGCCAGATCGATATACGGCGCCAGGACGACATATTCTTCATGGCTCAGCGAGGGCAGATTCACCGCATTCTGCACGACTCCGAGTTTGAGGTAATCGCGCACCTGCCGCGCAATCTGCTGGCCCACAGCCTCCTGCGCCTCGCCCGTTGAGCCGGCAATGTGCGGTGTCAGAATCACATTCTCCAAGCTGTGATAAGGAGTCTCCTTGGCCGGCTCCTTGACAAAGACATCAAGCGCCGCGCCGGCCACCTGACCAGATTTCAGCGCCTCCACCAGCGCCGCATCGTCAATCAATTCGCCGCGCGCGCAGTTGATAATCCGCACGCCCTTCTTCATTGCGGCAATGGTCTTGGCGTTGATCACGCCTGTCGTCTGCGGCGTCAATCCCACATGCAAAGTAAGATAATCGGAACCCGCTATCAGCTCATCCAGCGTCACCAGCTTGATGCCGTTCTCGCGCGCCACGGCGGCTGAAACAAAGGGATCGCTGCCGATAATCTCCAGCCCAAAACCCTTGGCACGCTTGGCAACTTCCAGGCCAATGCGGCCCAGGCCCAGAATGCCCAGCGTCTTGCCGCGCAACTCCATTCCTTGCAGATTCTTCTTCTCCCACTTGCCGTCATGCATGGTCGAGTTGGCCAGGGGCAGCTTGCGCGCCAGCGCCAGCATCAGCGCCAGCGTCAACTCGGCCACGGCCACGGCATTTGCGCCCGGCGTATTCATCACCACAATGCCGCGACGTGTCGCTGCCGCGGCGTCAATGTTATCCACGCCCACCCCGGCGCGGCCAATCACCCGCAGCTTGTGCGCATGAGCCATCAGCGCATCGTCGGCCTGCACCGCGCTGCGAACCACCAATGCATCCGCGTCGGCCACCGCGGCCGCAAGACCGTCTGGCAGTTGATCGTGCGTGAGTACTTCCCATCCCGGCTCGGCCGCAAACACGGCCAGTGTCGCCGGAGAAACCTTCTCTGCCAAAACAATCTTCATCGCGTCTCCCTTGTCCTTGCGTCGAGCTTCGTACTGGTCAAAGCGGATGCCATGCTGCTCGCAAAGTATCTCAAACATGCGCACCACGGCGGCATGGGGCTTGCCCTCGCCCCGCTCGTATTTGGTGAGCGAGTTGGCATGAACCCCCAGCCGCTCGGCCATCTCGTATTGAAACAGATCAAGCTGCTTGCGCGCGATCAGCAGCTTTTCTGCAAAAGTTAATTCAGACATGAAAAAGCTCCTAGCTTTTAGCTCTTAGCTTTTAGCTAAAAGCGCGCCCCTCCAACATCAGCCCCGTGCCCCATCCATTCGCCTTCTTTCTGGCAAATGGATGGGAAACCACGAACCCCAAGCATCTCCACCTTGAGCCCCTGGGGCATCCGCCTCATTCTCAAAGTCAGTTGACCTTATACAAAAAAATTCCGACGAAGAGAACAGCACAGAGAAAATACAATGCGACTTCCCACCAAAACCACTTTGGCTCTTTGGCGCGATAGACCCAACCATGAAAGCGAACCCACGCTCTGCCCGTGCACGTCCAAACCACAGCCGCTGAAAATGAGATGAACCCAAGAACCAAGAAAATGTACGGCGGTGTTATTAGGAGTGATAACAAGTCATCCATGAATTGCGCCCCTCCTCTCCGAGCTGCCCGAAAGTATTCACTCCGGGTGCCCCACCCTCGCCGCGCTCTTGTTTTTTGCGGCTAGGGTGGGAGACCACGAACCTCAAACAATCCACAGGCAAGCTAGCAGCTAGAAGCTAAGAGCTAGAAGCTGCGCTTGCAAACACCGCCTGCGCCGCCGCCACGCCCTGCCCATAAGTCACCGGCAGGCCCAGCACGTCCTTGGCAATGTGTTCCATTGCGCCCAGAAACGCCACCGTATCCAGATAGTCGAAGAAGCCCAGATGCGCCACGCGGAAGATCTTGCCCTGCATCGAGCCCTGTCCGTTGGCCGTCACCAAACTGAACCTGGCCTTGAGCGCCTTGACCACGGAGCCTGAATCCATGCCCTCGGGCACAGCCACCGCCGTTGCCGCGGCAGATGGAGAAGTGGGCGCAAAGAGCGTAAACCCAAGCGCCACCAGCCCCGCGCGTGTCGCCGCCGCATTCACCTGCGCATTGTCAATCAGCGCAATGCGGCCTTTTTCCAGATCCCCGCCAGCCTGCCCGGCAATATAGTCCAGCGCCGCGCCCAACCCTGCAACCAGCGCCACTGCGGGAGTGTAGGCCGTCTCGCCCTTGACTTGATTCTTGCGCTCCTTGCGCAGATCAAAGTAGTAGCGCGGATTCTTCGAGGTCTCAGCCGCCTTCCACGCCTTCTCGCTCACGCTCAGATAAGCCAGGCCGGGCGGAATCATCACTGCTTTCTGCGAGCCGCCAATCACAATGTCCACGCCCCAGCCGTCCACATCGATGGTCTGCGTACCCAGGCCGGTTATGCCGTCCACTACCAGCAGCGTCGGCGTGTCTTTGACCAGCGCGGCTACCGCTTCCACGTTGTGGGTCACGGCGGTCGAGGTCTCGGAGGCCTGCATGTAAACAGCCTTGTGCTCCGGCTTCAGCGCGGCCTTGACTTCGGCTATGTCGAAGGTCTGCCCGTAGGGCTTCTCCACCACATCCACCTGCAGGCCGTACGCCTTGGCCAAATCCACCCAGCGCTCGCCGAATTTGCCCGCCGTCAGCACCAGCACCCGGTCGCCCGGAGAAGTCAGATTCGAGACCGATGCCTCCATCGCGCCCGTACCGGAGCAGGAGAGCAGCAGCACGTCATTTTGTGTGCCGATAAACACCTTCAACTGCGCCAGAACCTTCTGAAAGAGGGCGCGGAACTCCGGTGTGCGATGATGAATATCGGCCGCCGCCATGGCAAACTGGGCAGCGGGAAGAAGCGGTGTCGGACCGGGTGTGAACAGGCGCGTTTTGCGAATCATGACTCTCTCCTCGATTTAGCCGGGGCCCGAAAGGGAAGCCAAGATCCTCGCAACCCAACGCCAGACAAGTTCTTCAGGGCATCGGAGTTTCGGAGCGGCTCAACTTCCCAACGGCCTTCCGTAATCACATAATACACAAACATGTGACTAATGTGATTTTTTATTTTCTGTGGAAAACTTCCGGCTTCCTAATTTCAGTTCGAATCCTCAGCCCCGTCCCCTATTCGGATGAACAAAAATTTCTTATCTATCCGGCGTGGAAAGCAAATATTGGTTATCAGTCGATGGTTACCTATTTCCTCGATTATTTTTAACTTGACATTCTCATGGCACTATTTTATTCATTACTTCGGTTCTGAGATGTGATCCCGCATCTCTGCAATCAACCCCAAAGGAGATCAATTATGAGTGGAGTTGCAAATGTTACCGGTCCTTTGACACTTGGCAAAGGAGCATCGTTCTGGGCCTATGTCTCTCCGCAGAATCACACCAGCACGAACGTGACTTCCTGGTCTGTCAAAATCACGCAGCAAGGCGGAAACTGGACGGGCGAGATCACCTCTAAGAATCCTCAGCAGCAACTGCAAACGCCAAACCTTTCCGGCATCTTCGACGTGGTTGTCGAGGCCTCCGGTCCCAAATTCAAAGAGAAAAAGCTCACCCCGCAAAGCGGAAGCAAACCTGATGTGGGGTGCAACAGCAACTGCGCCGCCATGATCGGTATCGTTTCCAATCCGGATGGCACGGACGCCAATTACTGGACCGTCTGGGATGCCATCTGCTCCCGCTCCTAGCCGGCCTATTACCGCGGCAGTGGGCCGATCCCGCTCCCACTGCCGTATCCCTGGTTCTCCCACAAGGCCGCCCTACTTGGACTCAGGCTTGGAATCAGGCTGGGAGTCAGGCTGGGAATCGGGGGCCGTGTCTTTGGCTTCGGGAGCCGCCTCGTCCTCGGTCTCGCTCAGGATTCTGAATTTCTGCCCCTTGCCTCCGCTGGCCGAGCCTGAAGACACATACGCCCACTTTTTCTCCGCGCGAACCACCAGCAAATCGCCAAGTTCGATCGGCTTTTTGTCGATCTCGCAGGGTTTCGCGGAGCACTCCAGTTGATAGATATTTTCGCCTGCCCGAACCCGCAGCAGATGAACCCACGGCGGAGGGCCGCCGCCACTCATGGCAGGGCCTCCAACACGGGTTCCCATCACCGGAGGCCCTCCTGTCATTGGGATGCCGGTCACAAAAGCTCCACCGGACGGCGCGGTGGGCATCATCATGACCGGAGGCCCTCCGGTCACGGGAATGGCCATGACTGGCGCCATTGACGCAGCACCCCCACCATAGGCCGGCCGGTTGAAAGAGGTTGGGGTAGTGGACCACGCCACCTGCTTTTGCCCGTAGATATGCATGCCAGTGCCGATCACCATGCCGCTTTCACCAGCCGCTGCCGGCGGTATCGTCTTGAACTCCATGGTCAAAATGCGCAGTCCCTCTTCTCCGCCTTTGGTGGCCGGAATGTAAGCCCAATCGCCATCCACGCGGAACTGAACCGTATCGCCCACCGCAATCGGCCGGTCGTCGATCTTGCACTCGGGCATTCTCATGCGCAAGCCCTTGACTTTTTCGCAAAGCAGCAGATAGACCCGGTTGTCGGTGGCAACCTGATACGAGTGCGCGCCTTTGGCGGAACTGGCAAGCACCTTGCCAGTCAGAGGGTAGTTGGCTGCATCGCCTTCCCCTGCCCAGCATGTCGATGGGCAGAATGCAAAAAGAAACGCAAGAACGACACCAAAAAAGACAACACTGCGCAAGACACGGCCCATACAACTCCTTTAAATCAACCGGGATCTTTTGGAAAGGGTTCCCGAGAATTGTATCCCCGCTTGAGGGCGGTTGTCTTGCACAACTCTCTTCCAATGCAAGTTGAGTCGTTTGTTCTTGATTGTGCCTGAATGGCAGTAATTTTCCGCGAACACCTGCGTTGCGGCAAACGGCGCTTACGCGCCACAAGGTTCAAGGTTGCCCAAGTCTTAAAATCCAGCATGGGGCCTCCAGATTGATTGGCTAGACCTGGGCCATTGGTCCGATCAGGCGCAAAAAAAGCGGCACGAACGGTCGAGCTGTTCGTGCCGGGAGGCCAGTGACGCAAACTACTTCCGGTTTTGGAGGGGGCAATCTCTGCCAGCTCCTCAACAGGAATATATACACCATAGCATAGATTGAGTCGATGTCAAATACTAAAATCGAAATATTTTCCGGGTTGGCGGGGGCAGAGCGGCGGGTTTGCGCGGTTCGGTTTGAGGAAATGATCCTGAGCAGAAGTGTGCAGCCGGTGAGGGTTAGGGCGGAATTCATCCGCTTTCCCGGAATGGCGGTTGGAGTTTGACGCCACGGAAGAGGCTTCCGGATCGTGCTTTTCTGTTCATCTGATAAAAACATTGGGAGGGGCCAGAAGCACGAGCGCCGTCCCTCCGGGACTCCGGCTCATTCATGGTGTGGGAACGCTTTCCCCGCGTTGAAACGCGGGGCTAATAAACTCTGCGCCTACGGCGCGGGTGCCGAGCCGGCATTCAGCTAAGGATTGCTGGCGCGGGCGACGGGCAGCTTTCGGTCTACACCAATTCCGAAAATGATTTACCGCGTCAGGCCAGGCTACCGGCAACCTTGGCCAGATCGAAGTCCTTGGCCGTGAGGCCGCCGGCGTCATGCGTGACCAGACTCAGCAGTACGCGATTCCAGCGGATGTCGATGTCGGGGTGGTGACCGGCCTTCTCGGCCTGCTCGCCGACGCGGTTGACAAAGGCCAAGGCGGCAGGGAAGTCCTTGAAGGTAAAGATTCGCGTCAGTACCCCATTTTTGATCTGCCAGTCGGGCAAATTGGCCAGATGGGTTGCAACTTCCTGAGCGGTGAATGCGGTCATGGGATCTCCTCCTGGGTGGGAATAACTGCCGTCAATGGCGGTCAGAGTGTAGCCGGGAGCCGTTATTTCCTCTTCTGCATTGCGCGCTTGGCGGCGGCCCAGCCTTCTTTGACCATGAGGCGCGGGCGGCTGACGGCAAGCGCGTCAGCGGGCACGTCGTGGGTGATGCAGGAGCCCGCGCCGACGTAGGCTCCGTCGCCAACCGTGACCGGCGCAACCAGGGTGGAATCGCTGCCAATGAAAGCGCCGCTGCCGATGAGGGTTTTGTGCTTGTTGACGCCATCATAGTTGCAGGTGATGGTTCCGGCGCCGATGTTGGCTCCCGCGCCTACCTCGGCGTCACCCAGATAAGTAAGGTGGTTGGCCTTGGCGCCTTTGCCGAGTTTGGCCTTCTTGGTTTCGACGAAGTTGCCGACGTGGGCGTCTTCGCCGATCTCGCAGCCGGGACGGACGTGGGAAAATGGCCCGATCTTAGCGCCGTCGGCAACGGTGCTGCCGGTCAGTACGCAGCTTTGGCGGATGAGAACGCCGCTGCCCAGCGTGCAATCTTCAATCACCGAATAGGAGCGGATGAGGCAGCCCGCGCCGATGCTGGTGCGGCCCAGCAACTGAACAAACGGCTCGATGACGGTGTCGGCGGCGACTTCGACTTCAGCGTCGATGACGCAGGTCTCTGGCCGGAAGACGGTGACGCCCGAGGCCATGAGGCGGCTGGCCGTCGAGGCGCGCAGGGTGGCGTCAAGTGCGACCAGTTCGGCGATGGTGTTTGCGCCCAGAACCTCGACCGCGGCCTCGGCCTGAATGGCGACAACGCGCTCACCGGCCGCGCCCAACAGACTGGCCATGTCGGTGAGGATCACTTCGCGGTTGGCGTTGTTGGCCGTGAGTTGGTCCAGATGCGCCAGCAGCGGCGCGGTTTGAAAGGCGTAGATGCCGGAGTTGATCTCGGCAATATTCTGCTGCTCGGCGGTGAGCGCCTTCTGCTCGATGATGGCTTCGACCTCGGGAGAGCCGGGCGACTTGCGCAGGATGCGTCCGTAACCGGCGGGGTTAGAGGGCGCGGCGGTGAGAATGGTCATGGCCGCTTGCTGCGCCTGATGAAATTGCCAGAGGCTCTGGATGGTCTCAGGGCGAATGAGCGGCACGTCGCCGCTGAGGACGAGAATGCTGTCATAGTCCGCGATGGCCTGGCGGGCGCATTGAATGGCGTGGCCGGTGCCGAGTTGCTGTGGCTGGTCAATGAAGCGAATGCCGGACGACTCCATGGCGGCGCGAACTTTTTCCGCCTGGTGGCCGACGATGGCGAAGATGTCTTGAACGGGAACGATGCGGCTGGCGGCGTGGATGACGTGCGCCAGAAGCGGCCGGCCGCCGATCTGGTGGAGAACCTTGGGGCGCTCGGAGTTAAGCCGCGTGCCTTTGCCCGCCGCCATGATGAAGACTGCCCGCCTGCCGCCTGATGCCGCCGCACTGCTCGCCATGAAAGAAACTCCCGCTGGAGATTGGCGGCAGGGTTGCGGCCGCCATTTTCATTCTAGCCGCGCCACCACCTGCAGTGGGGCCAAAAGCCACCTGCGGTGGGGCCAGACGCCACCTGCGGTGGGGCCAAAAGCTCGCTATTTGCTCGCACAAGATTCGTGAGGTTCCAGTTTTCAGAATCGAGATCTGGGGCACCCGGTAATTCAGAAAATGCTATAGACGGAGAGAGTTTTGGTGTCTTGGAATCTGTCCAATAATTCGGTTTCGGGTGAAGCGTACGGGCTTCTCAGGCAGCGGAAAAACTCTTTAGGAGGCAATTCCCAATGGCTTTGTAACCAGGACACGACTTTAGTCGGGCCGATAAAGCCAATCATAACAACGTTGGGCTTTAGCCCCTGCTACGCTCAATCGCGATTGCACCTCCCGAACGGCCCTTTTTCCGCAGCATGTTCAGCCCGTACATCAAAGGCAGAAATAGTAGTGGCTTTACAGGCAGCGGAAAAACTCTTTAGGAGGCAATTCCCAATGGCTTTGTAACCAGGGCACGACTTCAGTCGGGCCGATAAAGCCAATCATATCAACGTCGGGCTTTAGCCCCTGCTACGCTCAATAGCGATTGCAACCCCCGAATAGCCCTTTTTCGGCAGCCTGTGAAGCCCGTACCCTTCAAGAGATAGTTTTTTGACAGGCTCTCAGACCAGCTCGTCGATGCGGATATTGAGAGCGTTCTCCGCGGCCGTGAGAGTTGAGCCGCTTGCGGTGGCGCCGGTGAGGCCGGAAACAGAGGCTGTGTAGGTGCTTCCCGACTGTTCTACGCTGCCGGAGTATTGCTTGCCCGCCACGGTCGTCGAGTAGCCGGAGACCAGGGTTTCAGTTTCGCTGGCGGCGCTGCTTCCACCTCCGCCGCCTCCACCTCCTCCGTGCGCCTGGGAGGTTCTGGCCGGTGCGGCTGGCGTTGAGTTTGCGGAAGCCGAGGCGGATGAGGCGGCAGCGGCGGCAGGCTGCGCGGCGGAGGAGGTTGGCTTGGCGGAGCGTGCTGCCAAAACCGGGTTCAAGAGCCGCGGGGTTGAAGATGCGGAGGCAATGCCGGCGAGTTGCATGTCGATCTCTCCTCTTGGATGAAAATCGATCTCTGGCAATTCGTTTATCGGCGGGCCGGTTCCCGGCTTTAGTAATTATTTTTGGTTATTTGGTAAGGTGCGCGGCTGCGGCGGCTTCCAGGAGTTGGCCGAGCCGGCCGGCTCCACGTCAAGAAGCTTCATCGCAGCCGTGACGGTGATACGGCCGCGATCCGCCTGCTGAATGAAAGCTCCCCGGAGCATCTCATTTTCTGAACGGCGAACGCAGTCTCCGGCGTCCAACTGGTTTCAAGCTTACTCATCTCTATGAATACGGATGCATTTTTTACTATTGGATATCTTGACTTCAATCTATCGAGTCATATCCGCAACCTACTCCGGCATAGACTACTTTGCTTTCTCCATTTCATGCTCCTTTCACATTAATTTATCTTTTTTCCGCGAATTCAGTATTTGCAAGTTAGGCTGGCTGAGTCTCAATAGGTCAATTAACAATGGCTTGTTAATAGTTATCTGTGCAGTACCAATTTCATGCTCTTTTCACGAGCGAAAAGCGGCATCGCGGATAGCATAGCCGACAGGAAGCAAATCAGCATCCGAAGGTGTTCCTCCCAATCGCGAAGATGAACAATCGGCGCGTGGAGGACGGTTTTGAAACGAAGAGTGGAAGTGCGAATTGTTTATGCAGTTCATTCAACCACTCGAGACGGGGCAGCATTTTTTTGGGGATGGATTTCAGCTAGAAGCAGAACACCAGGAGAGATTGTTCCCCAATGGGCCCGCGCGGTTACGCAAACCCAGTAAGCGGTGGTTTCGAGTTCAAGGCGACGCATCATCCAGGATTCGCATAGAACCCAATCCATCCTCCGTTGAATTAGGTAAATCGGCCTGTTCAGGCATGCCAGGACTGAAGGCCGAAGTGAGGAGCTACCCGGTGATCGAGTACAAGTCATCCGAAGTATCTAACTATGTGAGGGGCTTTCAGCGCCAGATTCTGGTTTTTGGTCTAGTGCTAGGTTCTTCGAGTGTTCTGCTCCTGTCCGGGTGCAGTTCGGCATTAACCAGCGGCCTGCAAGGGTCGTCGGGAGAGACGGTTGTATCCTCGCTGAAGGGCAAGACGCATGGTGGCCAGTTCCCGGTGCAGAATTCCACCGTGCAAATCTATGAAGTCGGCGCCACGTCAGGCACCGCGGGCGGCTATGGGGCCGCGGCAACAGCGATTGCGGGAGCCACCGCGACCACCGATGTGAATGGCGGCTGGAACATCGGCTCCTTCACTTGCGCATCCAATTCGGATGAGCTTTATGTGGTGTCGAGCGGCGGCAACCCCGGTCTCGCGGCGGGCACCAACAACACGGCGCTGGTTCTGACGGCCGCGCTGGGCCCATGCTCGGCGGTCGAGGCAGGCACACCCTCTTTTGTCTGGATCGACGAGGTCACGACCGTGGCCACCGAGTATGCGCTTGCGGGCTTCTCGACCGATTACCTCCATGTTGGCACCAGCGCTACCAATATTGTTGGATTGACGAATGCCTTTGCAACCTTCAACAATCTTGTGGACGTAACCACGGGCCAGGCGCGCACCTCAACGCCCGCCTACGCGACTCCGCCGGTCTCCTGCACCACGACTCCGACGGCATGCACGCCTACCGACACCTTCCGCAGCATCGTGCCATACGATTTGATCAATACGCTGGCCAATGTTCTGGCCGGCTGCGTCAACTCCGACGGAACCACCAACTGCTCCAATCTCTTTGCCATCACCGGCGGCGCAATCGCCAATCCCTCCGCGACAGTGACCAACACCGCCGATGCGGCTCTCTACGTTGCGCACAATCCGGGCCTGCAGAACTCGGATAGCATCGTGTCCAGCAACCTGGCGGCGCTGTTCGCTCTTAGCTCAGTCTCGAATCCCTTTGGACCGACGCTCAGCGCCACGCCCAACGACTACACCTTGACGGTGAACTATGTCGGCGGCGGTCTTGGCGGCGTCACGCTGACCTCCGATTCAGGGCCGTTTTTCTCGGCCATCGATCAGCAGGGCAATCTCTGGGTTGTCGATAGCGAGAACTCCGGAATAGCCGAATTGACCAACCTGGGAGCTCCGCTCACGCCCGCGACTCTCATCAACAGCACCAACAACGCGGTTGCGGCCGCCGGCGGATTCAGACCGAGCGGCTTTGCGAGAAACACCGCGGGTGGAATCGCAGTCGATCTGAATGGCAATCTGTGGATTGCCGATATCAACAATTGCCTGATCGGGTTGAACGGCGCCAGTTCCGGCAGCGCCGGCACAGCGCTGGCGGGAAGCCCCTTTACGCTCTGCCCCAACACCGGGGCGTATCAGGTTGCGGTCGATCCCAACAACAATGTCTGGGTTTCTGGAAAAGAAACTGCCTTCATTCTTTCCACAACCGACACGGGGGCCGAAAGGTTCCTCATTACCAGCGGCTTCAATACCCTTGGCGCACTCTCCGGCGCCGACTACACCGGCCACATGTGGTTTAACGACGAGGGCAATGGCACCATCGGCTCCCTGAATCTATCCAATGGAAGCCTGTACGAGCTATCGCCCGAATTGACCTCCGCGGACACGTTCTACTCGGCAATGGGGCCCCTGCCGAAATCGAAGGGTGGATATGGCACTCTTTCGATTTGGCTGCCACAGACGGCCATCAGCGACAATATCACGCCGATTACCATCGGTTCCGGCAACACCGCGCTTGATGTCGCGCTGGCAAACTTCATCCCGCTCACCCTGGATCTACCGGCCGGTATCGCGGCAGACGGAGGAGGCAATTATTACTGGGTGAATCAGGGCGGCGGAACAGGCCCAGGCAGCTTTACAGTCGTGCCCAACGTCACGGCATTCACCTCGGAAGAAACCCTGATTACGCCGTATTACACCGGATACACGGGCGGTTCGGCATTGATGGCCCTCGATCAACCCAACTCCATTGGAATCGATCAATCCGGAAACCTGTGGGTTGTAAACCAGAACAACGCCAACCACCTCCGCAATGCTCTTGCGGGCGGCACTTACCTGGGCAATGGTTCCGGCGCGGGCAACCTCACGGAATTCGTTGGCCTTGCCATGCCGGTCAATCCGGTGCTTGCCGCGGACGCGCTGGCGGGAACCAACGCTACGAATGCGGGAGCGACCGCGACTTCGGTCATGACTACGCCTGGGTCTTACGGCAATCTCCCCTAAGCCGCAAGTTCGGGGTTTTGCGGGCCGGAGGTGTTCACCACCCGGCATTGAGGCGGCAGGGAAGGTTCGTCGCAGCCTCGACACAACAACGCTGTTTCATGCGCCCGGCAGAAGGAATGGCCGGGCGCGCGAAACACTCACCAACACCAGTGAAAGTGGCGCGGACTGACGGCGCGAGCCTGGCGTTCCATTGCATAACAGGCGCGCGGCGCAAGAAATATTCAGCAGCTTCCGCTCGATCAAGGCTTTCAAGGAGAACCACAGTGAAAAAACTCGCGTACATCGTCCCCGCGGCAATCCTCCTCTTTGCAACCGCTCTGCCGGCTTTCGCGACAGGCGGTTGCACCGACTCGCCGGAAAACCCGACCGTCGTGCTGGGTCTCGTGGTGAGCGCGGCCAGCATCGGCTTTGTGCAGTTCCGGAATCGCTTCGGCAACCGCAAGAAGCAGGATAACAAAAAGTAGTCTCAACCATGCCTGGGGGCCGGCCACTGAAAAACAGCAGTTTGCGCCGGCTCCCGCGCAGCAACAAGACTCTCAAGGAGAACCATCTTGAAGAAGTTTGCATACCTCGTCCCCATGGCGTTGTTCGTTCTTGTTACGGCTCTGCCGGTTCGTGCGGACGGAAAAATCAAGGGCTGCACCGACTCGCCTGAAAATCCAACCGCTGTGCTTGCTCTGGTGGTGGGCGCGGCCACAATCGGCTTCATGCAGCTTAGGAATCGTATCGGACGCCGCAAGTAGCCGGAGAACAAGTAGTCTCAGCAGCGGCCTGGGGAATACACAGAGACGCATGCCGAATCAAGTCTGGACGAAGGTTCAGAGCGCTTGACCGGATCAGCGGAAGTGTGTCTGAAATACGCGCGATGCGTCTTCGGTTTTGCGCCGGTTCTATCTATGCCGGATGAATGAACCGAGGCCATTCAGCAAGCCGTTCCGCTGTCATTTTATTAAGTCGAATACTGCCATTTTGGTACCACTTTGCCAGGAGCTACCTTGATTGCCGGATATTGCTTCGGAGTGCAGAGAAATCTCCGATTGACGCGCGGGCTGCCCTTTGCCGCCTTTTTACTCATTCTGTCTTCGCTCGTCCTGTCGGCCCTTTGCGGATGCGGAGGCTCAACCAAACCTGTGGTTGCCTCTATTACCTTCACTTCCGATTCAGCCGGGGCCAAGCCCATCTGCACTACGGCTATCACTTCCAATACTCCCGCCAATACTCCCGTGTGTTCGGCTGCGCAGCTTTCTTCTTTCGCCGTCAATGGGCCGGCTACATATCTGTATGCGAATGTGATCGGCGACGATCAGGATCTGGGCGTGAGCTGGACGGTAACCTGCGGCAGCGCGACATCGGCCGGCAGCGGCGCAATCGATACCGCTTGCGGCACATTCAATCCCGCGCAAACCCTCAGCGGCCCGGTTCCGCTCTACCCGATCACAGGCATCGTTACTGCCTATACGACTCCATCGGCCATCCCCAAGGGCGGAACCGTGACCATCGCCGCGCACGCCACAAGCCTGCCCTCGGTGAGTTCGAGCGTCACGCTGACCATCGTCGCCGCGCAGGCCAGCCTCGCGCCATCCGCGCCGGGAAGATTTGCCGTCGAGGCGCAAGCCGCAAGGCTGGCCGAGGCATCCTCGCCAAACCGGGTGAAGCCAAGGACGTAGAGTCCGGGAGTGCAAGCGCCCGCATCCCGGCAGAGTGCGAACGGTCCAGAAGACCAAAAGGAATTCGATAGAGATGAAGAGCTTGAAGGAATTTGGGTTTCCCATAGAACGCCGTCGCCGCCAGCCGAGCAGCCGCCAGTTGTCCGGCGGAGATCGCAATGCGCTTCGCCGGGTTGAATCCCGCGCCGGGCTGTCGAATGCCTTTCTTTTTTCTTTCTTGTGTTTTGTTGTCCTCGCGCTTGCCGGATGCTCGACAACGCGGCCGCAGCTTGGCGCAGTCAGTGTTACCGATTCCAAAACCGGAACAGCGATTTCTTCGGTGATCGTCAATGCCACCGCAAACGTCAGCGTCTCGGTGGGCAGTGATGGCCCGAATCTGGGTGTGGATTGGACCCTGATCTGCGGCGGCAGCCCCAATACCGCCATCGAGGCGGCCAGCGTCGCTTGCGGAACCCTGAATCCGGTCCATGTGGGCAGCAGCATCGACATGCTTTACACAGCCCCGGCCTATATTCCCGTTGGCAGCACGGTGACTCTCACAGCGGCAGTGACCAGCGATCCATCCGTCTCCGCGAGCGTGACGCTGACCATCGCTCCAAAGGCGGTCACGATCGCCTTCACCCAGGGCGAATTGCCGCCGGCCACCGGCTGTCCCGCTGGCATTGCCTACTGCATGGCCGCCAGCCAAGCGGGATTCCAGGTTACGGCGCAGCTAGCCGCCACCGTCTCAAACGATCCAACCGCGGTGGGCGTGATCTGGAGTTGTGCTCCCGCCGCTGCGTGCGGCTCCTTCTCCCCAACGCACACGGCCAGCGGCGCTACTAGCCTGACGCTCTATACAGTGCCCGCTACCGCGCTGGCCGCCATCCCCGCGGCCGGGCTTCCCGTGACCATTACCGCAACTCCGGCTTGCGAGTCCGAGGCGCTGAATCCCTGTAGCTCAACGGTGTCGATCGGCGAAGCGATTACCGTGATGCCGGTCGCCGTGGCAGCCGCGGCATTGCCCAGCACGGTGGCAGCCGGAGGCGGCACGGCGACGCTGACCGCTGCGGTGAGCTGGGACGCAGCCAGCGCCGGAGTGACCTGGTCCGCCGCCTGTGCCGGAGGCGCGGCTTGCGGCGGTATCACGGCGCAATCCTGCACCGGAGGCGGTAAACCTACCTTTGCATCTACTTGCACGGCAACTTACACCGCGCCGCAGTCGCTTCCCGCCGGCGCGGCCACGCTTCCGGTCACGGTAACCGCAACGTCCAATGCCGACTCCACCCGGAGCGGCAGCGCGGCCATCACCGTCGGGCCGCCGCCACCGGTCAGTGTCAGCGTCGCTGGGCCCTCCGGTTCTTCGCAAATCGAATCGCAAGTGAATGGGACCACAATTCTGACCGCGACAGTCGCCAACGACTTCAGCAGCGGCGGCGCGAGCGCGGGCGTGAATTGGAGTTGCGCGCCCGGTTCCTGCGACCCCGTCAGCAGCACCACTTTGCCCTTCACCACTACTTACACCGCGCCCGCAACCATTCCCTCCCCCAACCCCATAACGGTGACGGCCGCTTCCATCTTCTGCGCCCAGAACCCCGCTTCTTCTCAATGCTCCGGCGATTCGGCCTCCACCGGAAGCGCCTCCATCACGATCGTTCCCGCTATCTCAGTGGCAATTGCGCCGCCAGCCTCGATCACCGCCGGCGTGGGCGCAACCTTCAGCGCCACGGTGACCAACGACATCAATAACGCCGGCGTGGATTGGACGCCAAACTGCTTTGGCGGCAGCACGAACTGCGGCTCCTTCAATCCCGCGCACACCGCGAGCGGCCAACCCACCATCTTCACGGCCCCGAACAATCTGCCATGGTCGGAAAACCCCAGCGTGACCATTACGGCAACTTCGACCGCATCCCAGACCGTGGCCCCGGTCTTTCCCCAGCAATTTGCGCAGCCCAACGGTAGCGATCCCGTCTCCGTCACCGTGACTCCTGTCACCTATGTGCATTTTGTTCCCTTTGCTCCCAGCCAGCTTGCGTTGGCAGGCAACGCGGTCAACCTGATTGCCGCGGCCGCCAATGACGCCGGCAATGCGGGCGTGGATTGGTCGGTATGTTCCAGCGCGTCCACCTGCGGTCAATTCCTGGTCAGCCCCGCAATTCCGCAAACCCTCACAGCAGGCGCGGTCTCTGCCGTCTACTCGGCCACGCTTCACGCCGCCAGCGGCCAGGCGGTAAGCTATCTGCCGCCAGCCATTGCGCCCACCGGCGGCACGGTAACGATTGCGGTCGCATCCACGGCCACGCCCACGGCCAGCGCGGCCCAGATTGTCGCCATTGCCAATACCAACAACTTCACCGGCGTCGCTCTTACCGGCAAGGTGACGGCCGGAAGCCTGCCAGTCTCCGGCGCAACGGTGCAGTTGTATCAAGCCGGCAACACCGGCTATGGATCGGCGTCGGCTCCGCTGACGCTTGCCAATGGCGCCAACAGCGTCTCCACCGCCAGCGATGGCAGCTTTACCATTTCCGCCGGTTACTCGTGCAGTTCGGCCAGCGCCCTGCTCTATCTAGTGGCGACCGGCGGTACTCCGAGCGGGCAGAAATCCCCCAACGGCGAGCTGGGCCTGCTGACGGCGCTGGGTCCGTGCAGCAACTTGAACTCGTCGGTCTCGCTGGCGGTCAACGAGGTGACCACGGTGGCAACGGCATGGGCGCTGGCTCCCTTCACCGGGACCGGCGGCGGCAAATTCCAGAATTATGAGTACATAGGCTCCAGCGCCGCCAATTATGGCAACGGTTTGGCCAACGCCTTTGCCGCGGTCAATAGCCTGGTGGACATTACCACGGGAACCGCTCTTCAGACCACGCCCGCGGGCGGCGGCTTCACGCCTCCAGGCGGTACCAGCAAAGTTTTTGACGGCGTCGTTCCCCAGGCGGAGATCGACACCCTGGCCGACGCAATCGACACCTGCGCCGCAACTACGGGCGGGCAGCCGGGAGATGGCAGCGCCTGCGACGCCTTCTTCCAGGCCTCGGACGTCAATCCCGTGGGTGGGAATGCGAGTTCAAACAACTCGCCGGACTCTATTCTTCAGGCCGTGCTGGAGGTTGCCAAATACCCATCGAAGATCGGAATCGGCACCGGCAACCAATCTAACTTCGTTACCGGCACACCGCTTTACAATCTGGTTTCCAATCTGGCCTCTTCGACCGGCACTTTGCCCTTTCAACCGATTCTCTCCGCGGCTCCCACTGACTGGAGCATCGCGCTCAGCTTCACCGGCGGGGGATTGGAAGGCGTCAAAACGGCCAAAGCGGGGCCTTCGGCAATGGCCATCGACGCCGCCGGCAATCTCTGGATCGCCAATCGAAGCATCTCCAGCGTAACGGAGTTGTCCAACCTGGGAGCCTTCCTCTCGCCCTACGCAACCGGCTCCACGCTGGCCACGGCAGGCGGATTCAAGGGCGCGGGCGTGAACAGGCCCAAGCAGATCGCCATCGACCCCTATGGCAATGCCTGGACGCTCAACAACGACAGCTCCATGAGCGAGGGCGCCTCGGCCTGCTTTACCGCAACTTCGCGGAACCCATTTTGCGCCAGCGCCAGCTTCCCATACATGGGCCTCTCGGGCAACCTTGCCGTGGGTCTGGCCATCGATGGAACCGGCAATCTCTGGGTTGCAGACAGCGATAACTCAGGCACCGGGGGCGATGTGGCCGAGTACGCCGGCTTCTACTCCTGCCAGAATGGCTCGGCCTGCGCGGCCGGTGGAACGCAGGTTGCCATAGGCGGGGCGATTGCGGATTACACCGGCCTTACCGACAGCACCGACAACGCCGCCTCGGCAAGTCCTCAGACCATCGCCATCGACGGCAAGGACAACGTGTGGGTTCTGGATAGCGGAAACTACGCGGCGGTCGAGCTGAGCGGCAAGAATGGGTCGCTGGAACTGGTCGACTATGGCTATAGGTTTACAACGAATGGCATTCCTGATACCCCCGCGCTCAACTCTTCACAATGGGGCGATACCATAGCGGTCGACAAAACAGGGGATATCTTCATCCCGGACGATAGTCTAGGAAATCAGATGTACGAACTCTATGAGCCTGGAGGAACGTTAGACCCGAAAAACTATGGGCTGGGGTTAAAAGTACTTGAGTTTCCTAACTCTCCAAACAACTTTTCTTTCGATCCCACTTTTAACTCGCCCATTGCCATCGATGGAGCGGGGAACTTATGGCTTTTAACCAATCCTCCCAGCGGTACCTCTGATCCAGATTCAATCATGGAATATTACAATTCTGGGACACCTGTGAATGGAAACTACCAAAGTGCTGCCAATCCAACCTCTTTTGGATATGTTGCTTCAAATTATGCTTTTGTTCCACATGTTAAGGGTTCAACTGAACTCTGCGAAACTATCCTATTCTGCGATGCTGCCACACCCTGGAATCTAACGTCCACGAGCATCGAGAGCATCGCCACGGATGCCAGCGGCAATCTTTGGGTGCTCTACGGAGGAACAACTCCCGAAGTTTGGGAGTTCGCCGGGGTTGGTACCCCGGTGGTCACGCCCTTGTCCCTGGGAAAACCTGGTGTCTTGCCATGACGGGCCAGCAGGGAACGGCGCAGGCCAGGGGTGGGATGGGCTAGCGGCAACAGATATTTGCCGGCGGAATGAAGAACCGGCGATGCGAATCAGGTGCTTCAATACAGGACGAAAATGATGCAAACCCAAGGAGATGGTTCGATGATCAAGGCCAGAAAAACACTCGGCATCCTTTTACTCGCCGCCAGCGTCATTGGCGCGCAGGCGCACAGAGCTGCCAGCCAGGAAGCGCCCAAGCCAGCCAAGGCACAGCACAAGACGCAGCAGCAGTTGGAACTCGATCTGGAGCAACTGAGCGATAAGTACGACCGGCTGGCGCGGGAGATGGCCGAGATGAAGGCCGATGCCGAGCGCCGCGAAGCCGAGCTGAAAGCAGCCAACAAGGCGGCGCTGGAAGCGCAGATCGAGATCGAAAAAGCGGCTCAGCAGGAGCGCGTGCGCGCCGAGGACACTCTGATCAAGATTGGCAAGAACACCGAGGCCGTCACTACTCTTGAAAGCGCCGTTACCGATCTCAAGGGCAACGCGGCTTCTCTTGCCGATACCATTCAGACCGGCCAGAAGCGAGCTGCCGCGCCGGATGCGATTCCTTTCCTGGGCATCACCCTCAAGCCGGGCGGCTTTCTGGCCGGAGAGACGGTCGATCGCCAGCGCGGCATCGGCGGCGACATCAACACGCAGTTCACCGGCATTCCTTTCTCCGGACAGACCGCCGGCCGGCTCTCCGAGTTCAACGCCAGCGCGCGTCAGTCGCGGGTTTCGTTGCTGGCCGAGGGCAAGCTGAATCGCGGCGGCGCGCTGCGCGGCTACTTCGAGGGCGACTTCCTCTCCGCCGGCACCACCTCCAACGACAACCAAAGCAACAGCTACACCTTCCGCCTGCGCCAGGCCTGGGCGCAATCGCAGCTTCCCAGCGGTTGGACCATCACCGGCGGGCAGATGTGGTCTCTGGCAACGGAATACAGATCCGGGCTGACCAATAACAAGGAAGCGACTCCGCTGACCATCGACGCGCAGTACAACGTCGGCTTCACCTGGGAGCGCCAGTACGGCTTCCGCGTGGTCAAGAGCGTCGGCGGCAAGTTCTGGGCCGGCGTCTCGCTGGAAGAGGCGCAGACCCTCAATCTGGGCGGCCACAACCTGCCCGCGCTGGTCTATCAGCAGGCAGGCAACAGCGGCGGCCTTTACAACTCCGGCGCAAATTACAGCTACAACTTTGTTCCCGATTTTATCGGCAAAATCGCCTACGAACCGGGCTTCGGCCACTTCGAACTCTTCTCGATCGGACGCTTCTTCCGCGCCCGCGCCTTTCCCAACGGCGCTCCCATGCTCACAACCACCTCCTGGGGGCCCACAAATCAGAGCACAGCCGGCGCATTCACTTCCAAGACGGCGGGCGGCGGGCTGGGCCTGAACGCGCGCGTGCCGGTCTTTGGCAAGCGGCTGGAGATTGGCGTCCATGGCCTGGCCGGCGATGGACTTGGCCGCTACAGCACCTCCACCCTCCCCGACGCAACGGCTCACCCGGACGGCACATTGGAGTTGCTCTCCAGCGGATCGGCTCTGGCAAGTCTTGAATGGCACGCCGCCAAGCGCCTCGATCTCTACGGCTACTATGGCGGCGAGTACGACAAGCGCGCCTTCTATGACACCGGCTATCTTGTCACTACAACCCCTACGACTGTGTACATGCCGCCGGTGGGTCAGCCCATTGTCGGCGGTTACGGCGCGCCAACCAATATCATGATCGGCTGCACCACAGAGGTTGTGCCGTCTTCCAGTTCAACCGGCGATGTTCCGGGCAGCGCCGTCGGCTGCACCGCCGACAATCGCAACATTCAGGAAGGCACCTTCGGCTACTGGTACCGCTTCTACAAGGGACCAAAGGGAACCTTCCAGATGGGTATGCAGTACTCCTACGCCGTGCGCCATACCTGGCAAGGCGTGGGCCTGGCGGCAAATTCCGTCACTGGCGCGGCCGCCGTCCCCGGATCGCCCGAGGCCATCGACAATATGTGGTTTACTTCGTTCCGGTATTACCTGCCCCAATAATCGCGGATTCGAGTGCTGGGTTGTTGAAGCTTTCAATCGGTAAAGCGCAAGGCAAGAGGAGTTTCAGGAAATGGTTCGATCGCTCTCGAAGTTTGTTCTCGTCCTGACGGTGCTGATGGCTCTGGGCAGCGCAGCCGCGTTCGCCCAGAATGGCAGCATCGCGGGACTGGTCACCGATCCACAGGGAAAGGCCATCTCTGGGGCTGCCATTCAAGTGGTCAGCCCGGATGGCAGCTTCGAGCGCGATACCAAGACCGATGCCACCGGCACGTATTCGGTATCCGACCTGCCTCCCGGCGTCTATCTGGTCGTAGTCACGGCCGACGGATTTGAAATCTCGACCACCAATCCGCAGTCGCCGCTGACGCTCGCCGCCGGCCAGACGCTCAAATACGACCAGCAGGTTCCCAAATTGAAGGGGACCACCGAAACCGTCGAGGTGCATGGCGGAGGACAAGGCGAGATCGAGCTCGATAGCGCCACCATCTCCAGCACCATTTCCAACACGGAAGTGAAAACCATGCCCTTGAACGGGCGCAATTTCACAACACTGACCACCACCACTCCTGGAGTCAGCAATCAGAGCGGTCAGGATGAAGCCAAGGTCGGCGTTGCCGGCAGCGCCAAGTTCAGCGTCAACGGCGGCCGCGTCGAGTACAACACCTTCGAGGTGGACGGCAGCGACGTTCTGAATACTGGCATCAACGCCAGCCGCGGCCAGGGCGAGCCGCTCATCGTCTATCCCAGCATCGACGCCATCCAGGACATTCAGGTGCTCACCTCCAATTACGGGGCAATGTATGGCAAGACCGCCTCGGGTAGCGTAATCGTCAGCACCAAGTCGGGCGCGGCCGCATTCCACGGCAATGTCTACGGCTTCATTCGCAATGAAAAATTCAACGCGCGCAATTATTTTGACGCGCCCGGCCGCCAGCCGCTCTACCGCCGCCAGGATTACGGCGGCACCATCGGCGGACCGCTCTACATTCCCAACCGCTTCAACGCCAGGAAGAACAAGGCATTTTTCTTTTTTTCCGACGAACTGCGCCTGGAAAAAACTCCCGTGGCCTATAACCAGGCGGTTCCAACCGTGGCCGAGCGCTCGGGCGACTTCAGCGACGTATGCCCGGCAGGGGTGATCGACGGCACTAACCGCTCAGTCGGCGCCGGCTATCCCGATTGTCCGCTGAGTGGCTCCGGTGTTGGATTCAACTATGCGTACGCCGATGTCAATTACGACGCCGAGGCAATGCTCAATTCCAATATCATTCCCCTGCCGAACGCCACCACCGGCTGCAACACAACCAATTCCACTGCCGACAAGCGCTGCTATGTAGCCTCGGTTTCGCCCTCCACTTACTGGCGCGAAGAGCTCTTCCGCATCGATTACAACCCCGCCCAGACCGAGCAGCTTTCCTTCCGCTACATTCACGATCAGTGGAATACGACCACGCTGACTCCGCAGTGGGGTATCGTGCAGAACAGCTTTCCCACCGTCGAGAACAAGCTTCTGGGACCAGGGCTGGATCTGGTTGCCAACCTCAGCCAGCAGTTGCCGCATGGATTCATGAATCGCATCACCGTGGCTTACTCTGTCTCTCACATCTCGCTTACGCCGCAAGCCGGCCCCGGCGTAACCTCATTGGCCAGGCCCGCGATTCTGGACGATGCTTCAGATTCCGTAACCGGCGGTGCTGCCATCAATGGCTCTCCGTCGTGCAGCGTAGTCACCGGAGGCTCTCCGACGCCTCCTGAACCCGCTCAGCAACTCACCGAGTGCCCCATGGGCCATATCTTCGACAACGGCTCCGGCGGCAAGATGCCTGGCTTGATCTTCCAGGGCAATAACGGCGCTTATGGCGGCCACGGTTTTGCCGTGGATACGGGATATGCCCCGTGGAGCATGGCCAACCCAACCTATCTCTTTCGCGACGACGCCAGCAAGACTCATGGCAAGCATACAATTCAGTTCGGCGTTGAAGCCTCGCTGGTGCAGCAAAACGAATTGAGCGCGGTCAGCGGCGCCAACTCCGGTGATGTGCAAGGCCTGATGACCTTCAGCAATCAACAATCGAAGAACAGCTCCAACAACGCATTCGCCGATTTTCTCGCCGGCCCCGGCCTGGCTACGCTCTCTGGAAGTTTGCCGATCAATCCCTTGAACTCCAATGCCCCTTTGTGGGGCGGCAGCACAACAGCCATCAAGAGCTTCACGCAAGACAGCGGCCAGGGACGCTACTACAACCGCTACAAGCTGGCTGAACTCTATCTGCAGGACGATTGGCGCGCCACCAGCCGCCTCACGCTGAATGTCGGTTTCCGCGCCAGCCTCTTCGGCGCCTGGTACAACGAAAAGGACACGGCATATAACTGGGAGCCTGAAGCCTATAACCAGTCCGTGGGCGGTTCCATTCATGTCGATACAACGAACGGATTCCTGGTCCAGAACACCTCGGGCAATCCGATCGGTCTCAATCGCAGCGGACCTTACAGCCTTGCCAATCTGGATCCCACAATTACCAACGGCCTGGTGCAATGCGGCGTCAACGGCGTACCCAAAAGCTGCATGAAGAATCATCTCTTCAACCCCGCGCCGCGCATCGGTCTGGCCTGGGATCCCTTCGGCAATGGCCGCACTTCCATCCGGGCCGGATACGGACTCTTCTGGGAGCACGGCACCAGCGATGAGTCCAACACCGGCTCGCTCATCGGTGGCGCGCCGCTGATCCTCAGCGAGACGCAGGCCAATCCCGGACCGTCTCGCCCCACTACTTACGATATATATCAAGGCTCCGTTAACAACCCGTTGGGCTCGGTCTACCCTGGAGCGTATAACGAGATCGGATACTCCTGCCAGGACGGCGCGGCGCAATGCCAGAACGGCAGCGCGACCTATACACCCTATGCCGGCGGAGTTACCTTCCCGTTGAATGTCACTTCGATTCCCACCAAGGCGGTCTACCCTTACACGCAGGCGTGGAGCTTGAGTATCCAGCGCGAGCTGGGCAAGGATATTTTGGCTTCCATCGCCTATGTGGGCACCAAGGGAACGCATCTAACCGCGGAGCGCGACCTCAATCAATTGCGGCCCTCCAGTCCCTTCCCCACGGCGCAGCCCATTACCAACGGCATCTGCGCGGAAGGCGCCAGTACAGGAGTATTTCCGTTCGTCGATCCAACGGCTGAACCCGGAGTAATTAGTCAAGGAATTAGCTCAACGGATGCCGGCTTCCAAAACATGCAGGTTGCCTGCACCGGCTTTCCAGGATTTGTTGACCGCGTATCTGGACAGCCGATTGCCATCAGCGCCGATACCATTCGCCCCTATCCAGGCCTGAGCAATATCCTTTCGGTCGCCAATATCGCCAACTCGAATTACAGCGGCTTTCAGGCAACGCTGCGCCGCACCAGGGGAGCGCTGACTCTGGGCGCGGCCTACACTTTCAGCCACTCCCTGGACGAAGCATCCGACCGCTCCAGCGCCAACTTCGCCAATTCGCTGACTCTCAAGCAGAACTACGCCAGCTCCGACTTCGATCAGCGCCAATTGCTGAGTGTCGATTACACCTACAAGCTGCCGTTGATTCACTTGCTGGATCTCTTCTCGCACTTTTCAAGCGACGACGATGCCGCGCCCGCCGCATCGTCCGCGGATGAGCCTGCCAAGGCCGCGACTGCTTGGCAGAATCGAACGCTGATTAAAGCGGTTCTGGATCATTGGCAGCTTACGGGAATCACTGCCTACCAGAGCGGAACGCCCTTCAGCATTGTCAACGCGGGCAGTGCTACCGGTGTCGGCTCGGCAGATAACGCCGGCGTGGGAGACGCCCTGGGAATCGGTTCCTTTGCCGACCGCATTGGCAACCCGCGCGGGCCCAAGCCGGCCGTTGCTCCCGGCGGATCAAGCGGCGGATCAAGCGTCGGTCCGCTGCTTCTCAATCCCGCCGCCTTTGCCGCTCCGCGCGGCCTCACCTTTGGCAACTCGGGGCGCAACTCCGTCAACAATCCCGCCCGCACCAACTTCAACATCTCGCTCTTCAAGCAATTCTCCGTGCGCGCGGAAAACAATCTCGAGTTTCGCGCCGAAGTCTTCAATGTCTTCAACCACACGCAGTTCCGCATCTACGATCCATCCCACGCCGGCAACACCGGCAATAACATCGTCAACTGCTACGGTCCTATCTACGCGCAATACTCAGCCGGATTCACCGGCGACGCCAGCAACGCAAGCTGCGTCTCGGGTAATTCTTTTCTGCATCCGGTCGATGCGCACGACCCACGCATCATGCAATTCGGACTCAAGCTGGCTTTCTAAGAGGAACGCATGATTAAGCTGATGTTTTGAAAGGGCACGACTTTACAGGCTGCGAAAAACTCAATCGAAGCCTCAGTTTTGAAAAAGCACGACTTTACAGGCTGCGAAAAACTCAATCGAAGCCTCAGTTTTGAAAGGGCACGACTTTAGTCGTGCCGTAAAGGCCGCAAAATGAATTTGAGCTTTACAGGCTGCGGAAAAACTCATCGCGAGGCAATTCTCGAAGGCTTTGTAACCAGGGCACGACTTTAGTCGGGCCGATAAAGCCAATCATAACAACGTTGGGCTTTAGCCCCTGCTACGCTCAATCGTGATTGCAACCCCGAATAGCCTTTTTCCGCAGCCTCTTTAGCCCCTGATGCATTTTGGGTCCGCAACAAAGACTTGTTCTGAGATTCACTAAGTGGAACTGGAGTACAAAATGAAATCGATCGAAGAGTTCGCTGCATCGCACGGGGAAGGGAAGCGCGCAGTAAGCGGCCGCATTCCCGGCCGCGGCCTGCGCATGGCGCTTGCCCTCTCAATGGCCGCGATGGCCATCGGCTGCGGAAGCAACAAGGTTACGACGGTCGTAACCACCACCGCCGATCCATCGCAGTTATACTTTGCTCCCGGCATGGACAACAGCAACCTGGCAACCTATGCCATCGACGACACGGCAAACACTTTTGTCCGCTCCACCTATGGTCCCAGCGGAGCAACCATCACCGATGCGGGGACGATCTCTACCTCCGCGCTTCCAGATGGTATCGTCAGCCTGGCCGCCACTTACATCAATAGCGGCGGAAATGGTACGGTAACTTCGTCGATCTATCCTGTTGCCGGAAGCTGGGCCGTGGTGTTGCCCGGTCAGGCCGCACTGATTGATTTAAATATTCCGGCAGAGCCAACAAGCCAGCAAACCTATACTACCGCGATCGATTACTTTGCTCCGGCCGTGCCTGCCAACTCCTGCCCCAGCCTGCCAACCGCGCAGACCTTCCAGTTCGTCACCATTCCCAACCGCCTTAACTCATCGAGCGCCCTGCAAAAAAATGCCTGGAACCCGAAACTGGAAACTGCTTATGGAAGCGTGCAAGTCGTCACCAGCGGAAGTTCTGTGGCCTTCAGCTCTGTAACCCAGAATCTTTTACCCGAATACGCCGTAAACGCCGCCACGCCGCCCAGCTTTTCCACCGCCGCAAAGGCTGTGTGCGCTCCGACTTACTACGGCCAGGTCATCAGCGTTCCTGGCGTCACTACTGTCAATAGTAACGGGATCTTTACGCCCACGGCCACCATCGGCATTGGCCCCTCCGGATTCATGGTGGAAGACGCGGGCTCGGGCGCGGCCGACGCGACAACGGGCCTGGCCTATGAGAATCTCCTCGGCGCGGGATATGGTGCCATCGGCTTGCCCCAACCCTCCAGCGATCTGACTTCCGCTTTGATTGGCGCGCAGTATCGGGGCTTTCTTTACTTCCCCGCGACTTCTTCATCAAGCGCCTTCAGTCTCATCGCTTCCTTCGGCGGCATCTCCAATCCACAAACATCCTGCGCGCCTCTGCTGAGTCAGTTGTCAGCGGCCAGTCCGCGGCCTTCGTCCAACATCGTTTACGGAGGCGAGTTCGCCGGCAACAATCCCGCCTCAAATGCAACGGGCAATTGCGATCTCGCCATCGATCTTGGCGCAAAGCAGGCCGCGAATGGTCTCTATGACGCCACCATCTACGTGGGCGCGGCATTTCCCCAGAACAGCTCCGGCGTTCTCTATTCCTTTTCCGCCGTTGCCGTCGCCGGTCAGCTTGATGGTAAAAATGCAATCTTTGTCATCGGCGCCGATACTACGGGATCGCCGTCGCGGGCCTGGGGTATCTATCTTCTGCAATCGAATTGAAACAAAATCGAAATGGTGCGAAGCTTCTATAACCCAACAATCGAAAAGGAGAACGAGTCACAGGAATTTATAGGAATTTGATAAGTAACGAATCATCCAATTGTTTGTGCCGAGTCATCCTCCTGGATAACTCGAATAATCCCGCTTCTGAGCTTATTCCTCCGCATTTTCCGGTTCTATCTCCTCGCGTTGATCGGGGAAGTATTGTGCATGGACGCAGCCGCCGGTACTCCGTTCGCGAGTTCTGTAATTGTTTGATGAATCGCTCGAAAATCCACCAAAAATTCAAACAGCATTTTTAGTTTGAAGGTATAAGGAGCCTGAGGGTGTTGAACCATTGCGGTTCAGGATTGGCCTCACGAGCATCAAGTTGCGGTGAACCTCGCGCGTTGCGGGGGCATCGATTGGGAATTGCGTGAACAACGCCTAACACAAGAAGTACAAGGAGCAGCAGGATGAAAATGAAGCTGAAGCTAGCGCTATTGGGAGTCGCTGCGATGCTGGTTCTCGCCGCGACAAACGCCAGTGCACAAACTGCGATTGCCGGTTCGTCGGCACTCTACCTGGAAATGGGTCAGGCAGCCGGCAGCAACGCCGCCATCGGTGGTTGCGTGTGGGACACCACGGCCAAGGATTTCACATTGCACGACAGCCGCTTTACCGAAGCCGTCTCCGATACCGCGGCTGCGTGGATCAGTTGGATTCCTTCCACCCCCGGCAACTGTTCTACCGTTACCGCCGGATCGGAAATCATCTATCTCTCCACCGACTCCACGGTGGGCAACCGGTGCTTCTTTGCCAGCCCCCGGTGCACGGTTGTGGTCAATACCACCCCGCCCACAACAAGCGCGTCCACACTGAGCCCAGTGACTGAATCCTCCCTGCCCTCGGCCGTGCTCACCGCGGTTACCGGCATTCCGATCGGCATTGCCGCAACCGACATCCGTCCCGAGGATGCCAAGTTTGCCACGATTCGCGCCCTTACTGGCTGCGGAACTCCGGTCACCGCGGGATCGCAATATCTCGGCCTCGGTTACAGCAGCGGCCAGTCAATCAGCGGCTCCACCACAATCATCTCGGCTGGCACGGGCGGCGGCTTCAACGTTGGCAACTTCAACCTGATGGGCACCGACCCCTACACCAGCGCCGCACTGCCGGGTAACTTCGTCGTCACCTCGGTTGCCGCGGTTCCCGTGGTCGTCTTCGTCAATCCGCAGAACACCTCCGGATTTGGCAACATTGCTATCTCCAATGTCGATCGCGCCACCCTGGCCGGTTATCTGGATGGAACCTACGGCGCGACTGGCGCCATGATTCCTGCCGGTGCTGCCGGCACTGGAACAACGGTCGTTATTCGCGAACCCCTCTCGGGTACCTACAACACGATGGAATATGCCATCCCCAACAGTGTTCAAAACCAGAGCTCGCAGGATGTGGGTCTTGCCGCGCTGAACGCCAACGCCGCCGGAACTCCCTTTCCTCCCTTGAATTGCACCGCCGTCGGTGGCACGCCCGCCCTCAGCGCGCTCAATGGAGCCACGGGAACCGCTAATCCGCTGTCTGAAACCGTCGTTCGCAATTCGGGCATTACCAGCAACCGCGCCCGCGCCATCGGCACCGGCAGCATGGTCAAGGCCGTTCTGGGAACCAAGGATGCCCTGGGCTACGCATTCTGGAGCGCCTCCAACTTCACCAATGCTACGGCCGGCAACGGCAAGTATCTGACTGTTGACGGCATCGATCCCATTCAGGAAACCTGGTCGGACGGTCTCATTCCTACTGTCAGCAACGATCTGTTGGGCAATGTCAGCCTGTCGCATGTGAAGGACGGAACTTATCCAATCTGGTCGATCCTTCGCCTTGTCTCCGACCCCTCGAACTCCGCGCTGGCGACCGCCCTGAAGAATGCCGCTGCGGCTTTCCTCTCGCCCACTCAGCCTGACTTTGTGCCTCTGAGCCAGCTCGCCGTCATTCGCTCGCACTTTGCGCCTCCCACCGTCAACTTCCCCAGCGCGGGAACCAATCTGCCTTCCAACCCCAACTCGGCCGATGGCGAGGCCGGCGGCGACGTTGCCGGACTTGTCTACACCACGCTTTCGGATGCTCTCTACAGCTCCGATACCGGCAGCACCACCGGCAATACCGGTCATCGTCAGTAGTTTTCGGTATTGATCCAACGATGCACTTGCAGGCCGGCCAAACCAAGCTGGCCTGCATCCGTTTTTCACGGCGGCAATGCCCTTCAACCTGAATCTGTGCGATCCACTTCCGCGTTTGGATGAGTTCACAGATAGGCCTCTCATCCATAAATCCGTACTGAGGTATTCATGTTTCGCAATGTTATGTTTATCTGTTTCTTCGCTTGCCTCGCCGTGAGCGGAAGCTTGGGGCAGCCATCTCCCGCGGCCAGCGATTCGGCCTCATCTATAAACGCGAAGCAGCCAACCCCGCCAACGGAAGACTGGTCGAAATTGCCAGTGGACAGAGCCATTCTTGTACCGCTGGCCAACGGCGTCTTGCTCGGGAAAGCGGAGTTCTCCACTTACACCCGCGAATTGGTTCGCTTCGAGTGGCGGCATGGCGATTTCATCGACCTCACAATCGTCAAACCCCGCTCCGTTGAGAAGCCGCATGTGGTGCTTTATCTCTATAGCTTTCCCTCAGACACCGACCGTTTCATGGACGACGGATGGTGCCAGCGCGCCACCAGCCAGGGATTGGCCGCGGTCGGCTTTGTCTCCGCGCTTACCGGCGTGCGCTTTCGCAACCGCCCCATGAAGGAGTGGTTCATCAGCGAATTGCAGGAGTCCATCGGCAAAACCACGCACGACATCCAGCTCATCGACGATTATCTCGCTGCTCGCAAAGATCTCTCCGTCGATCAGATTGCAATCTGGGGTCAGGGATCCGGCGCGTCGATTGCTATTCTCGCCGCTGCCGCCGATCCCCGTATCCGCATCCTCGACCTGCTCAACCCCTGGGGCGACTGGCCGGACTGGCTGAAGAACTCGCCGGTGGTTCCAGACCAGGAGCGCGCCCAGTATCTGACTCCGGAGTTTCTGCAAAAGGCTGCCGCGGTCGATCCCGTCGCCTATCTGCCTCAACTCAAGGACCGCTCGATTCGCGTTCAGCAGATCATGGATCAAGCCGACACCCCGCCCCCTGCCAGAGACAAGATTGCCGCAGCCGTGCCGCCGGGCCATCTGCTCCAATTCAAAGACACCGCCGCCCATAAGGACGCATGGAAGGTGACAGGATTATCGGGGTGGAGTGCTTCTCAATTTGGGGTAAAGCCACAGCCTCCGGCAGCGCTGGCAGCAAGCGGATCGCAATAGTCTCCGAGGAGTAGTCGCGCGTCCAGAATTCATGCCGCTTTGATGCACTTCGCATAGCCAGCTTTATACAGTTCTCTATAGCTCCCCGCAGCGCAGGAGTTTGCCAAGATGAAAGCTATAATCCCGGGTCTGCCTCTTGCCGCAACCAAGCTTGCATGTTTGTTCGTGGCGGCGATTTTGCTTGCCGGGTGCGGCGGCACTTCCTCCTCCATTACGGGAACCGGTACTTCCCCGGCATCCGCGGCGCTGAAGGGTAAACTGCTCGGCGGACAGTTTCCAATAACCGGCTCTCAAGTCCAGTTCTATGCGGCCGGCTCTACAGGATATGGTGTCGGTGCTCAGGCTCTGCTCTCCCCAGCCGTTACCACCGATCAGGACGGCAACTTCTCCTTCACCGCCTCGGACTACACCTGCCCATCCGCCAGTACCCAGACCTATCTGGTGGCCACCGGCGGCGATCCCGGAATCGGATCCAGCAATCCCGCTATCGCGCTGATGGCGGCTCTCGGCCCCTGCGGCAATATCGGCTCCATCGATTTTGTAGACATCGATGAGGTCACGACGGTAGCCTCCGTGTGGTCCCTGGCGCCCTTTCTCGGCGCGGGCTCTCAGGTGGGAACCTCTTCCACAAACGCGCAGGGGTTGGCCAATGCCTTTGCGAATGTAAACAATATCGTAGATATTTCGCAGGGCTCTGCGCCCGGTGCTTCGGCGCCCGCATCCGCCGTTATCCCCGTCTCAAAGATCAATGCGCTGGCCAATATGCTTGCCACCTGCGTCAACTCCGGCGGCACGACTGCCTGCCAGCCGCTCTTCACGGCCGCCACGCCCGCCGAAGGTTCCGCACCGGCCAATACGCTTGATGCGGCGTTGAATATCGCCCGTAATCCCGCCGTAAACCTGGCCACGCCATTCAACAATTCCTCGCCTGTCTTCTCGCCCGCACTGACCGCCGCGCCGCCCGACTGGACTCTTGCCGTCACCTACTCCGGAGGCGGCATGGACTATCCCACCGCGGTTGCCGTCGATGCCAGCGGAAATGTGTGGACCTCCAGCGAAGGCTGGACAAATGCCCCCAGCGGGTCGGTCTCCGAGTTCTCCAGCACCGGCCAGCCGCTTTCTCCCACTAACTATGTCACCGTATCCGGCTTCTCAGTCCCCACCGGTTTCACCGATGGCTCGCTCTGGGAGAACTTCGGCCTGGCCATCGATGTTGCCGGAAATATCTGGGTGACTAACGAGCAGAACTCAGGCGTCAACAATAACAATGGCAGCGTCTCGGAGTTGAATTCCTCCGGTCAGATCGTCTCCGCGGCGGGAGGTTTCTACCAGGGCGGCGTCTTCTTCCCCATGGCCGTGGCCACCGATACGGATGGCAGCGTATGGACCGCGAATCAGGGCGACAGCACGGTCTCCAAACTCTCCAGCAGCGGCGCCGCGCTCTCCGCCAGCGGCGGTTGGGGCGCGGGTGAAGGAGTTGCAGGCCCGGTGGCAGTGGCCATTGATGCAAGCCACAATGCCTGGGTCGCCAACGTGGAAGCCGATACCGGTTCCGTCTCCGTTGTCTCGCGGGATGGAAGCAAGATTTCTACCATCGACTGCGGCGGCTCAGACACCATCGCCCTCGCCACTGACTCCGTCGGCGTCTCGACAGACGCATCCAAAGGGCATCTCTGGGCCTCCAACTACACATCCAGTTCCGTCAGTGAATTGCTGTTGAATAGCGACGGCACGGTAACTGTGGCCTCCACCGGATACACAGGCGGCGGGCTTTCTTATCCGCATGGCATTGCCGTCGATGGCGCTGGCAACGTCTGGGTGGCAAACCATGGCGGCAACACAATCACAGAATTGCAGGGCGCCAACGGCTCCAATCCCGGCCAGGCCATCTCTTCATCCAGCGGCTTCGGCAAGGACGCCAACCTGCGCGAACCCTATGGGATCGCTCTCGACGCCAGCGGCGATGTGTGGGTAGCCAACTTTGGATTGAGCACCATCACTGAGTTTCTCGGCGCGGGTACTCCGGTAAAGACTCCGCTCGTCGGCACCGCGCAACTGCCTTGAGCGCTTGTAGCAATCATCGAGTTTTGAAAGCGCGCAACTTCGCAGGCTGCGTAAAAACTCAATCCGGAGGGAGACGGGGGTTTTAACCCCCGTGTAAGGCTCATGGAATGAGTGCGGCTTTACAGGTTGCGTAAAAACTCATTGCGAGGCAACTCTCGAAGGCTTTGTAACCAGGGCACGACTTTAGTCGGGCCGATAAAGCCAATCACATCAACGTTGGGCTTTACAGGTTGCGAAAATACTCAATTGGATGAAGGGTACGGGCTTTAGCCCGTACATAACCACTGCTTTATCAACGCCGGCTTTAGCCGCCGAGGGAATTATCAGCCATTTCTGTCGATAAACTGCCCTTTTTCCGCAGCCTCTTTAGCCCCTGCAACGCTCAATCGCGATTGCAACTTCCGAATAGCCCTTATTCCACAGTGCTCTTTCCCGAACATCATTTCAAGACCGAGCGCCTTTTTGCAGATAATTATCCCTTCCTCGCGCACGATAGAAACAGAAGCAAACCCGAGGCCCAAATGATCGCCATCCAATCTTCAATCAGCGCAATTCTACTCCCTGCTCCCTGTTCCGTATTCCCTATTTTTACGCCCTAAATTCCCCTCTTGTTCGCCATAAATTGCGCGTACCCCACCCCCCCTCCCCTGTGAAGCCCCATTTTAGATCCTTACGTTGCTATTAACTTACAATAAATAAATGACTTACATTTTTACACTGTTAACTAATAAGTAACTTAAAATCTTGTCTTTTGCCCATACTTGCCCTTATAAATGCCTGTTTTAGCCCGAAAACCTTACTTTTTGAGCTTTTTTGAGAGCTTCGCATTGCTCCGTCCATGAGAGCCTTCTTACCCGTACAAATTACCTCGGTTAGCTGAGTCACATGCAGCATCCGACCAACCAACCCGATAGAGAAAGGAGAGAGAATCAAAGGCCCCTGCGCGATTCCGCGGCACCGCCTTTTTGTGAAAGGCTCATCTTGGCAAGCTTTATAAGAACCCGCTCATACTCGCGTCCGAGTCTCCCAACTGGCCGGAACCCCAAACACCGCCGCGCATGGCTGAAGCCGCTCCTCATCTCGGTCCTGGCGGCGTCGTTTGCCCTCTCGACGGCTCTACCAGCCAGCGCGCAAAATCTCGGCGCGGAGCCTTCAGCGACCGCTGCCTCGCCCGCAATGGCGAACTTGATTCGATGGACAGGAACCTTGCCGGACGCGGCTGGGCGGGCAGTGGAAATATCATTTTCGCTCTATCAGGATTCGGAGGGAGGGCTTGCGCTCTGGAGCGAAAAGCAGACGGTAAAAGTTGGCGCCGACGGGCGCTATGCCGTTCTATTGGGTGCAAGCAGCGTGGAAGGGCTTCCGCGGGCATTGTTTCAAGCTGGCGAAGCGCGCTGGATCGAGGCTCGCCCAATCAATTCCCAACTCGTCGCAGCCTCGGACCGCGTGGATGCCGCAGCCGAAGTTGCCAACGCGGCGCAGCTTTCTCGAAGCTTGCTTGCCGCCGTGCCTTATGCCATCAAGTCAACCGATGCGGATACCTTGGCTGGGCGTGCGGCGGAGGATTACGTAACACGAGAGGATCTGACCGCAACCATAACCGGCCAGCTCCAGGCTCTCTCCAGCGCGGCAACATCTGGTCCTGCGCCAAGCGCCCCAACCGGAGCGGGAACCTCCGGTTATCTGCCAGTGTGGACCGCATCGGCGGCGCTGGGCACTTCGATCGTCTCCGAATCCGGAACCAGTATCGGTATCGGTACCAGCACTCCAGCCACAACGCTGGACGTGAATGGAGCAAGCACGATGCGCGGAACAGTTAGCTTGCTCGCTCCCGCCGCCACTCTTTCAGCCGGCGTCAATTCGCCGCCCTTGCAGCTGGGCGCCAGCACTTTTTCAAGCGCCAGCAAAGCGCCCGTACCGCAGAACTTCGTCTGGCAGGCGGCTAGCTCAGCCAACAATACGGCCAATCCAACGGCGAATTTGAAGCTGCTTTTTGGGTCGGGAACATCCACGCCCGCGCCTACTGGCCTTGCCATCGCCCCCAATGGTCTGATCACCTTCGCGCCGGGCCAAACCTTTCCAGCCTCGACCAGTTCAACCGCGTCCAGCGGCATCACTGCTGTCACGGCAGGCCCCGGCCTGAGCGGCGGTGGTTCAACCGGAAACGTCACACTAGCCCTGGCGGGGCCTATTTCGACGGTCAACGGTGGAACAGGAGCCACCACGCCGGCTGCGGCGCTGGCAAGCTTGGGCGGCATCTCGTCGCTGCAAACCGCCCCGCAGACAATGGCCGGCCCGCTGATTGGGGCCAGCATCAGCGCGAAATTCCTGAACGGAATCCCACAAGCCGATCAATTCGATGGCGCGGACTTTTGCGTGAAACTGCGCGCCGCAAACCTGTGGGCGCTGGCCAATAGTTATGCGCTCGTCGATGCCACGCATTTTCCTTCTGCGGTGACCTGTTCCATTGATCCGCTAGGTTCTTTGAGATCGCCTGGCGCAACCGCGCCCCTGACTATCGAACTGCCAGCGTCATGGATCTCATCGTCTGTTCCCTGGAAGATTAACAATAGCAGCCTGAAACTCAGCGGGAAAGGACCAGGGCAGACAATCCTCGCCTATACCGGATCATCGGTAGTCCCGGGCGTTCTCACCCTGGGCGGATCGGTTGCAAACGCATATTATTCCAATGATAATGTCGTCTCTGGAATGTCGGTGATAGGGGGGAATGCCAACGCTGCGGATGGAGTTTTAGCGATTGCTGCGGGAGGCTGGAAGCTAGAGGATATTAGTACTTGGGGAATTACCGGATGCGGCATCCATACAAGAAATGCTGTAACTGTTACACTAATCAGGCCGCATACATGGAGCGATGAGGCGAATAGAAATGGATATTCTGGCGCTAAATATTCTCAGCCGGCTTCTGGTTTGTGCTTCGACCAGTCCACCCCCGGTGCCACTACCACGGACGGAACGGTAGTGGATCCTGTAGCCGGTGGTGTCAGCGGAGTTGGTTTTAACTATATTGCCGTGCAAGGCATGACCATGACATCCGGAACGTCAGAGGGCAATGGCTCCGGGTTACTTCTTCAGTTCAACACTGTTTACAACACCTTCATTAATACGGATATTGAGGCCAACGCCTCTGGCTTGCCGGGAGTCGATATAAATGATTCCGGGTACCAGAATCGCTATATCAATGTTCTGGCTCTCTCTCCTTGCTCATCTTGCAATTCCGTAATTCTCAATAATGGAAGTTACTTTGACGGCGGACGGGCCGCTACCGGAGTGGGTGGCGATATCCCCTACTCGTCGCAGGGTAGCAACTTCTATAATCAGTTGTTTGCGGAGAATGATTCGACTAGCTCTTCGACTCCATTTGTAATATACACGCCCAACATTACTTCGGGATTTGCTGGGATGTGCATTGGTCCAAACAGATACTGCGGCGGAGATGATGGAGCAATTAGTCTTTATCCAGGGTGGAAGATGACGATGGGCATGTCGGCTGGACCTCGGATGAGCATCGACTCAACCGGCAATGTAATAGCACCGGCATCCGTCACATCGCCTATATTGGCCTCCAGTGCGGCAACGGGAACTCCGCCCTTGTCTGTCGCCTCAACAACGCCAGTCACCAATCTGACGCTGGCCAAGCCCTCTCAAGTCCCGTCACTTCCCGAGTCGCAAATCGTCAACCTCACCGCGGATTTGGCAGCTCGAGTCTCTGCCGCATCGCCAACCTTTACTGGGACGGTCACGCAAACTTATGAGGATGCAACACGAAGCGCAAATTACATCATGCAGGTAATTCGCAAGTTTGGCATCGCGGCCGGAAGCGCCTCCACGGGCTCGGCTATATGGGATCTGGGAGATCCATCATGGCCATCCGGCGAGCATGGAACAGAAATTGAAAGCAACTCTTCTAGTGCCGGTCCGTTTCGCTTTGGAACCAATGGTGATTCAAATATCGTAAACAAGTCAGGCGCTGCGGTTAACATTGTAGTTGGCAACACTCCTGCTGTAGCTGTAAGGATTTCTTCTTCGGGGGTGGCGAACTTTAATAATGGAATTCTCTCGACGGCGTATAGTACGGCATCTATTTGCTCGAGTACAGCCTCACCGGCACCCTGCGGCTCTGCGGCAGCCGGAAAGGTGCAGATCCAGCCATCCGCCAAATCGCTTGAAATAGACAGCACGGCTATCACGGCGAACTCTGGCTGCTGGTTTACCTATGACACGGATGGGCTTGCTTTGCCCAAGAATATGTCGAATATGATTCCTCCGTTTATCAGCGCGAAAATGCCAGGAAAAGGAATTGTAATCAGCGTGCCAGTGCCGCCTCTCGCGAATCCCGTAAATCTGCAATTTGGCTGCGTCAACTAAGCCGCCGGTAGATTACTCTCCAATTGGCATATGCCTTCTCGTTTAAGATTAGGCATCTACTGAAATCGCTGGCTAAATTCACTGAAGTCAACGTTCACAAGAAAATCTTGACATTCATCCTTTAATTCCTTGTATATTTCGGACTTTGGCAAATTAGTGTGAGGCCTCTCTACCCAGAAAAACATCGGAACGAATCGCGACCCTCGAGTAGTGAAATCTATGATTTTTCTAAAGTGAAAGTTGACTCCGCTCTCGCTTTTTGGAACTGTGAGACAGTGCGAAGGATTGCAGTACGTGTTTCCTGCCAGCTTGTCCGTAATTCCATCGCTATAATACGCCGTATCAAAAGATACGGATCTACCGTCGGCCGTGATAAAGTTCTGACTGCCGCGCATTTCTGCCGACTCGCCCCGAATCATCCAACTGTAGTGAATATTATGCTCCCTCGGCAATAGCCAAATGCCGACAGTGACTTCGTTGAATGGTAATGCCAAGTAAGCGGCGCTCTCCAAAGATGTTTGGCCGTCAAGTTGCTCTTGCCAGGTACGCACGCGAGTATAGCCGCCTAGTCGAAGCGGAAGACGGTCGTCCAGTTTCTTTGACGCTTGGTCGTCATCGTGGAGAGACGCAACCAAGCTCTCGGTATGGTTTCGAATGCTGTGCACCGCAAAAATGCAGGCAATCATCGCCAATATAGCAAAAGCCCAAACCTTCCAATAAATAGACCGCCGCCGATCAATGCTTGTCATCGCCGCAGTGTACAGTTGTGAGAGTCCATCGTCTGCGCCTATGCCCTCGTTTTTTCTGAGTGCAACCAAGAGAAAAAGAACTGCAGCCGCCACGAATAGGCAGCCTCCAATCGCATAATCAGCCTGCTTCGCTATATGTTCAAGACTGGGATGCCCCACGGCGATTCGGTAATAGAGAACAAGAGTGCAAAGCCGTATCAAATTAAAAAGATGCCCCAAAAGCACGGCGCCCAAAACATACAGAGACCATCGCAGTATAGAAACACGCTTTAAATAACCAATAATTAAAGCAACATATCCCAATGTGACCGCGCCGCGCATGCCATCGCAGCCAGGGGCGATAAACATCCCGAAATCCGGCGTAAACATCAACCTCAGCAACTCCCGATTCGCCGGTGGAAAACCAATCAATAAAGCGAAGAAACGCGCTATATGCGCTGAAAGGCCTTGAAGCGGCAAATCTAGGAAAACAACAATCGACTCTGGAACTGGCTGCGCAAATAATAGTAATGCCAGTGGAAACCAGGCCTTCAGGAAGACGCGAATTCCTCCAAATAGTAGAATGAATCCGCAGGCATAGAGATAGATAGGTAGCGCAAAGGGCAAAACAAATACCGTCATAAATCCGACGACCCATGAGAACGTCAAATCCCAAGAATAAATAATCGGGCAAAATGCAATAAAAACCAATATAAGTCCCCACCACGTGCCGCACAGTTCCCAATTCAGTTGTCGCCACGCGCGCAAAACCAGCACAATGCTTGCAGGCACGATCAGCATTCCGATCGACCGTAATGGATCCGTCGTCCAAATACCCCATAAAGTAATTAGTTGCGGTGAAACACCCAACCATCCTATAAAAGCCAACAATGCAAGGCAAACCCATAAATGCATCCTGTGGGTGTGCGGCTTTGGCCGATCAAATTCCGGACAACTATTCCGCGGCGTATAAAAATGCTCGAAAAACAAATCGAGAGTATTCGAGACATGCTGAAAGTCAATGCGAGTATTCATAGCTGGGACTCTCATTCTGTTTAGAAAACAAAATCTGTAAGCAGCATATTATCCGAATTGTTAAAAACGATATCGTTGCAGAGCCAACTGTATTCAACGAGAAAAACAAAGAAATATTGCGAAAGAAACAAAATGAAATGTCGAGATTATCGTTTAGTGCGCCAAATTGTGATACAGGTTAGGGTTCGGGAGCTTTAGCTTCAGAGATATTCCAGCTAGCAACGGAGGAATACAGCAAACTGGCGGGAAGAAGTTCTCGCGAGGCTTTAATAAACGAGTCGAACTGTCGAAATGTGCTATCTGGTGAATATTTTACTTCGGCAGCCATTCTTGCCCTTGCACCCATTTCTCGCAGCTGTTGCCGATTCCCTCTCGCTTCCAAAATCGCACGCACTGTCTGATCCACTGACCCAGGTTCGACAACCCATCCGATTTTCTCCTCATGGACTATCCTGGCGACTTCCGACGATTCCGAAACAAGCGCGATTATCGGCTTGCTTGCGGCCATTAGGTTGTAGGTCCTGCTCGGAACGGCCAATCCCAGCATTCCCGGAACGAGCGATAGGATTGCAACATCACAAGCATTGAGAAAATCGTTCTGCTCTGATCGCGGACGCGGAGGAAGGACGGAGATATTTGTCGAGCCGCGCAACAGCATTTCATCAAGTATTCTTTGTTTTTGTCCAGATCCGATGAATATAAAATGAATGTCTTTATCGGATTCAAGGCACTTGATTGCCGTTGCTAGCGTCTCAATATCGTGTGGATGGCCCATGTTTCCGGCATAGAGAACAACCATTTTGTTCACCAGGCCAAGTTCCGTAAGCAAACTATTGCTTTCCTTGGGCGAGTTCTGAATCATTTCGCAATCGGCCCAAAGTGGGATTAAGTGAATGCCATCGGCGGAACCTGTGCCTCGCATTCTAATCAAGTGATCTCGCATGTCTCGTCCAATGCAATAGATGCGTTCGGCTCGCTGTAGAACCCACTGGTTGATCTTGTGTAGCAAGCGATAATGGACAGTTGTCCGAGTGGTAAGACCGCATACAGCCATAATATCCGGATAAATATCATGAATTAAAAGCGAAAAGCGAATGCGTAAAATGAAAGAAAGCAGCGCGGCAAGAATAGGCACTGACGGCGGGTTTGTAACCGCCAGAATCGAATCACCGCGCCTTACACAAAATAGCGCTGTAAACAACATTGAAATAGTAATTGAGGCCATTCGTGCCAACCGAATAAAAATTGACTTCTGTTGAAGAAATACAGATGGGCACCGAATTATTCTGACGTCCCTTTTAAATTCATTATAAGGAGCTTTTACTCCCGCGCAAGAATACGCGGGCTGGGAACACAATACCGACACTGGCTGATTCAACGCCAAATGTTCGGCAATTTGCGTAATGTAGTACGCGGTTCCGGTTTCTTCTGGATAGTACACTTCGCTGAAAATCCAAAGCATGCCTATACCCTATCTTTCTGCTCGTTCGTTTAACGCTCACATAGAACTCTCGGAAATCTTAAAGCACGCAGTGCGGCATCCTCGGCTATCAAACCGCAAACTTGCGCCAAACTACACGGTCAACATAGCTGGCATAGCTAAGGATTATCCGTACTATCTTTTCCGACACATTGGGAATGTTGTAATCCGGCACGATTCTGAGTGTCCGGATCTCACCAGTGTGCTGTGTGTTGAGAAGTCTTAACGCATCCAGAACACGCCCCGAATCCAACCCGGTCATCATCACTGCTCCCTCTTCCATTCCTTCAGGACGTTCATGAGCTTCCCTGATATTCAAAGCTCGAAAATTGAGAATCGAAGACTCTTCCGTAATTGTGCCGCTGTCCGATAGGGTCGCCCGGGCATTCATCATAAGATGAACGTAGTCAGATAGGCTCATGGCTCTCTCCAATCGAATTGCACCAGAGAAACTTATTCCGTCTACATCAATTTGTTTTTGAGTTCGAGGATGTACTGAGACAATTACAGGAATTTGATACTCGGAGGCCACGCTTTCCAAGACCGCTGCCAGTTTCTTGAACTGCGCTGGGGAGTCAATGATCTCTTCCCGATGTGCGCTCACCATGAAATAGCCATCTTGTCTCAGGCTGAGACGCTGCATGACATCGGATTGGTCAATTTTGCGACGATAGTAGGTCAGTACTTCATTCATCGGGCTTCCGGTCTTGATGATGCGATCAGGTGCAATTCCCTCGCGCAGAAGATATTCACGAGAGATGTCGGTGTATGGCAGATTTATATCGCTAATATGATCGACAATTCGTCGGTTTATTTCCTCAGGCACTCGTTCATCGAAGCACCGGTTTCCAGCTTCCATGTGAAAGACAGGTATTTTCAGTCGTTTTGCCGATAACGCCGCAAGGCAACTATTTGTGTCTCCCAAGATAAGCACTGCATCTGGTTGTACCGTGGTAAGCGCGTCGCTGGATCTGGCGATTAACCGGCCGATTGTCTCGGCTGCGTCTTTTCCGGCTGCGTCAAGAAAGTAGTCGGGCCGACGGATCTCCAAATCATTGAAAAAAATCTGATTTAGCTCATAGTCATAGTTTTGTCCTGTGTGAATCAAAAAGTGATTTGTATGGCGGTCCAATGCGGCGATCACGCGTGACAATCGTATGATCTCTGGGCGCGTGCCTAGAATTGTTGCAACTTTCATGCTTTCTCCTGCGGCAGAAAGTTTATTGGTGTCTCGTCATCAACCGGGAGGAAACATGTATCCGGCATGGTCGGATCGAATAATTCGCTCGACCAGAATAAGGTTACCAACTCTCCCTTGCCTACATTGGTGATTGCATGAGTAAATCCGGGCGGAATGTCGATCACTTGGTAGCCACTGCCAGTCACTGAAAATTCCTTGATAGATCCTCCTTGAATTGCTCTCATTCGAATCATGCCGTCTCCTTCCACTACCATGAATTTCTCCGTCTTGGTGTGATGATAGTGGTTCCCACGCGTTACCCCGGGCTTAGTTCTTGAAACAAAAATACTACCGAAATGCTTCTGTTTGATGAATTCGGCCAAGCTGCCGCGCTCGTCTGACTTAATTGTCAGGCTGTGCTCAAAATTCGCCGAAGGAACGAAGGAGAGATAAGTTGCATAGAGTGCCCGGTTAAACCAATCCGCAAAGTCCGGTAAAATTAGTGCCGAGTTTATTGCGTGTAATGCCTGGATTCTGGCCGCCAAGTCGCCAAGTTGAATTTTGTAAGCTGGAATCTCAGTTTCGGCTCTGCCAGTCCTTTGGAAGCCATCGATTTCTGTCAGGAATGCCGTGACCACATCGTCAACATAGCTCAGTTCCAACTCACGCGCCGGGTCGGAGACAATAATGGGAAGATTGTTGGCAATGTTATGACAGAAGGTTGCCGTAACTGAGTTATAGTTGGGGCGAGACCATTTTCCAAAAAGATTCTTTAATCGATAAACACGGACGCATGCTCCAGTCTCAGCCGAAAACTTTTGCAATGTGTTTTCGGCTTTTGCTTTGCTCACACCATACGGGTTGTTCAACCCCGCTTGAATCGATGAGCTAAACACGATCTTCGGCACATGCCTTCGCTCACGTAGAATACGGCACAATTGCTCAGTCAGTTCGGCATTCCCCCTTTCATAATCAAGCAGAGTATCCGATCGGTTGACACCAGCTAGATGAAAAACAAGATCAGCTTTTATCAATTTGTTTTGTAGTTCCTTCGCCGAGTTATCTTGGTCAAAGACTGAGATTATGCAGTCCTTGCGCTCATGCAAGTGGGCCGCGAGATTTCGGCCCAAAAATCCGCGCCCGCCTGTAATAAGGATATTCGTCATATCATCACCTCCCTCGCAGTCAGGACTTCCTGCACACACGGCAGTTTTAGCAGTAGATTCATCATCGAATTCACGTCGAGCAGCTCGGCGTTGTGGGAGTTGTAATCCGAAGCCTCCGAAACGTCCGTCTTGCCTTTGCTAAAGAAAGTCGAATAGTTAAGATCCCGCACGTCGGCAGGTACACGGTAATAGTCGCCAAGGTCTACGGCATGGGCCATTTCTTCGCGATTCAATAGAGTCTCATACAGCTTCTCGCCGTGTCTGGTACCGATTATTCTTATCTCATTTTCAGCGTACAGTAGTTTTAGTAGTGCGTTTGCCAGCGTTCCAATCGTCGCTGACGGGGCCTTCTGGATAAAAATGTCCCCCGGTGCCCCATTCGCAAATGCATATAACACAAGGTCCAGCGCTCCCTCAATAGTCATCATAAAGCGGGTCATATTCGGATCGGTAACGGTCAGCGGTTCTCCAGCCAGAATTTGGCTCAAAAACAGAGGAATGACAGACCCGCGGGATGCCATAACGTTTCCATATCGCGTCCCGCAGAAGACGGTCGAAGTCTCTCCGTACATCCGCGCTTTTGCCACCATGCATTTTTCCATCAGCGCCTTTGACATCCCCATCGCATTAACGGGATACACAGCTTTGTCCGTGCTCAGCACAATCAACTTGTTCACATTTGATGCAAGCGCCGCCTTCATCACGTTCTCTGCGCCCAGTGTGTTTGTTTGTACCGCTTCTAGGGGAAAGAATTCACACGAAGGAACCTGCTTTAACGCTGCCGCATGAAAAACATAATTTACGCCACGCATTGCCTGAAAAACGCTGTCGTAGTGCCGCACATCGCCGATATAGAACTTTACTGCGGGGTTCTTAAGGCGCCCTCGCATGTCGTCCTGCTTTTTTTCGTCGCGGCTGAATATTCGGATCTCAGCAAAGCCGACTTTGGCGGCCATATCGACAAATGCGTTGCCAAAGGTCCCAGTGCCGCCAGTAATCAGAAGGGTTTTGCCTTCAAACATATCCTTGTATCGTCCTTTCGTCCCGCTTCCTTCTAGTTGAATCGCATCCCGACGCTGGATAACGGATCCGGTGGTCGCAGATCAAGGAGTCAGAAAAGCTATCGTTGAGGTAGCCAACAGAGTTTCCGTTCGCTTCCGTGAAAGATAGCCCAAGATTCTGTGCTGAGCAGCACAGGCATTTGGGTGCAAGCAATTACAACTTCGTTGATTTCCGAAGGTCCATCATCTTGCCCCAACATTAAAAGTGATCGCAGAGTAGGTGATGCTGGAACTGGTCTGGTTGCAGACCATCCAACTCAGCGTATTAGCCGCCGATGGCCATGCCTGGAAGACCATTCCACCCGTCGAACCCCATCCCCTCAGCGCTGCTGGGGAGCCGATATATCCCACCAAAGCCACCATAGAAGTCGTCAGTCCGCTCATCGTCGCTGTCGCCGCTGTCGAGCAGCTGTTAGCCCCTTGTGTCCCCGATGAAATTGCGACCGTTGTGTCGGCCACGAAGGGTGCCGTCGCATATCCGGTAAAGGCTGTCCCTTTCGTCTTCGTGCAATTAATCGCATTCGAACCGCTGGTCGTGCAATCCCCGCTGATTTCCGTCGCGCTCATCGCCGAAGAACTGCCTCGAACCAGGCCGGTAAGCGTGTTGCCAGTGCCTGTTCCTCCGTTGGCCACTGGTAAAGTTCCGCCCACATCCGCCGTCAGCGAGACCGCCGAAGAGGTAACTGCCTGCGTACTTCCAGCGAAGTGCGTATTCCAGAACCGGGAGAAGATGAGGTCACGCACGTCGCACATGGGGTCGTATCTGAAAACGAATTAGGTAACGCTCCGTTGAAGTGGTCATAGTTGCCCATCACTAAACTGCCTGGCAGTATATTTTTGATGTCGTTTGTAGTAGGATTTGTGACATTAACGAAGACATTTCCAATTACTACAGGCGCGGCTGCCCAAGCCAGATCGATGCCCACTGCCGCTGAAGTTGCATTGTAGCCGCCGATTTCGTTTCCGATGACTGAAGGGGAGCTTGTAAAATATGTGCCAAATGACCCAGCAGCGAATTGAATGGCAGTTCCATTGCTGACATAAATAGAGTTGTCGGTGATGTCTCCGGCGAGAGTCTGAGCAAAACTAACTCCCGGCGCTCCTGAGTACGTATTGACAATGATGTTATTGTCAATAGACTGACGGCCTCCAACACCGTAGTTTACTCCAGGCACCACGATATTGCCATCGCTAAATGTGCCTGCTATGTACGCGCCAGATACCTTACTTCCGATATTGTCAGCCATATAAACCGCAGTTGCTCCAGGGCCAAAGACCCTGCCGCCTTCCAAGTCCATTCCATATCCGTTGGCATCGTAGACCAGCGTTCCCGGTCCTTGGCTAAGAGATGTAGACGACTCATAATGAACGCCTGTCGAAACAACGCTTCCGCCATTGTTGTAAAGCAGGTATGTGCCGCTTCCACCTGCATCGATGTTTCCTTCGATAGTGCCGCCGGTGATTGTAAGAGACAGACCTTGGTTATTCACGCCGTATTGCCCTGCAGCGAAAATTCCATTAATGTCGGGGTTCGCTATTGTGTTGGCGTTCGAGCTAGGCCCAATGGTGACTCCTGTCATGCTGTACGTGAATAAATCCTCAATCAGTGAAGCGTAGACATTTTGAACAAAGTTTACGCACGATCCAGTAACCGTTCCGCCGCCGCTTACTGCACAATTTACGTCCTTGATGTTGATCGAATCCGCAAAGCCGCCGCTTCCAGGATTTACATTGATAAAATCGTTGACCGTTGAAGATGTTTGAAGAGCGAGATATTGAATCAGTACGTTAAACATATTCCCGCCGCCGATAGATATAGCGTTGGTCATCGAACCGAACTGCAGAGTTGTTGTTCCTGCTCCAGCTCCGGAAAGTACAACAGCGGAATTATTAATGGACACAGAATTCGTGAAATTATACGTGCCTGCCGGTATAAGGACAGTTCCATATCTGGCCGCCGACGCAATACAAGCATTCAAGGTTGCACTGTTGTCCTGCGCTGATATTTGCAAATCGCAAAGTGTTCCTTGAGGATAAGTTTGAGCATTTGCGAGAGTGGAAAGCGCTAGCAGCGAGAGGATTGTCAGAATCATCATCGGTCGTTTCATCGTTTTTTCCTCCATCTTCAGCTGTGGTCCTGGTAGTCTGGACAGTTTTTCGTTGTTTCTCAAGTAGAAGTCGTATTGATGGATGTGCTTTTTATAATCTCGGCCAGTTGATTGCAGTTTGCCTGGTAATAATACTTTTGCATAAATCTCTTTCTGCACTCATCGACATAATCCGTGGCATGCGCTCGCAAGTGCTGCACAGTCGCAAGTATTGCCGCTGGATCTTCGTTGACATCGACAAACTCTCCGGTAAAACCCGGGCGAACGTCTTCAGAAAAGCTGCCAACGCGGCTTGCCAGCACAGGGGTTCCGGCCATGTAGGAGCGGGCCAGAACTCCACTTTGTGTGGAGCGCCGGTAGACGTTCCAGGTACAAAAGCACTCTAGGTAATATTGGTTGATCTCATCATTAGAAAGTCCACGGCCATGCTGCATACGGATTTTTTTTTGTTTTATGAATCCAGCCAGCTGTTTATCGGACCGCAGTAGAGGTGAAAGGTCGACCCAGGTCGCGATAACGAAAGGAATATCGCTGCCATTGCGCAGCGCGAATTTGGCAAACTCTACAAAGACATTAAATCCATGCGCCTTGCAAGCTGTACCTACGAACCCGAAACACTGCTTCCGGTAGCGCATTTGCTCAAAATGCTCCACTCCCACCTCGTCGTCAAAAAGAAGCGGCATGACGTAAACGTTGCGATTGAAATGGCTATAATTATTCTTATATAGCGATAGGCCGCACAACGAGTGAACAATCACCGCTGAGGTTTGGCGAAGAGTTTTGATAGAATAGTAGGTCGAGAAGAGGAAACGGAGCATCTTCATTGCACCTTCAGTCTTCAATACCTGCCAATTCCATATCGACTCCGGTTCGTGAAACATATAGATGATGTTGGTGCTACCAGCACGAAGAGATCTGCTAAGGGTGTTATTTTCCACCGCGGAATTACAGAAAATCGCAATGTCGATCGGTCTCGCGGAATTGTTGCGAAAATGGCTGGCGGATACTACATCTCCGAACAGGGAAAATCTGAATAATGAAATATATTGTTTGTCCAGAACAAATATAACCTCAAACCCTAGGTCTCTAAGGGATTTAGCTAGAGCTATCATGTGAGACGCATGTGCATAAGTATAGTGCAAGGAGATTACCGCAGCACTTTTTTGCCGTGTCTGCAGCGATGCGTTCAATAATTCACCCACTCGTCAATCGTCAGAACTATCGGCGTGATGGAGACTGCCTTCATTTGATTTTTCCAAGTTAATAAAGGGGTTGTTTTAGTACCAAGGCGGAGAAGGTTTTAACTCGGCACTTTCAAAATGCTTGACGATTTCAATTACATATTTTGCCACTTCAGTCCCTTCGATGGCGGATGACCACTCTTGAATGTGCGCGGAATTATCCTTGTTGCGTCTTCCGCGCTCGATCCATCCCTTCAATGCGACCTGCAGTCCTTCTACAGAACCAGCCTTGAAAATAGAGCCGAGCAGTGGCTTACGCAGTAAATCGGCCGCTCCGCACTGGTCGCTGCAAACAACAGGAACTCCGCACATCAAAGCCTCATTCACTACGGCTCCCCAACCGTCACAACTGCTTGGAAACAGTAAAAGGTCTGCCTTCTCAAATACACTTCCGATTACGCTGTTGTCGACTATTGGGTGAAAACGAACCCGATCCTCAATGCCGACTTCTGCGGCAGTTGTTTTGCATCGGGGCAGATCCGGTCCGTCTCCAACGACGTCAAATCTCCAATCAAGACTCGATATACGTGCAAGTGCGCGAATTCCCGTGACGACATCTTTGAGGGCTATTATTCGTCCGAGATACAGAATCCGAACTGTTTTACTCTTATCGGCGCTTGTCCCGTTTTGCAATGGAATATCAGGTTTTTCTGTCACATAGGCAAACGGATAAATGCGCGCATCATCGTATCCGGCGGACTTATACCATTGAACTCCGCGCTGACCCATGGCAAGAATAAAATCGAGATGCTTTTCGTAGATATGTCGATCAAACGAATACTTCGCTCTGCGGGCTAAACCGTAGATGCCGCGGGGATCCGCGCTTTCTGATATGAGCCCAACGATTGCCCCGGACCTAGCTAAGCGAGGAAGAACTCGTCTGTTGAACGGAGCGTTAACCAGCCCATGCAGTAGATGAACTGACGGCTGTTTATTCTCTTGTCCAATAAGACTTGCGATTTCTGCTTCATTCGGGTTGAGGATCACATGCGCGGGTGAACAATCCGGGGTTTGCCATCCAATTGCTTTTCGGGCGTCCGACATGTCATGTTCTGCCACTACGGTCACTGTCTGACCTGGCATTAACGCGAGAGCGCGTAACAACGGAGACAGATGAATGCTAACGATGTTCAACCAGAATGTCCATTTCATCTGTAGGATCTTTCGGGGCGGTGAGTCGTGGATAATGCGCTTGCCACCAATAGCGCCCAAACATTTGAGACTACGGAGCCGATCTGAAATCCCTGCGTACGTTCGCCTAGCCCATGCACGAGAACGAATACTGTAATGCAAAAAAGGTATCCGCCCAGCTCGCGAGCATCGGATCCGGCCCCGGCCTGCATCATGTTCATGATCTGGATGCATAGCAGCCCTATCAGTGCGAGATAAAGCAATAATCCTATCGCACCCTCCTCACATGCCAGACTCAAGTATCCGTTTTCAAACCTTGCATCTTGCGCCTCGAATCCCACTCCGAAGAGAGGCGAGCGGCTCCATACCTCCAATCCGCTTTCGATGACGTCAAGTCGTGCGTAGTCGCCACCTCGGCCAGGTTGACGCGTGAATCTTTGCGATATGGCGGCAAGTGTCGGATTTGACTCGAGCAAGTCCACAGATTCATTTATGTCGACAAATGACAAAGCAAGTAAAAGCGCGCAGATGCCAAGCAAGGCGGACTTCCAATTCCATATCCGTCCGACAAAGAGACCGCAGATACCGCTCACGATGATGGTGGCAATAGCAGTTCTGGATTGACTCAGCAGCAAGCAGTAAAACGTGAGCCCTCCAGCGGTTAAACGAATCCAGATTGGAATAAAGCGAGCGATGATGCAAATGAGAACACCGAAAGCGCAGTAGAGTCCCGTCGTGTTCGCATTCGTCCAATGCCCGAGCGCTTCTCCAGACAGCCGTGCGGTAGAATCCAGCGAGATTCCCGCGGCTCTGGCAACCAACAGCGAACCAAAGGCAAATAGGGTTGTTGCCGCCAACGCCCAAGACAAGACGATTCGCTCAAAGGATCCGTGAAGATGAGAGCGCGACGTTGGAAGAGCCCAGAAGACAATATAGCATCTTATCGCCAGTAGAGCAGCGAATGAAAGTCCTATCCGCAGGTCATCGCCGGACTGCCAATAGATAAGGCCGGGCAGACCCGCGAAGATTTCTGACAGTATCAGCAGAGTGAATATCCCAGGCAATCCGCCGCCCGCCGGATTCAGCGAATGTAATCCAAGCGACAATACCATTACAAGGCCGAGAAGGACCGCCATGAATCCAGTTCCTCCACTTTCCATATTCGGACTCATGGCAAGCGCGATTGACATGCCGAAAAACAAGACGCACAGAGAAGAATGGAGCAGAAACATCCTCAAATGCGGATATGCAGTTTCCGCAATGAGGGAATTCCCTGGAGCGAATGCAAGTTTGTGAGACATCAGCATTGTTCAATACCAAAAGGATTTAAAGCATTCACGCCATTTAGTGCCGGTCCTTTGGTCAACGAGGCTAGCGCTTCGAAAGCGATCCGGTCCCAGTTATACGCCTCGACTGTCTCCTTCGCCCTGACGCGGTGATTTGGAGCGTTCTGTTCTCTCTTGGCTTCAACAGCGCTTTGAAAGGCTTTTGCGAGAGCCTCTACTCCAGATGGCTCATAAAATCTGGCAGCTTTGCATTCATCCAGGTAAAATCTATTTCCCGGCACATCGGAGGCGAGCACGGTTGTGCCTGACGCAAGGTACTCAAGCACTTTGATCGGAGGCTGCAAATAGAAGCGGGAGTTTTTCTCAATGTGCGAGATGGATACATCGGCGGCCGAAAGGATTCCGGGAATGCTGTCGTAATCGCGCCGGCCCAAGAGATGAATGTTGCTTATCGAGCGGGATTCGACCATGGCTTTCAACTCTCCCATCATCGGGCCATCCCCGATTATCCAAAGCCTCGCGGTGCTTCCTAAATTCGCTCTGACGAAGGCCTGGACTATGTGGTCAGTATTCTTCTGCGCGCACAAAGTTCCAACGTAAACAAACAGTAGTTCATTGTCGTTGAATCCGTCTCTCAGATGTGTCCTTGCTTCCGCCTTGAAAAAGAACCTCGCGGGGTTGATGCCGATAGGAATGATATGGATGGGCAGGGAAAATCCTGAACGGTAGATTTCGTTCGCAATTGCAGGGGAAAGAGTGCTTACGGCATTGAAAGCATAGGATTCGCACTTAGTGAGCAGGTTTCCAATCCTGTAACGCAAAGGGTTGGTTGCGAAACTGACAGAGCAGATGTGGTGTACAAACATGGGAGCGGCTTTGTCAAGCCTCTGTCGCACTGTTAAGGGGACGAGCGCTGCGCCGCGGTCAAAGGTCACGATGGCTATATCTGCCTTGATTTCGCAGAGCAATATGGCAGCGCTTCTATAGAAGCCGATACTAGCGCGAGTCCATACTCCTAGCTTGGACACATGAATCTCATGCAAAGTCACGCTCCCTGCAAGACTTGCCTGACTTTCACCGTCGCGTGCAACGATTACTTGCACAGAGCCTGGAAGCAGACGGCCGAAGGCCTGTGACAACTCGAAAAAATCCGTACACCCGATTTCCCGATAGCGGTTCAGGTGAACAAACGCTACTTTCATTGTTCGCTGTTTCCTTCCTGCATCAGCTGAGGTTGAAAGTCCGCGGGATACCTTGGGCGCATGCGGTCCAAGACTGGTAATAGCATGGAATGTACGACCCTCTGAGCAATGCGTTTCGGAGGAGATGCGAGATGGTTAGTACGGTGATAGACAGGCAAAGGCATACCCGGCTTCCAGTATTCAAGGCCTATCCCGGAGTCTGTTTCATCGACCAGCATCTCGCGCCAATCCGAAACCCAATGAGGACTCGCGCTTAAGCCAACGTACGTGCGCATTTGCGACCGCAGACGATAGCGCGCCTCCATCTGCAAAGGATCCCGATTCGGATAATGCCGGATCGGAATCCGTTCTTGCGCCATGAACCCCAGGTTGTATGGAGCTTTCGGTGGAACCCACTGCATGGTTGGTCGATATCGAAACATCCGGGGCTCGGCATAGGTGATGGGAATGTAATGTCTCCGTTTTTGTTCGATCGGAATTCGACGCTCGGCCTCGATCGCGGTGATCGTTCTCAACCGGCGGCATTCCTGGTTCGTCAGCTTGAAATCGTACAGCTGGTAGCTAACGGCCGTTTCATTAGGACGAAGACGTTCGCGAACAAACAACGGAGGAGAAATATGATAGAACTCGTCCGCATCGACCGTTACAAACCAGTCGCCATCCTTTGCTTCTTTGCGGTACTGTTCGAACAGAACTGCGCGCAAGTCATTGCGAAAGTATACTGGCTCCCGTTTGAATAGAACCAGTTTTCCATCTTCGCGGGCAATCTCCTGCAGGAGTTCCCATGTGCCATCCGTACTGCCGGTATCGTATACATAGATCGCGTCAGCCCAGGTCAGCGCATATCGAACAGATTGAACAATGATGTCAGCCTCGTCGCGAACGACGAGGAGTCCGTAAAATCGCATTTTGCTTTAATCCTCCAGTGGGAAGCAGAATTGCAGGTATTTATTCACTATCGGAAGCCGCCGGCGCAAGCGCGTTAATAGAATAAAACGGTCGGCAGCTAATATTCCCGAGTACCAGGCGAAAATACCCGCGGCTATAGTGCTCAGAAGCCCAACTTCGATCCAGCGAAACGGCGCCGGACCAACTGCGGCAGCGTGACCGATCCGGCCTGCGATAAGGGATGCAGTAAAAACTAGTAAAACACATGGCCAAATCCGAAGCGCAAACTTACGGTAATTCTCTCCAATCGCGCGACAGGTATCCTGAATAACAAAGTGATAACACGCTATTGCTTCTCCAATAATGCCACTGATTGGCACGGCCAAAACTCCAATTTTCCATAAAAGGAGAGAGCAGCATATCAATGCAATAATGGCAGATGCAAACCAGTGATAAGAAAGTTTTTTGTGCCGATTGATCGCCGTAGTAAACGCCGCGCTTGCCACCCATGGTCCTTGAAGCACCATTGACACGAGAAAAAGCCGCAACAGCGCGTTATCGGAGGCAATTCTGCCACGCGTCCATATTCGCAGAACTTCCGGCCCATCCCACCAGAGTGCTCCAGCAAAGGCGCATGAGACTGCGACCGAAAGAGCGACTAAAAGGCGATGAACAAGTCTAAAAGTAACTTCTTCTCCGGCAGCGTTCAGTTGCGTCAACTCTGGCCAAAGCACCGCCGTAATCATTCCGAAAAACTGCCTGACGAGAAAGGCGAGCGTTCTCGTGGTTACCAGCAATGCAACAGCCGTCCCGCCGAGAAAAGCTGATACCAGCACGACAGGACCTTGCACGGAAAGTGCTATGGCAAGAATCATCAAGCCGAACAAGAGGCTGGGCTGGATTAAAGTTATTAACTCGTTAACGCGAATGTCGCTAAAAGATGGAATGAGGTTCCGGCGCCAACAGTAGACCGACCAACAGGCCACTAAGCCGCCAAGAGCCGTCGTAACAATACTCGATACGGCAACACTAAACACCCCGCCTCCAAAAGTTACGCAGACGGCGGTCAACAGAATGAGCGCAATGGCCTGGCCATTGGATATCCACTGAGTTATTGACAGATCTCCGGTGGTTCGGTATGTGCTCGCCACCTGAGAAACAGGCATCTGCCATATCGTGCGAGTTGCCAATACCCACGCCACCACGCCAGCGGTTACTGCAGGAATGGATCTGATTCCTAGCCACGACGCAACTGGTAGAACGGCACAGACAACGCCGCAGATAAAAGTGGTTGCAGCAGCCAATGCGATATAAAACGCGATGGCCGCCCCCTGGATCCCGCGATAGGCCGCCCAGTCTCGGCTTGAGTAAGCTGCCAGAAGCTTGTTGCCAGCCGCGGCGTTCATTCCCAAGTCGGCTGCATTCAAATACGCAATAACTGCCGATAGCGCCATCCACTCGCCGTAGACAGTGGTAGACCAGTGCGACAAAAATAGAGGAACCAAAAGTAAATTACCGAAAGTGCTCAGCACTTGCCCCGACAGAACTGCGCCAAATCCCTTCAGAATGCGCTTTAGCAAAGCATCTCTCCGATTGGGATCGCGCCGCCTGAGTAAACCCAATCTACAATTTTAAAACCTAATTGATTCGAATTCATAACTATTATCGGTCCTCAGTAAGCAACAGCCAAATAAATACTGGCTGAGGTTGCCGCGGTAAGAATCCCTTCACTGTAGGTCATAATAGACTTGACCTTGCTCGTCGGCACGTACACTATGTCGGTAGCGCGCAATTGCGTATCAGAGCTTTGCCCGTGCTGCATCTTTTTGAATTTCAGTGTTATGTCAACCTCAGTACCATCGGCATTGCGGCGCAGTAGGTGGATCGTGCCTAACGACGCCGCTATCGTGGTCCCATTCGCCAGCGAAATCGCTTGCAAGATACTCAACGATCCGTCTTCCTGCATGACATACCCACCTGGTCGGCCTACGGCGCCAAGCACATAGACAATGCCAGCGCGCTTCACCTGCACTGTATCGCCGGGATGCACGATTGCATCACTGACAACTTTAGGATTCGTTGCCTTTGAATAGTGGACCAATACCGGATCGGCGCCAGCACTGCCGGGCGTGATCTGAACTTCGTTGCCGGCCGTAATTGTAGTTCCGCCCGCAAGCGCCAGAACGTCTACCAGCTTACGGGAAGTCAGCAACGGATACGTTCCGGGGTTGGCCACTTCTCCGATGACCGTCACCTCAGGCGCCGAGTATTCAACGATGGAAAGATCAACTTGCGGATCTTGAAGAACCAGGCGCTCCAAAAGCGCTTGCCGGATTTGCTCCCTTGCCTCGGAAACTGTCTCGCCGGACACGTGCAGAATCGCTAATATGGGCAGAGCAATGTTGCCATGTTCGTCGATGCGAAACGCACCTGTAAAATCAGAATCGTCTAGAACATTTAACCTTAAAAGAAATCCGGGAGCTAGTCTCAATTGGGCGAAGTCCGCCGGCACCTGCACCAAACCAGAGTTGCGAGTCAGGTCTGACCGGCCTCGGTTTGCAATCGCGTCGTTCTGAGAACCAATTCTCTGCTGCATGTCGATCTGGGCAACGCTGGTTTCAGAAATAGTGGTAAACAGCGCGCACACTACTAGAAGCGCATAGATAGTTTTATGCTTCATGCCGGTTCCTTTCCTTGTAGTAAGAACCATAACTCATGGGCTCATACCCAGAGCCGTAGCCAGCTAGCTTCTTGCTCATTCGATTTACAATAAACCCGATAACTGGCATTCCATTGCGCTCAATGAGATTTGTTGCGCGAACAAGTTGCTGCCGGGTGACAACGCCAGCCTGTGCGACCCAAACGGTTGCGTCTGACTTGGTGGATATTGAGACGGCGTCGGTAACCAAAAGCGCTGGCGGACTGTCGATCAGGATAATATCGTAGCGCAAACGAAGCTGCTGCAGCAGTTCGTCGAATGCTGTCGATCCGAGGATCTCTGACGGCAGCGGAGGGTGTTGGCCTGCAAAAAGTACATCCAAGGTCGGCACTTGTACCCCGCGAAGAATTGCCTCCTCGCTGGTATGAGAACCTGCCAGTACATTACTCAAACCCACTTTGTTGACAACGTCAAAAGCATGTTTCATTCCAGGCCGGCGCATGTCGGCCTCAACAAGAATCACTTTCTTATTGTGTTGCGCGAAGGCGACGGCCAAATTCTTTGTCACCGTAGTTTTGCCTTCACCTGCAATGCAACTGGTGACCAATATAACCTTTGGTCCTCCTCCGGCGCGAGAAAGCATGATGGAGGTGCGGAGAGCACGGAAGGCTTCTGCAACTCCGGATTCCGGATGAGTCAACATCCATATGGTGTCCTGATCTACGCCTTTTTCAGGTTCTATGTTTTTTTTATCCCTTCGGCGTCGCGGCAGGTACGGATTAGCCGACTGCTCTGACCCAGGAATAACTCCAATGACAGGCATTCCCGTGATTTCTTCCACATCCAACGGGTCTCTTAATGTTCGGTCAAGGTTATCGGCGAGGAAAGCTGCCGTAAATCCTACGAAAACACCAAACAGCAAACCAAGTGCGAGATTGGCTAAATGCCTCGGTCGGACCGGAAGTGACTGCGAACGGGCGGGATCAATTATCGTTATATTTGTCGATTTTATGCCCTCTGAAACATTTGCCTCTTGCAGCTTGGTGTAGAGATCCTCATATAACTTCTTGCGCGAATAGGCTTCCTGACTCAACAACGCGAATTCAACGGACTTTTCATTGAGGCTACTGGCCTCCATCTGCTGTTTGTCGAATTGCCGGCGTATTTCGTCTTCAGTCTGTTTTGCCAACTGAAAATCGGCTTGCGCGCGTTTGGCGATTTCCTGCAATTCCTGATGGATTTGTTGATCGAGAGCGCCGATTTGAATTTGAATCTCCTTGAGGTGCCGGTTGTTCGCTCCGTAAGTTGCCGATGCTTCTGCAAGATTGACCTTTAAAAGGCTTCTCTGCTGGCGCAGTTGTTCGAGATTCGATGTTTCCGCCCCTTGAGTGAGCGACTGCGATTTGTCTTCAACCGCCAGGGGATCACGACCAAGACCTGCTACGGCATCTTCATTTCCTGCCTGTGCGAGACGATAGATTGCCTCCTTCTCTATGCGATTCGCCTCTGCAGTAGTCAGTTCTGAATTCAGGGCATCGAGCTTTTGGATCACAACGCTATGAATCCCAGCGCCGTCATTGGTACCCCCATTTGCAACCGTTGACGGCATCATATCTAGGCTAAGAATCCCTGACTGTTTTTCAAAATCCGTGAGCTTTTTCTCCGAATCTTCGACGTTGGCCTTGAGTTCCGACAACTGCTTGGTCAGCCAATCCGAAGCTTCGCTCGTCGCATCGTAATGCGACTGAAGGTACTGGCGCTTATAGCTGTCGATCAATGCATTCGCAACCTGCGCCGCCTGGTTGGCATTGTGACTCTCATAGGTGATCAAGATCAACCTGGTGCCGCGAACTGGCAGCACTTTCAAATGACTCTTGAATGTCCCCAGCAACCGGGTTCGAGTTGCTGGCGCTTCTTCAAGCGGCAATCCTTGCTCTGCGTCCTTACCAGCCTTAGTCCCTGCATCGGCAAAAGGAGGCTGGGACGCCAGATTGAGCCGCTGTATTACCGCCAATGCCAGAGAATCGCTTTTGAGGATCAATGTCTCGGTCTGCAAATCGGTTGGAAGGCTATCGTCGTCGAAGTCGAACTGCTGACCCAATGCGCCCCCGAGTTCGTCTTCGAGAGAGTGGTCGCCGTTCTTGTTTAACTCAATTGTTGCCGTAGCCTGATAGCTGGGCTTGGTCATAAGAGTGGCGATAATCGCCAACAACATACATATCGCTATCGACCCGATAATCCATTGACTATGCCTGGTCAAAACGCGAAGCAGGCTATGCAGAATAGTGCTGTTTGCGAACTGGTGATTTCCACGGGCTTCCGCAATACCGATCGGTGGTTCGCTTCCGGAGTGCGATACTTCATGATTACTCAATTGGCATCCTAATATGTACGGCAATCCATTCGTCTATGGCTGTCGTCAATTGTACTCATTTGGAAAACTACTATCTAAATGCGCTGAATCATCAAGAGCGGCCGCTCGGAATTTCTCAAGTCGCAGACACTTATCTGCGAGACCGATCTCCTATTGTTTGCATTCGCGGCTTGGTGCGTGTGCTATCCCGTTCATTTCGCGCTAGTTTCTGACTGCAATGTCAGATCGCGTGTTGCTGAGCTGACAATATCCCGGAGCTATAGCATTAATCGCGCGCTTTTGCTCCTTGCCCGTATGATGTGAGTTAGCATGCAGTTGCGGAAATGAAGGCATCTTTGAATAAAGTTTTTCGATACAAGCGTAGGACGGCGCAAGACGGTCATTTCGCAAACAAGACGGAACGGACGTTACCGTCGCGCGCGAGTTTTCCTGGAAGGCGTTATTAGACAAGGCTTCGCCATGCTCACTTAGGTGAAGCCCGTCACCCTTTCAGCCTAGTGACCAATTAAACTCACATGGATCAATATCCGGTTACCCGCATAGAAGCAGCAACGATTAAATCTTTCCCTGCCGTTGTGATGGGTAAATAACATAGCTGCAGCGGCTGTACTCATACCCTAGCATCGCCTCTTGTGGGATTCTGTTAAGAATCTTGTAGAACTCTGTTAAGAAACAGCGAATTTACTGATATTTAATCGTCTAACCTCTCTCGTCTAAGAATGAATCCGCTCAACGTGAGCGTCCTAGAATTCCTTTATAAGCATCGATGGCACTCTGTTCGGCGGAATTCCTCGCTTTCTACGTCTTGATCGAGACATGGAGCCTAATGAACTTGACTCGCGTCAGCGCACAACACCAGAACTACATGCAGGTGATTTAGTGTTAGCCCTTTATGAGTCAAGAAATATGGCTAATTGCTGCCGGAAACGATTGCGCCCGTTGGATTCTCGGTCATGGGATGAGTTTATTTCACCTTCTCATTGAGAATAGCGGGAGATCAAGTCAATATGGTTGTGGAAAGTTGAGTAGTATTGGGCTTTTGCATTTGTGGACACGATGTACAGACGATCATTCCGTCTGTTTTCATATTGTTGGGTTAGAACAGTTCGCTGTGAGAGCCGATACGCATCATGATCAGGCTGGGAGGATCTTCGGCTTTTGTATAGACGATAAGCAAATCAGGCCGCGGGCGACATTCTCGAAAACCGGCCATCTCGCCGGTGAGGGCATGATTTTTCAATTTTGGATCGAACTCTTGATCGGCTGCCAGTTTATCCAATACAGCGGGGAGCAGCGTCTCATGCTCGCTTCTATCCGAGGGCGGGATCGCAATTATTTGTAATCCTGCTTGACCTGACGCGTCCATTCAATCTTCCGCATTCAGTTGATCCATTAACTCCGCAACGCTGGAAGCCGATGGCAGACCACCGCGCCGAACTTCTTCCATTGCCGCTCCGGTCACATGATTCGGAATGCGCACCTCGAAGGGAAGCGCCTGCTCGGCGGCAATGGGCTTCAGCAGGAGACGCACCACATCCGACAGGCTCAGCCCCATCTCGTCAATCGTCTCGGCCGCATACGTTTTGAGTCTCTGATCCACACGGGCATGAATAACCGCAGTCGCATTCGGTGTCGTTGCGCTCATAGATATATGGCATACCAAATGAGACCTTGTCCGCGCGCCTTCAGATCAACTCTTCGCGCCCGCTCAACCCCAACTCTTTGACAATCTTCCCTACATCCTGCGAGTGGTCGCGGTGGGCGATCAGAAGGGCGTCCTCGGTGTCCACAATGACCAGATTCTCCACGCCGACCAGCGCCACAAACTTGTGCGGGCTGTAGATATAGTTATTGCCCGCGTCCAGGGCCAGGTGGCCGTTCGTATCAGTTACGTTGCCCTCGCCGTCGCCGCGCAGGCGGGTTTCGGTCTGGTACTCGTAGAGCGCGGCCCATGAGCCCAGGTCGTTCCAACTGAACTCGGCCGGGATGCAGTAGAGGTGCGAGAGGTGCTCGCCCTTGGCCGAGCGCGGCTCCAGCACGGCGTAATCCACGCTGATGTTTTCGCACTTGGGGTAGGCCGAGTGGAAGACCTCAACGAACTCGGGTGTTCCGTAGGCGGCGGCGATGGCCTCAAGCAGCGGCGCGGTCTCCGGCAGATGCTCGCGGACGGCGTTGGCCAATGTGCGCGCCGACCAGAGAAACATCCCCGAGTTCCAGTAATAGTTGCCGGCGGCGATGAATTCCTCGGCCCGGTTCTGGTTGGGCTTCTCGATGAAGCGGCGGACGTGCAGGGCCTCATCGCCGGCGGCGAGGTCGCCGGTCTCGATGTAGCCGTAGCCGGTTTCGGCGCGGGTGGGCTCAATGCCCAGCACCACAACGTTGTCTCCGGTAGCGGCCACGGCAATGCCCTTCTGCAGCGCCTTGAGAAAGCGCGGCTCGTCGGCAATGACATGGTCGGAGGGAAAGATGCCCAGCACCGCGTCGGGATTCTGTCGCTCGATCAGGAAGGCGGCAAGGCCGCAGGCAGGCGCGGTGTTGCGCCCCACCGGCTCCTGCACAATCTGATCTTTAGGCACGCCCCGCAACTGGTCGCCGATTTCGTGAGCCAGGTATTCATTGGTGATTACCCAGGTTTTGGCCGAGGTGGCCAGCGGTTTGAGCCGCTCCACGGTCTGCTGGATCATCGAGCGCTCGCCATCCAGCGCCAGAACCTGCTTGGCGTGGGCGCGGCGAGAACGCGGCCAGAAGCGGGTACCGCTGCCTCCGGCAAGTATTACGGGACGGAAATCGATTGGCTTCGTCATCGAAGTCACATCCTATCGGACGCGCGATAGGTTTGCACAGTACTGAATGAATCTTTTTTTAGGAGTGCGTCCCAGTTGCTGAAAAATGAAAGAAACAATAGAGATGCGCGAAGTTTGTCGAGGTCAAAAGTTTGTGGCGTCCCAAAACTGGCGCGATGCAACTGCGCCAGATAGGGGACGCCAATCCCGCTCAGGCCAGCTTGCCCAAAAACTCCTTCATCCGCCGCGTTCCTTCGTCGATGTTCGCCTTGGTCACCGGGTAAGAGATGCGGATATGCTCGCTGGTGCCGAAGGCCTCGCCGGGAACGCTGACCACATGCGCCTCATGGAGCAGGCGCGTGGCCAACTCGGTTGCGGTCTTGATTCCGCCCTTGCCGATGAAGGCGCTGATATTCGGGTAGACGTAGAAGGCACCCTCGGGCTTGGTGCAGGTGATGCCGGGAATCTCGGCCAGCTTGGCCAGCATATAGTCGCGCAGATCGATGAACTCGGCGCGGAACTCAGTGACGCATTCCTGAGAGCCGGTCAAGGCGGCAATCGCCGCCTTCTGGACAAAACTGGTGGCGTTGGATGTGGACTGCGATTGCAGCTTGCTGAGGTTGGCGACGATGGATTTTGACGCCAGCGCAAAGCCAGCTCTCCAGCCGGTCATCGCATAAGTCTTCGAAAGCGACCCGAGGATGACGATGTGCTCCTTGGCCCAGGTGAAGGAGCCGCCGCTGACCGGTTTTCCGGCGTAATTCAGGTAGACGTAGCACTCGTCCAGAAGCAGGTAAATGCCGCGCTCGTGGGCGACGTGGACAATCCGCTCCAGATCCTCGGCGCTGACCACGGAGCCAGCCGGGTTCGAGGGCGAGTTGAGGATGATCGCCTTGGTGTTGGGCGTAATGGCCTGCTCAATTGCGTCGGCGGTAATGCGGAAGTTTTCCGCCTCCTTGGTTTCAAGCAAGACCACCTTGCCGCCGGCGTACTGGATGATGTCCTTGAAGCTGACCCAATACGGCACGGGCAGGATGACCTCATCGCCGTGGTCCACGAGGATTTGAATGGCGTTGAAGAGGGCCAGCTTGCCGCCGGTCGTAAAGATGGCCTCGTCGATCGCGTAGTCGGAGCCGAAGTCGGCGGCGTGGCGATCGACAATGGCCTTGCGCACGTCGGGAATGCCGGGCACGACGGTGTAGCGGCTGAAGTTGGCCTCGATGGCCGCGATGGCCGCATCCTTGATGGGCCGCGGAGTCGGGAAGTGCGGTTCGCCGGCGCCAAAATCCACCAGGTTAATGCCCTGTGCGCGCAGCTTGGCGGCCTCGGCGGCAACAGCCATGGTTGCGGAGACCTCGATCCGGCCGATACGGTCGGCAAAGATTTGGGGAGCGGAGACAACGGTCGTCATAATACTTTCTATTTTTACAGATTTTGGAAAATGGCGAAACTATCCGCATGAAATTCTCCAGGCGAAAACGCAAACAGCCGAATTGTAGGTTGCCTTCCGATGCAAACTGCGCATCCAAAAACCGGAAAGTTTGTAGTCGGTATACGGCTTGGGCATAGTAGGACGCATCCTTCTCTACTCATTTCTCACGGCGCAACATAGCCCGGTGTAGCGCCGACATTGGCGGGCAGGGTTGCCCCGCGGCCGGCTTCGGCGGCGGGGCCGTTGTCCACGTCCTGGTAGCCCTGGAAGTCGAAGGTTCTTGATCCGGAGCCAGCCAGTTCGAAGGCAAGGCCACGATAGGCCGTCAGGTCGGTGAGGCTGGACTGCAAGGGAGCGGTCAGGGCATTTTGACCGTTGAAGACGCTGCTTCCCGTGTCGCCCCATGTGCCGGCGGCGGGATTTGCCAGCGCGCAGGCCGAGCCGCCGTTGCAGCTCACCGTCCAGTCGCCTCCGTTGACGGCGACCGCGCCGGTGTCGCCGCTGGCTCCAGTGGGAAGCAGGCGCAGATTGCTGACGGTGTAATTGAAATTGTTGGCAATCGGATCGAGGGTGAAGGTGATCGCCCACACCTGCGATAGATCCATCGGCACCTGATTCTGGCTCCATGCGCCTTGGGCCATCTGCGAGAAATCCACCTCGACGCGGCGCGGCCCGGGCGAGGGGGTCAGCGTGACGTAAGCGGTGTAATAGGCGTAGTCGGGAATGATGGTGGTGGGCTGCACCAGCGCCACTTCGATGGGGAACGGCTCGCCGAGCTGGTTGTGCGCGGCGATTCCCGCCGACCAATCCTTGCCCACCGCCGTTGCGCCCGGGGCAAAGCTGATTGCCTGATGCTGTATGTCGAGAAAGGTGTTGTTTTCGATGGTGTCCGTGGCGGTGATGTTGGTTCCGTTCCACAGAATCTGCTTGGCTAGGTTGTCGTGCAGAATAAAGTTATGGCAGTCGGCATCGAGATAGATGGCCGCGCCCCAGCGGGCCTGGTTGTTTTGCAGGATGTTATAAGCGATCTCCGTTCCCAGGCCGTCCAGGCCCCAGGAGTTCAGGTTGCCGCAATCCTCCATGATGAGGCAAGGGCTTGTGACCAGATTATTGAGCACCTTCGAGCTGCTTCCCATGGTCACGCCAGCCAGTGCGGTGCGCTGGATGGTATTGTTCTGGATCACCTCTTGCGCGCCATCCATGGAGACGATGCCCGCATCATTGCTCCAGGTCAGTCCTGAATCCTGAATCGTCACCTGCTCGACGGTGTTGCCGGAGCCGGCCAAGTGAATGCCGGCGCGTCCGGCAAACTCGATCAGGCCGGCGTTGATGACGTTGTCGGAACCGGAGACGTCTATGCCGCCCAAATATTCTGGCGAAACGTCGTACCCATCGTAGCCGCGAATCCAGTTGGGAGCGTAGAGAAGGAAGTTCTTGATCGTGCTTGAGGTGCTGTTCTGCAGGTTGATCCAGCCGCCGCGCGCTTGCAGCCCGTTGACGGCAATGTAGGATTGGCCGCTGAGATTGAGGACGGCGGCAGCGCTTCCGGCTTCAATGCCTCCCGCCGGCGATGCGCTGTCCTGGGTCCAGACGTAGAGCAACTGCGTGGCCGGATCCCAGAACCACTCTCCCGGCGCATCCAGCAGGTTGAGCTTGCCGTAGACAAAGAACTTGTTGCCGCGGCGCGGTATCAACTCGGAGAGTTCATTGACGGGCTGGCTCCAGTCAAGTTCGCCGGTGGTCTGGTTGTCGGAGGCAATCTGGCGGTCATAGCCCACCCAGGCCTGCCCGGCCATGATGCGAATCCACGCGCCGGTCAGATCCACGGATGGGAGATTGGCTTGGGTCAGCGAGGTGGCATTGCCCGCGTCGGCGGTTGCGTAGGTCATGCCGGCCAGGTCTTCGATGGGAGAGTTGGGCCAGCGGGCTTCGTTCAGCAGATGGCCGCCGGAAAAGACCTGCATAGGCTGCGTGGGCCACGGCGTGCTGTAAATGGAGCCGCTGTAGACGGTCCAGGGGCCGGGGACAGGCGACGCGCCGATCAGTGTCGGGGTTTCGCCGGTGTAGGTGGCCAGTGTAATGGGGGCGCTGGCCGTGCCGGAGACCGCCAGGGTCACGTTCTCGTGATAATTGCCGCCGCGCAGGATCAATGTGTCGCCCGCAAGGAGCTGATTGGCCCCATGCTGGATGGTGGCGAATGGCTGAGAGATCGTTCCCGGCGCTGAATCGCTGCCCGCCGGCGAAACATAATAGGTGGCGGGCGCATGCGCCAGAGTTGCCGAGGCTTCATTGGAATTGCCGCTCTCGCCGGCGGAATCGTACGCGGTCACAACATAGTAGTAGGTGGATCCGAGGCTGACCGAAGTATCCGCGCAGTTGGTCTGGGTGCTGGTTGTCAGCAGCGTATACGGCCCTCCGCTGGCCGATCCGCGCTTGACTTTGTAGCCGGTGGCGCTTGCGCTTCCGTTCCAGCTCAGCGAAACCATCCCGCTGGTTGCCGCGGCCTTCAGGCCGGTGGGCGCGGACGGAATCTGGGGCGATCCGCCGTTGTTGCCGGCAGCGTCGCCTCCACCGCAGCCCATCATGCAGACAAAGAGCATCAAGAAAGCAAATCCGAAGATATTCCTCATTGGCAACGCCTCGCCGGCGGAGATGCGCTCCGCACACAGCATAGATTAACCACGCGCCCAGGCTATTCCGCTGGAAATGTGGCGAAGGCGCTCGAAGCGGGGATGAAGGCGCATGAGCGGAAGATGATTCTCCTTCAAAAAGCGCCGGTAGCGAAGCGCAGAAAGGATTCGCGGAAGGTGTGGCTGAGCTTCAGCGTGACGCCATCCTTGAGGACGATCTGCCATTCCCCGCGTCCGGCGGGAAGCAACTCGCGAATGGAGTCGAGGTTGACGATCATTGATCGCTCGATGCGCTGGAACCTGGCCGGATCGAGGGTTGCCTCCAATGCGGCAATGGTCTGCCGCACAAGATAAGATTGCGCGCCGACGTGCAGCGCCACGTAGTTGCCTTGCGCTTCAATCCACGAGATTTCGCTGGGACGGAGAAAGATAGACTTGTCGCCGGATTTTACCAGGATGCGCTTCACAGTCTGCGGGCGGGCGCTCTGCTGGTTGAGAATCCGCGGTGCCTCTTCATTCATCTCCTCTTGCGCCCTCAGTTGCCCCTGCTGAAAGCTCCGGTAATAAAGAAAAGCCTGCGTGGCGGCGACGGCCATGGCGTAGGCGAGCACAGCCATCAGCAGGTCTTGCATATACCAATAGTGCAGGTAAGGCAGCAGAGACTTGGCCACAAAGACCGCCCAGCGTGGCTCCATGGCGAGGGAGTATACCAGAATATAGAGATAAGGATGGACGGCTCCCACGGCGAGAGCAATGAGCGAGTGAATGCCGAGGTTGCGCAGCCTGTGTTCCCGCGCCACCGGCAGCTTCTGCGCCAGCGCGATGGCCAGAGGAACAATAGGCAAGAAGAGATACCAAAGCAAGAGCGCGTGCGCAAAGGCCGCGCCCCACTGATGCTGCCCGTTGTCAGTGCTGATAATCTGCACCGCGTTGATCGTGCCGAAAAATGTAGCCGCCGCCAAGGCATAGAGAAAGAATGTAAGTCGCGAAGGCGGCTTGGCCTTCACCGCCGCCAGCGATGCGCCATTCACCTTCGAATCTGCATTGATCTCCAAGCGGTAAATCCTATAGGCAACGATTATCCGGGCGTCCGCTTGATGGCGTCAACTGGCGCAATCCGGCGCGCAATGGAGCCGGTGCGGCCTCCTCTGAACTGCGCACTGGAGTTGCTCTAGCTGGCCCCAATGCGCCCGCGCAGCCGCTTCAGCACGTTCGGCGGCACCAGACCGCTGACGTCGCCGCCGAAGGCGAAGACTTCTTTAAGCATGCGCGAACTGACAAACGAGTAGCGGCCTGCCGGCTGCAAGAAGACCGTTTCAATTTCTGGAGCCAGGCGGCGATTCATCAGCGCCATCTGGAATTCGTACTCGTAGTCGCTGATGGCGCGAATGCCGCGCAGCACGGCCGATGCGCCCTGCTTGCGCGCAAACTCAACCATCAGCCCATCGAAGGTGGCTACGGAAACATTGGCCAGGGCGGCAGTGGATTCCTTGAGCATTTCGACGCGCTCCTCGACCGAGAAGAGGGGATTCTTGACGGGATTGTTGAGAATGGCGACGGTGAGATGGTCAAAGAGCTTGGCCCCGCGCTGGATCAGGTCGATGTGACCGTTGGTGGGCGGGTCGAAGGTGCCGGGATAGAGTGCGCGTACGCTCATCTTGTGCTCACAGGTGATTCTAGCAGCGGCGGGGCGGGCACTCATGGAAGCCGCCATTCCCGCAAAAAAAGCAAGGACAATATGGAGCATTCACTCTGAAGTATTTTCGAGCCGGATCAATACGCGCCGGCTCCCCTTGCTCTCTCAGGCAGCCGAACGGAGCGCGGCTTCGGCCCACAGCACCGCCTCGGCGTAACAGGCCGCCAGATCCTCCTGGTCAAGCTGATCGGCCTCCACCGCCGCGTCGCAGCCCTCCCAATCGCCGCGTTCGTAGCTCTCCAGCCATTGCAGCAGCGCTCGCTCGGGATTCGCCGTGCCCAGAAGCGCTTTGCGAATCTCATCGCGCAGCGGCAGCGTCGGCGCCAACTCTTCCATCGGAATGCGCAGCATCGCCGGCAGCAGGCTCAACAATCCCAGCAGGTATTGTTCGGTTGCGTCCAGCGCGCAGAGCGCCGAGGCCAGTTCGCAGAAACGCCCGCGCACATATCCCATGCGCAGTATCTCGGCTGGCTGCCCGGCGCTCATTTCGCTGCAAATGGCCAGCGTGGCAATGCGCCGGAAGGCCTCTTCGCCCACCGCCAGAAGCGCTGCCTGAATCGACCTCACCTCCTGCCGCATCGCGCACATCGGGGAGTTGACCAGCCGCAGCAGCCGGTAGGTCAGCGAGGTATTGTGCTTCAACGCGCGCGTCAGCCTGCGCTGGTCGATCACATCGCAGTGCAGCAGGCTCAGAATCTCGATCTGCGAAGCCTGGTTCTCGGGAATCTTGCGGTTCTCAAGCAGCGCCGGTCGGCAGAAATAATAACCCTGAAAGAGTGTGAAGCCTTCCTTGCAGGCCTGCTTGTACTCCTCCTGCGTCTCGATCTTCTCCGCCACCAGGGCCACGGCAGCTCCGCGCAGACGCCACAACAGCGCTTGCCGCGCCACGGCGTCGGTCAGCAGAAAATCCACTTTGATGTAGTCGGCCAGATGCACCAGGGGGTCGAACTTCGGCTTCCAGGTAAAGTCGTCCAGCGCCAGCCGGAAGCCCGCCATCTTCAGGTTGCGGCAGGCCTCGATCACCTCCGGAGTCGGCTCGATGTCTTCCAGTATCTCCAGCACCGTCATGCCCGGAGGAAGAACATTCACCAGATCTTCGGTGAGCGCCTCGCGCGTGCAGTTCACAAATGCGGGCAGGCCAACCGTCAGCTTTTCCAGCCCAAAGAGCACGGTATTGTCGAGCATGGTGCGGGTGGCCAAATCGCCGTTGCCGCGAAAGGCCGTCTCCCGCCCAGCCCGGAAGAGCAATTCATACCCATGCACACGCCCGCGCAGATCCAGGATCGGCTGCCGCGCCACAAAGCGAGACACGCCTTCCAGATCGGTCACTGAGGGTTGCGGGTTCGGGGCCGGTTGTACTCTCGCCGCCATTGTCGCCATCTCTAACGGCTTCATCGGCGGCCGGGCCGGTTTGTATGAGAACAAATCAGGCTTTGGGCTGAGATTGTCGAAGAATTCCCAGCCCTGCCTCATTAAGCCATAAACATGCCGCCATTCACATCCAGCACATGGCCGGTGATATACGACGCCGCATCGGAAACCAGGAACTTCACGGCATTGGCCACGTCTTGATCCGTTCCCCGCCGTCCCAGCGGAATCCCGGCCAGCATCGCCGTGCTCACTTTTTCGTCCAGCACCGCCGTCATCGGCGTCTCAATGTAGCCCGGCGCCACGGCATTCACGGTAATTCCCCGCGAGGCCACTTCGCGCGCCAGAGATTTCGTCAACCCGATCAGCCCGGCCTTGCTGGCGGCATAATTCACCTGACCCGCCTGCCCGGCCCGGCCCACCACGCTGGCCATATTCACAATCCGGCCCCAGCGGTTCTTGATCATGGGCCGCAGCAGGGCCTGGGTCAAAAGAAACGGCCCAGTCAGATTGATGGCCAGCACCAGATCCCAATCCGAGCGCTTCATGCCCATCATCAGCGCGTCGCGGGTAATGCCGGCGTTGTTCACCAGGATCTCCACCTTGCCAAAGCGCTCCAATATAGCCTTTGCCCCGCCTTCAATCGACTCCTGGCTTGAAACATCCAGCCGGAAGGCCTCTGCCGTGCCGCCCGCCGCCGCGATCTCAGCGGCAACTACTTCCAGTTTCGCCTCGTTGATATCCGCCAACGCCAATGTGGCTCCGGCCCGCGCCAGTTCCAGGGCAATCGCCCGCCCAATTCCCTGCGCCGCACCCGTAACCAGCGCAATCCGTCCGTGCAACTCTGAAATCTCTCCCAAAACGACCTCCGTGCGCAATCCCGCGCCCTTTCCGAAGCAGATTATAAATGGGCGGATCAATTGCTGGCAGCCTGCAAAGCGGCGCTTCCAAGTAAACAAATCCCGTTAGTCGCCGATTCACTGAATAGGCATACTCTGCCTGCCGTTTGCTTTACCGAGGTGAAAGTACTTCCACCATGCTTCTTGCTCGTCTCAGCGTATCGGCGCGATTCATGATTGTCCTGGTGATTGGCTTCGCCTTCCAGGCATGCATCTCCGCCGTCTCGCTGTTCACGCTGAAGGAGTCGCTGCTGCAGGCGCGGACCGCCGAGGTCAAGCATCTGCTGGAGTCCGCCTATTCGACGGTCGATTTTTACCACGGCCAGGCCGAAAAAGGCCTGATGACCGATGCCGAAGCGCAGAAGGCCGCCAAGGACGCCGTGCGCGCCATGCATTATGACAACAACAATTATTTCTTCATTTGGACGATGGATGGCGTCGGCGTCGCGCATGGGTCGCATCCCGAGTGGGAGGGCCACAACCTGCTCAAGCCTCCCTATTCCACCCGGCTGCCGGTCGTCTCCTACATGGTGGCGCAGTTGGTGGCCACCTGCCGCAGCCCTCAAAAAGAGGGCGTCACCACCTATCGCATCTCCAAATTTGGCCAGGCCGCGGCGCTGGACAAGATCGCCTATACCCGCCTCTTCGAGCCTTGGGGATGGTCGATTGGCACTGGGGCTTATGTGGACGACATTGACGCCGTCTTCCGCGCCAAGACCATCTCGCTGCTATGGATTTTTACCGGCCTGATCTCCGTGACCAGTCTCATCACCTTCGTTCTTGGGCGCGACCTATCGGGAGCGTTGACTCGCCTGCTGGCCTGCGTCGCCAGTGTCGCCAATGGCGAATTGGACGTCGAGGTGCCGGAGACCGAGCGGCGCGACGAGGTGGGCTTGATGGCCTGGGCCTTGCTCATCCTGCGCGACAACAGCCGCGAGGCGGCCGAACTGAGACTGGACCAGCTCACCGGCCTGCCCGCTCGAAAACTGTTGATGGATCGGATCAATCAGGCCGCGGCCTCCAGTGCGCGAAGCGAAACCTATTGCGCGCTGATGATGATCGACATCGATAAATTCAAAATGCTGAACGATAGCCACGGCCATGACATCGGCGACCTGCTCTTGCGCGAGGTCGCCGAGCGTTTGCGGGCCTGTGTGCGCGATGGCGATACCGTGGCGCGGCTGGGCGGCGACGAATTTGTTCTTGTCGTAGTCAACGCCGGCCTCAAGGAGGATGAGGCAGCCCACCACGCCGAAGCCTTGGCCGTAAGAGTTCTGGCCTCGATCGCCCGGCCATTCCATCTTGACGTCATCAAGCATCTCGCCTCGGCAAGCATTGGCATTACCCTCTTCAAGGATGCCGCGGTTCCCGTTGAAAGCCTTTTGAAACAGGCCGATCTGGCCATGTACAAATCCAAGCAGATTGGCGGCAGCGCAAGCCATTTCTTTGACCCGTACATGGAGGCTGCCGTGCGCGAGCGCGCCGCGCTGGAGCGGGATCTGCGTGTCGCCATTGAAGAGCAGCAGTTTCAGCTTTACTATCAGCCCCAGATTCGGGCAGACGGCTCATTGCAAGGCGTTGAGGCCCTGGTGCGATGGAATCATCCCTTGAGGAAAATGGTGGCTCCTGACGCCTTTATTCCGTTGGCCGAGGAGACTGGATTGATCGTGCCTCTGGGCCAGTGGGTGATGGAATCGGCCTGCAACCAGTTGGCGGCCTGGGCAGCCAGTCCGGAGACGGCAGAGCTGATGGTCAGCGTCAACGTCAGCGCCCGCGAGTTTCAGCAAGCCGGTTTTTTGGATCGCACCCTGGCGACTCTGCAAAGCACGGGCGCCAATCCTCGCCGCCTGGAACTGGAACTGACGGAAAGCATGCTGGTAGAAAATGTGGACCAAATCATCGCCAAGATGAGCGCCTTGCGGGCTGAGGGCATCGGTTTCTCGCTGGATGACTTCGGCACCGGCTACTCTTCGCTGTCGTACTTGAAGCGCATGCCTCTGGACCAGATGAAGATTGATCGCTCCTTTGTGCGCGACGTGCTTACCGACGCAAACGCCGCCGCCATCGCCAAGACCATTGTGGCGCTGGCCAATACTCTGGGATTGAACGTCGTTGCCGAGGGCGTGGAAACCGCCGAGCAGCGGGACTTCCTGGCCAGTTGCGGCTGCCACGTCTACCAGGGCTACTACTTCAGCCGGCCGCTTCCACTGGCCGCCTTCGAGCAGTTCGTTAATCAAACGGCCTTGCTCGTAGCTCCGCATGGTATTTAAAAGCCATAACCGGCCAAGCTCCTTACCCTGAAACAGCAACAGCCTGCAAAGCCACCTTGCCCAGCCTTACCGCCCGATTCACCGCGCAGAGAATCGCATCCCGTGAAGCCGTGACTATATTCGGATGAATCCCCGCGCCAAAGACCGGCTCCGGCGCGCCAAACTGAATCTCGATAAACGCCATCGCCGTTCCCGATGCGCCTTCGCTGATGGATTGCTCCTGGTAATCGGCCACGCGAATCGCCAAGCCGAAGCTCGCATTCAGCGCACTCACAAAGGCATCGATCGGCCCGTTGCCGTCGCCCGCAATCCTGTGCTCGGCGTCGCCCTCCCGCACCGTCGCTGAGATATGCACCGCGCCGCCGCTCGAACTCTCCACATATTCCGTGCAGGTCAGCGGGCTGCGCTGATCCACATACTCCGCGCGGAAGGCATCCCATATCTCCGCGGGACGAATTTCGCGGCCCGTCGTATCGCTGATCTGCTGTATCACGCGGCTGAATTCGATCTGCAACTTGCGCGGCAGCCGCACGCTGTAATCGCGCTCCAGCAGATAAGCCACGCCGCCCTTGCCAGACTGGCTGTTGACGCGGATGATCTCCTGATAGCTGCGGCCAATATCATTCGGGTCCAGAGGCAGATACGGCACCTGCCACAGCGGCTTGTCGGGCTGCACGGCAAAGCCTTTTTTAATTGCGTCCTGATGCGAGCCGGAAAACGCCGTAAAGACCAACTCGCCGGCATACGGATGCCGCGCATGAACCGGCAACTGATTGCAATACTCCGCGCACTCGATCACCGCCGGAATGTCTGAAAAATCCAATTCCGGGTCAACTCCCTGCGTGTAGAGATTCAGCGCCAGCGTAATCAAGTCCACATTGCCGGTACGCTCGCCATTGCCAAAGAGCGTGCCCTCGACGCGATCGGCTCCAGCCATCACGGCCAACTCGGCCGCCGCCACCGCCGTGCCACGATCATTGTGCGGATGCACGCTCAGCAGCACCGAATCACGTCGCGCGAGTTTGCGGCCAATCCACTCGATCTGGTCCGCGTAAACATTGGGCGTCGAATTCTCCACCGTCGCCGGCAGATTCAGAATCGCCTTATGCTGTGGCGTCGGCTGCCAGAGATCCAGCACCGCCTCGCTGATCTCCAGCGCGTAATCCAGTTCGGTCCCGGTAAAGCTCTCCGGCGAATACTCGAAGACCCACTCGGTACCCGGATGCGCCGCCGCCCGCTCATAGAGCATCCGCGCGCCCTCCACGGCAATCTTCTTCACTCCCTCGCGATCCAGCTTGAAGACCACCTCGCGCTGCACCGTCGAGGTCGAGTTGTAAAGATGAAGTATCGCGCGAGGTACGCCGCGCAGCGCCTCAAAGGTACGGTCGATCAGGTGCTCGCGCGCCTGCGTCAGCACCTGCACCGTCACATCGGCCGGAATGCGGCCCGTTTCGACAAGCTCCCGGCAGAAATCGAAATCCGTCTGCGAGGCGGCGGGAAATCCAATCTCGATCTCCTTGAAGCCCAGCCGCACCAGCAGGTCGAACATGCGGCGCTTCCGCTCGGCATCCATCGGATCGATCAGGGCCTGATTGCCGTCGCGCAGATCCACGCTGCACCAGATTGGCGCCTTGACAATCGTCTTGGCCGGCCAGGTGCGGTCATGCAATTGAACCGTACGCGTCGAAGAGTATTTCTCTGCTGGATTTTTCAATGCTGTTCCCTTAACACTTTCCGCAAGAGTGTAGCGCGAGCGTACCCGCCCGCGCTTGATTCAGAACCATTGCCGAATCATCCGGTCTGATTGCAGTTGGATGCTGTGGCCAGATAGAAGAAGCGCATTACAATGGACGAGACTCGAGCGCACACAATAATTCTAGTGGATTGGGGCGACAATGAAAAATTGTCACTGGGCAGTGAGCCAGAATTGAGCTATCATTAGGCGCAAATCCAAATTGCGGAGAAAGATCATGCAAGATAGCCAGGTAGTGTCCAGTCTTTTGTGTAAACAGTCTGGTTGAAGTTTTGTTTCCGATTA